>NZ_SMKR01000013.1 GCF_004348725.1 Kribbella turkmenica
CGCTCGCGCCGGCGCTCCAGCAGTTCCAGCCGGCGGGCGCCGTACTCCCGGTGCAACCGCTCGATCAGCCCGAGCGCCCGCTCGGTCAGGATCTCGTCGTACCGGTCCTGCCGTGCACCGATGACCTGTATCGCCACCACTCACTCCTTAGCACTCACGACCACGACCGCGACCTCGTGATCGGCATCCGGCCCCACCCGCACCATAGTGCAGCGGCCCGGAAGGGTTGCCCCGTCTCCCTACCCGAGACAGTCGCCCTGGCCTTCTTCACGAGTAAGTACTCCTTTACGACGATCACCGGCATCCAGCCGTGGCCTCCATCGAAGCTCCCTTCCGATGAATCCGCCGCCGAGTCTGTCGACTCGGCGGCGGATTCAGCTGTCAGCACTCAGTAAGGTCTCTCCTTCGAGTCCCAGTTCATATCCCATGTCAGAGTCAGACCTGATCTGAAGAAGGAGTGTGCTGCGGATGCCATCCATCCCGTCGTTGTCCAGTAATTGAACTTGATCACCCCGAAGATGTCGGTTGGCTTCTGACTGAGAGACGCGGTGTTGTAGTTCATATTGCTGGCCTGAATTCCTACGTACAACGGCGTTGTCCCGATCTGCGCCCCCACGTATCCGATGACTTCAGTATCGCCGACAGTCGCACCGAGTCCAGCCCTACCGTCTAGTTTGAAGGCACTCGGAGAGCCTTCCCCGTCGATTCCTGCGCCGAGCGCACGACCCCTGCCGTACACCAGAACGTTCAGATCTTGAGTCTCTAGGATTGGAACCTTGAGTTCGGCATCCAGAGCCTGTAGTTCTCCACCAAGGCCCTTGGCGCTGACGTTAACCCCACCTGAGATTACCTTCAGAGTGAAGATCCCATCGCCGATCCCGATGCCACCAAGTTGGCCGGACGCCAGATCAGCACTTGGCCCACCGCCACTCTCGCGAGACCCTCCGCCCCCATACGTGATCGACGGAGGATAGATCGTCAACCAAGCCGGTAGACCGAAAGCATCTCCGCGTATTCCGCCGTCAGGCGTGTGATAGTGGCCTCCGGCCGAATAGTACGGGTCACGGCCATCAGGATCGACGTAGCTGACCGGATTGTTGAGGCTGAATGTGTACAGGTTCGCCCGGCGCGGCGCCGACAAGTTCGCATCTGGGGCATGCCGGTACTTCGAGTCCGCGGACACCCACTGCAGGGCCAGCGGGTCGTAATAGCGAGATCCGTAGTAGTGCAGGCCGCCCGTCGGGTCGTAGTCCTTGCCGTTGAACTCCTTAGTGTACTTGTTCGCCGGCGTGCCCGAGGCGCGCGACTCTGTCAGCAATTCACCGAACGGCCCGTACGTCGCTCGTCGCTTGACCGAGCCATCTGTGGCGGAGGTCGACAGCACGTGGTTGCCGCGTGTGTCCGTCACGTAGTACTCGATTGCCGGCGCCGTCTTGGAACCGTCGACGCGTGCAACGACCTCCCCGTTCAGCGCGACGTACTGCCGGTACTTCGGCTGCGACTGGCCCGGGGTGTACAGGACCTCGGCATTGCCGAACCATCTCCGCATCTCCTGCACGGCGCCGCTCGCGTTGTAGCGCACCGCGGCCACTCGAGTGCCACCTTGGTAGAAGAACACCTCGCTGCCGTTCGAGGTGCTGACCCTTCTGAGATCGACACCATCCCATCGCTGATTCACGACCGTTCCATCCGGCAAGGTCCGGCTGGTCATGTTCCCAGCCTCGTCGTGCGCGTAGGTCGCAAGGTTGCTCTGGTCCGGCTTGCGCAGCGCCATCAGACGTTGCGGATCACCACCGTCCGCTGCGTTTTCGTATACGTGCGTGGCGTTGCGCGTGGGCACTCTCGCCGCCGCCGTCGCCATGACGTTGGCCGAAGCAAGACGCCCACCGGTCGTGTAGGTGAACGTTCCGCTGTAACCCACCCCGCCGGTTTCGCTTGCCTGGGTCAACTGCATCCTGTTGTCGTACTGGAAGCCCATGACGGCCGCCGGCGCGACACCATCCGCACCCTGCACGATGTGCGTCTGCTTGACGTGGTCGTTACTCCAGTAGGACTGGATCAGCTTGTAGCGTTGAGTCGCACCGAGCTTCTCCTGAACCTGGGTCACACGGCCGAACTTGTCGTATCCGTAGTGCACGACCGGCTTGGCGAATCCGGAGAGGTTGTTCGTGTTCGCTTCTCGCTTCGTCACCACGCCGGCAGCGTTGCGAGTGTTCTTGGCAAGCTCGAGGGAGCCGGACGTCAGGCCAGCGCTCACCCGCGACGGTGTTCCATCCGCATCGTAGCCGTACGCGATCAGGGCCCCATCGTGCGACGGGCTTGTTGCCCCGTCCGCAAACGCCTTGAGTCCAATGCTTCCGACTGTCGGCGCGCCGGCAGGCGTGTTGATCTTGAGCTCCAGGTCGTCAGCCGTCACCAGGCCATTCAGGGCGGTCAGGTTCTGTCTGGTTCGCTTCAGCGAGCCGTACTCGTCGTACTGATTGATCACAGTCGAGACTGGCGAACTCGTGTAAGAGAGCCGGCCTAGCTGGAACAGCCTGTCACCACCCTGCAGCGAGGGATGCGCGTTGTCGTAGGCGTAGGTCGTGACGCCGTGCTTGAGCTGCCCGCGCTCGGTTTCCGTGAGATCCCGGACCGCCGGGGTGTACGAGACGACTCTGTTGATGTCGTCGAATGTCCGAGAGTGCGTGTACGACGAAGCGCTCGCCCCGGCAGGCACCGGCTCGACTACCGTAGTCAGGTTGTTGTTGTGGTCGTAGCCATAGGCCCACGTCCGGCCGGCCGATGCGACACTGCGGCGGTTGCCGAGGTAGTCATGCGTAACGGTGGTGAGAGCACCGTCGGGATCGCTCAACTTGCTGACCCGTCCCATGCCGTCGTAACGGTAGTTCGTGTATGCGTAAATCGGCTCCACATCGTCGCCAACAGGTTTCGTGCCGGCCTTCTCGCGAATCTGAACAAGTTGACCCGCCGCGTCCATGGTGGACGTCTTCTCGAGCAGTTTTGCCCCGTCCCCATTGGGCCATTGCATCTCAGTCACGCTCAGCGAGCTGTAAACGTATTGGCGGAGGATGCGCGTACCGCTCTCGAACTCGGACAGGGTCGTGAGTCGGCCGAGCGGATCGTAGGTCTTCTTCACACCTGTGACCCCACTGGCGTCCGCCCGCGGACCCACCACGGTGCTCAGGAGTCCACGAGCGTTGTAGGAATACGAGACCGTCTTCGTCGGCTGCGGGCTCTGGCTTGCGCTGGTCTGCACCGTCCGGCCGAGTCCGTCCACGGAGGTCGTCATTGAGCCGAACAAGCCGTCGCCGTTCTTCCGCTGCACCTTTGTCCACACTGGCGCACCACTCTCGAAGTAGGTGCGATCACCGTAGGTGTAGCTCTCGAACACTACTGCTGTCGAGCCGACTTCGGTGCTGTAGACAGTCCGGGAGATCGGACGCCCGAGACCATCCAGGTTCGTAGTCGACCGTTCAGGGTTCAGTGCGTCGTCGAACGCGCATGCCGATCCAGGATCCGGTCGGGTGCCGGCATCCGGCCCGTCCGGGCATACATAGTCGGGACCCCGGACATCGGTGACCTGGCCAGTCCCCAGGTCCGTGGTGAAGAGCTGCGAGTGGCCGACCGGGTTGGTCGCCTTGGCAACATGGACACCGAAGCTGTCATAGGACAACTGCGTAGCCTTGCTCACTGGCGCATTGATGCCGTAGCGCCGGACCTGCTCAGGCTCCCAAATGTATCCAGGCTGGCCATTGTTCACGCCGGCCGCGTAGTAGGCATACCGGGTGATCTTGTCGTCGGACGACGGATCCGTGACCTTCGATGCATGCAGCCGGAAGTAGCTCTCGTCTTCATACTCGTAGTGCACGCCGCCGAGTTCGGTGGTCGTCCCGCCTACTGTTACCGAGTCCACTGTCGACTTGTGCGCGACGTTGTACTCCGTACCGCTCCACCTGAGGTTGTACGTCCGGTCCGTTCTCCGGATCTCAAGATCGCCGTCCGCGTTCACGAATGACATTTGTGTACGAGTAGGCAGCTTGGCCACCCGAGCGTCATCCGGGCCAGCTAGCTCTGACCAGATGGTCTCTTCACGCGTCGACAGGTTGGTTGCGAGGCAGTTGTCGACCGTCTGCCCACCCGACGTGGCACAGATGTAGCGGGTGGTGCTGGCCGGCAGTGCCGCCTTCGGCGCGAAAGTCGTCTCCATGCCGGGCATGAGGATGTTCCAGAAAACAAAGTCATACGTCTGGTCGACGACAGACATGACGCCGCTCTGTGCGGCTGGGCTGAACGCAGTTAAGCTGTTGAACGCGGAGTCACCCCGCACGGTGACAGACCTGGTCAGAACACCTCGGTAGTCTTCGTTGAACGAGTACAGCCGCACCGTGGTGACATCATCGTCGGTGTCTGCGCTGTCACCAACCTGCAGGCTGCGGACCTCACCGAACCCACGGAACAGCGAGTGGCCGTACGGACCGTCCGTGAAGTTCGCGAACTTGTAGACGTACTTCTCCGTCATGTCCGGCTGCGAGGCGCCCGGCGACGTCGTGACCTCCGTCGCCATCCAACGCTGAGCGGCGCTCTGCCGCGCGTAGCTCACGGTCGTCTTGGCACCAAACCCGTTCTTCACCGTCCGCAGCAAGCGCGCCGGCGCCTTGTGGTCAGCACTGTTGTCGAGGAACGGCTTGGCGTACCGCACCTCGAGGTTGACGCCAATGCCTCGCGACCGCGCCAAGTCGAGGAGACCATCACCGTTCAGGTCGACAGCTTGGTGGGTCTGCCTCATCTTGTAGTCGCCCAACCCGTTGAATTCCGTCAGGCTGGCGTACTCGAACCGCCCGCCGAGAGCACGGACAAAAGTGTCATCTGAACCGGCCGCGACGTCGACCACCTTCACCCACGCTGACCCGCCGTTCAGGTAGAGCTTGCCCGAATTCGCGGCGGGATCACGATAGAGGTTGTCGGCAAGGCCGTCGTAGTCCAGATCCACCATCTGGTTGCCGTACATGTAAGCGCCACTTATCGGCATCTGGCGCTCATCCAGCGAGACATCGACGGGCCGCATCTGAAGCAGATGGTTTGTATTCGGGGCGTTCTCACTGAAGAACTCCGGATTCCCGGCGCCGGACGCCCAGCCGTAACCCGAGTTGAAGTACACCTTGGTGCCCTTGGACTCGACGAAGTCGAGGACGTCGCTCAGACCGTCACCATTCACATCCGCGGCCATACCGTTGAAGTGATGCCCGACACCATCCTCAACATCGCAGGTCGGTTCATCGCAGACCGCATGAGCCCCACGGCGCAGGCTGGTCCGCGGCAGTTCGATGGCCTCCTCCGATCGCTCACCAGTACTCAGTCCCGGACGGACCGACGCGTCGAGGCGGCTACAGAACAGGTCCCCCAAGTCTGGGTATCCATCACCTGTCACGTCGGCGAAGGCCCTGCAACTCTCCGACACGTGACGAGTCCCGCTGACTGTCACAGCCGGGGGGCTGGCCTTCTCCGGCATGGTGTACGGCCATGTGCCGCGATCGATCCGATGGATCGAGGGAGTCGAGGCAAACCCGGAACCCGTGTTGCGATAGACGTACCAGTCCCGCGCGGTGATCGTCGCAGAGTCGTTGTGTCCGTTCCAGTCGTCGAAGTTGATGGAGCCGTTGTCCTTATAGATCGGTCGGCCGAATATGCTCTCATACGGGCACTCCAACGATGCTGTGGGGCGCGAGATCAACTCCGGGCGGCGGTCTCCATCGAGATCCGCGAAGCCGTGATCGACCTTCTGCATTGATCCCCAGCTGAGACCGAAGGAACAGGGCTTATTCGGATCCCCGCCCGCACCTACCGTGGACTTACTGTAGGACCGGCTCAGGGAGCACAGCAATTCCTCGTCGCCGTCCGAACCTGGCATGGACGCCACGGGGATATCAGCGAAGGCATCACGGAGGCTGAAGGAAAATCCATCGTCCTTGACGAAACCCAAACTCCCCTTGTTGACGTAGGTCTCGACCTTGCAGTTCCCGGTGGCAGGGGCAGCGAACGACAGATACGCCGGGCTCTTCGTGCGGAGCTGGTCGACACGACCATCGCCGTTGATATCGATCCAGGCAACCTGAACGCGCTCGCCGCGTCCCTGCCTTGCAGTGAGGAAGCCTTTCTCCCCGCTACCCATACAAAACGGCGCACCGCAGTCGGCACCCTCGCTGCCGAGATTGTTCGTTTCAAGCGAGGTCGGCACCCTGACGCCTGGCAGGTCCTGCCAGGCGGTGTAGTCGCTGTCATGGACATAGGCAGCGGCCTTTCCGTAGGTGAACTGCGTCGGGGGCAGGATCGTCAGAGCCCCAGTGTTCGGGGCGAGGGCTGTCTGCTGGATGCTGGCCAACTGACGGAACGGCGTTGTCGTGGCGGCTGCGCAGTTGTCGGTGTTGTCGTAGGCCAGGGTGTAGACGCGGTGGGTGGCCAGAGCGCCGGCCTGGTGCCGCCAAGTTTTGATTGCGGTCAGCTTCCGGGTGCCGGTCAGCAGGCCGAAGCCGTAGCGGTAGTCGAGCTTGCTGCCCACGGCCGGGAGCTTCTCCGGAGTTCCGCAGAACGTGGGCCCACTGTGTTCGAAGGTGATACGCGCGTAGGTCGCAGTGGGCTGCCCGTCTACGGGCGGCGACTCGTACGAGATGTCCTCGAGCAGGATCTCTCGGGGATGGCCCTCAGGCACGACGGGCGAGTCGTCCACCCGTCCCCTGACCGCGTAGTCGTACCACAACCTGTGACCGGTGTGGTCGACCTGGCTGGCGATCGGGGCGTAGGAGTAGGGCGTCTGGTTCTTCATTCCGAAGAACGTCTTCATCCCGTCTTTGCCATATGCGACCCACCAGTGAGGCGAGGCGACGACGTCGCCGAGGTACTCGAAACGCGTGAACGTCGGATCCGTCGGCGACCGGTACCCGACACCACCCGCACTGACCGGGATCTTCGGATCCTTGACCAACGGACTGCCATCCGGACCCAGGAAGTTTCGCGGCTGGGTAGCCCTGCCTCCCTTCGGCCATTCCGCTCGGAACGAGCCGGCCGCTGGGTCGACGGTGATGGTCGGAACAGGCAGCGTCCATCCTGCAGCGACGCCTCCGTGGACTGCCCCGGCGGACGAGTAGTTCAGTGCCAGCTGTGGCTGATGGCCTCGTCTTCCCGGCGGCACCTCGATCGGGTACGCATAGTTGTAGTCACCCTGCTCGCTCGTTTGACCCGATCCGGCCCCGGGCGAGGCGATCTCCGGGGCCTGCGCGGCGAGGTCGCCGATGCTCGGCTCTCCGGGCGGATCAACGGCATGCGCCAGCGGGGTCGTGAGCACACCCATGACCGAAGCCAATAGGGCAGCCAGGGCGATTCGAGCGGTACGCCGCATCGTGGGCTTTCTCACGAGAGCGGTCTCCTTCCGGGTTTGCCTCGAGAGGCAGACCACAGGGCGGTGAGCGGACTGAGACGACATGGGTTACCTGCGCCCAGTGCGTCGTTACGTAGACGTGTACGGCGGTCTCATGCCTTCCGGTTCCCGGTGTTCGTGAACTGCTCGTCGAACGAGGGAACTGATCAGGAGCCGTTGCCGTATCGATGGTGAGAGTAGGAGGGAGAGTTCGGTGCCGGGTGGTCGACGCAGTGTGTTGCGTGCAGGTCGGGTCTTCGACGGTGACGCTGTTCACGCGAAGGGTTGGGTCTTGATCCAGGACAGCGTTGTCGTCGCGGTCGAACAGGGCGGTGTGGAGCCACCGGCGGAGGTCTCGATCACCGACTTCGGTGCGGACTCGTTCCTGATGCCGGGAATGATCGACGCTCACTCCCACCTGTGCATCGTTCCAGGCGAGGACGCTGTGCAGGCAGTCGTCGAAGCAGACGACGGGACTCTCTTGGAACGGGCCCGGACAGCGGCTGCGCAAGCCCTGGCGGCGGGAATCACAACAATCCGCGACCTCGGCGATCGTTCGTACACCACCGTGCAGCTCCGAGACGAGCTGGCCGGCAATCCGCTGCCGGGACCACATCTCGTCGTGTCAGGCCCTCCGATCACCACGGCGGGCGGTCATTGCCACTTTCTGGGCGGCGAAGCACAAGGCAGGCAGGCGCTGCGCGCGGCCGTCCGCGAACGAGCCGATCATGGCTGCGACGTCCTCAAGGTGATGGCGAGCGGCGGCGGTATCACGAAAGGTAGTTCGCCCTACCTGTCGCAGTACACGCGGGACGAGCTCACGATGCTGGTCGACTACGCACGCAGCTTCGGCATGTCCACGGCGGCGCATGCGCATGGCACAGCCGCCATCATCGATGCGACCGCGGCCGGGTTCGACACGCTCGAGCACGCCAGCTTCGCGACACCAGACGGGATCGTGCGAGACGACCACTTGATCGACGACCTCGCGCGATCGCAAATTGTCATCAGCGCAACCATGGGCTTCGATCCGGCTTCTCACCTCGCACTGGCCAGGAACTCCTGCCGGACGACGCTCGAGATCCGGCAACGGCTGCACGAGCTAGGAGCGCCCATCGTCGTCGGCACGGATGCCGGCATCCATCCGTCGAAGCCACACGACGTGCTCCCGCACGGCGTCGCCGATCTTCCCTCGATTGGATTCACGCCGATCGAGGCGCTCCGGTCCGCGACCGGTCTCGCGGCGCATGCCTGCGGCGTCGGGCAACGCAAAGGCCGACTGATCGCCGGGTACGACGCCGACATCCTGGTGCTGGCGGATGACCCTACGGTGGACCTCTCCGCGCTCCACACCGTCCGAGCGGTATATCGGCTCGGAACGCGGGTCCGTTAGTCCCCCGTCACCGCCAAGCTCCGCAGCAACTCGCGGGCCATCGCGAGAAGCTCGTCCTGGCTCAGGAGGGCACCACGGGCTTGATGGGCCTCCAGGAGGTCGCGGTCCATTCTCGCCTCCAGTTCCTGCTCGGCCTGCCGATACAGCGGAGTGAATGCGGGGTTCGGCTTCCAACGAGGGCTTCCGCCGGCCACCGCCCCGGCGAGTGTCGCCGCCGTGGTGTCATCGCCGACGGCAGTCAGAAGCGGGAGCACGGCTGCGATCGTGTACCACTCCTGCATCGGGTTCCCGGTGGCAACGAAAAGGTCCAATGCGCGCTCGAGGCTGCCAGCCGCCTCAGCCGGTCTCCCCTCCTGACTGTCGAGGACGGCCAGCGCGCGGGCTGAGACGGCAACAACGTGAGACTGATGAAGCCGAAGCGCGTCGTCGAGGGTGGCCTCGAGAAAGAGCTTGGCCCGATTGGCCGACAGGGGGATGTTGAACGCACCGAGCAGGAAACGGCTCCAGAGAGTCTCCATCCTGCTGCCCCGTGCCATCGCCCTTCGGCTACCGAGCTCTGCCAACTGGATGGCCTGGAGCAGGTCGCCCTGAGCGGCAACCACCATCGCTCGAAGGTTGCTGAGGTCGCACAGCAGTCCATGAGCGCTGGCAATCTCGACCACGTCGTCGATCCACCGCATCGCCGCGACGTGGTCGCCTTCGACCGTGTGCGCGATATGAGCCATGACTCGGCGGGCATGCAAGCTCCGCACCGACCGCCGCCCCCCGTCGGCCGCGATCGCGTGATCGGCGTAGTCCACGGCGGCGTCCAGGTCCCCGATGACCAATCGGCCATTCGCCACCGTTCCGCACACCATCGGGTAGAGCGGATGTATCTTCGCCGGCCACCGGGTGAGCGCCTGCTGCCCGAGGTCCACCACATCACGCGCATGATCGATGTGTACGGCGTACCACATCGCCGCAAGCATGGTGAACGCACGGTCCGGCTCTCGATCCGTCTCGATACACCAGCGAACCGCTGCCAGGACGTCTGCACGGTGCATCCGGAACAACCGCCACAGGCGCTCGAACGCTGCCCGCTCCTCCTCGACCGCCTCGATCTCTCGCGCCAGCCTGGTGAGATACCCGGCATGCTGATCACGACAGGCTTCCATATCACTTCGGTCGGCAAGGCGCTCGGCAGCATAGGCCTTAAGCGTCTCGAACATGCCGAAGCTCGTGATGTCTGAGTCCTGCTCTCTGATGTAGATCAGGGAGTGATCGACGAGTTCCTGCACGACGTCCGATGTCAGTCCTTTTTCCGCGATGCCCTCGCAGACCGCCTCGGCTGCGGCGATGCTGAAACCACCAGCGAAGATCGAGAGGCGTTCGAATGCCTGCCGCTGAACGTCATCGAGAAGCTGGTACGACCACTCGACGATCTCCCGGAGATGGTGGCGCCCGCCGGACTTCCGGTCGCCGCCGCCATCAAGCGTCGTCACCGTCCTGCTCAGCTGCTGCGACAGTTCCGCCGCCGACATCATCCGCATGCGGGAAGCGGCCAACTCGAGCCCGAGCGGCATGCCGTCGATGCGAGAGCAGATATCGACGACATCCGCGACGTTCTCCAAGCTGAGATCGAACTCGCGAAAGGCGGAGACACGATCGAGAAACAGCCGCACAGCCGGCGACGATCTGGCCGATCGCAGACTGTCGCCGTCGGGCAAGGCGAGCGGACCAAGGGTGAGGACACGTTCCCCATCCGCGCCGAGCCTCAACCTCGACGTGGCCACCAGCCGGACATTCGGGCAGTTCTCCAGAACAGCCCCGACGAACAACTCGACGCTGGAACGAACGTGCTCGCAGTTGTCCAGAACCAGAATCGCCGAGGTCGTCGACAGCTGCTTGGCGATCGCCCGGTGGGAGTCCCCGGACTCCCGGATGTTGGCGCCCATCGCCGACGCGACGGCCGCTGGTACGTCAGCGGACTCGCGCACGCCGGCGAGTTCACACAGGTGGACGTCGACCTGCAGCTCCGAACGCATCCGGTTGGCAGTCTCGAGCGCCAGCCGCGTCTTGCCGACCCCGCCCGGCCCGGCAACGGTGACGAGGCGATTGCCGTGGATCAGCTTGCGCAAGCTCTCGATCTCCGCCGAGCGCCCGATGAGCTCGGTGTTCCATGGCATCTTCGGACCGACCGGGGCTGTGCTGATGTCGGGAGGTGTCGGGAGGGGCTCGGCCTGGGCATCTGCCTCCGGTGAGAGAAGCGATAGGTGCAGGGACTGCAAGCCGGCCGAGGGCTCGATCCCCAACTCGGTAGACAGCGTCAGGCGGTGGTTCGCATAGACCTGCAGCGCCTCGGCTTGGTTGCCCTGAGCAGCCAGGGCGCGCATGAGTTGCTCAACGCCGCGCTCCCGGAACGGATGCTCACTGACATACGAAGTCAAAGCAACGACCACGTCGTCGTGTCGCTTGAGCTCCAGTTGCAGATCGAACCACTCCTCGCGAGCAGTCATCTCCATCTCCTGGAGCTGCCGGGCGGCCGAGGCGATGTACTCGTCGTGCAGGAACTCCTCGTAGGCCCTGCCCCGCCACAGGCTGAGCCCTTCCTCCAACAGCGCGACGGCACGCTCTGGCTCGGCCGCACGAAATCTGCGCGCTTCGGTCAGCAGCGTCAGAAAGCACTGTGAGTCGACCTGCTCGGGGGGCACCGTCAGCGAGTACCCGGACCACTTCGTCTCCAGAACGCCCTCCGGCAGGAGCATCCTGAGACGGGACATCTGGGTGTAGAGGGAGGCGTAGGGATCCTCCAGACGCCGGCCTCCCCAGACGATCTCTACCAACGTGTCCTTGGACACGACCTGACCGTTCGCGGCCAGCAACGCGGCGAGAAGTGACCGCTGGCGGCCACCCGTGAGACCGGCACCCGGTCGGCCGTGGGCGAGCTCGAGTTGTCCGAGCACCCGATACCGGATCGGCGGTATCCGGGCCTCAGAGGCGGTCGGCGCCGGTTGGCGCGTAGAACCCCCCTCGGCGCTTTTGTGCTTCATCTGAGGGAGTCCCCGATCAAAGTGTGTGGATTACCTGCGCGTTTCGTCAGGAAGTGCGGCGATCACTGCGGCCGCTTGGTGAGATGGATCTGCGTCTCCCGGTCGGCAAAACCAAGAGCACGGTAGAGGCCGATGGCGAGGTAGCCGGGATCGGCAACCATGACGAGCGTTCGCGCCCGCAGTTCGCTGAGACCGTACGTCGACGCACGGTGCACGAGCGTGCTGGCAAGACCCCGGCCGCGGTCGCCAGGGTGCGTCTGAACGCTCTGGAATCGAGCAACGCCGGCACCGTCCGTGACCAGGCCAAGGGAGGACTGCAGCTTGCCAGCCTCGAACGCGCCGAACCACTGCGCCTGTCCAGCCTCTGTGAGTCGCCGCTCACCCTCGATTTTCGCTCGAACGTAGCCCTCATACCCCTCCTCCGTGGTCGGGGGCGCGGTCGCGAGAGTGAGGTTCACTTGCTGCTCCCAGTCATTGGGACTGGTCAGGCATCGAAACTCCGAACTCGTGTTCGGCCGGGAGGGCTCGCGAACTTCGGACGCCGTCATCACCGTGTCGCGCCCCACCTCGAAACCGGCCTCGGAGAGCTCCTCCTCGGCGCCGACCACGCCGTCGACCGAGTCGATGCCAAAGGCAACGTGCTTGGCGTCGGGGAACTCGCTCGCGAACTGCTTCAGCCGTACGGGAAGCTCGCCGGGCGCGAACGCGGTCCTGAAGAGCAGGAAGTGCCCCCACCAGAACGTCGGGTTGGACGGCGTCCTGACAACGATGTAGTCATCCATCTCCGTCAACGAGCTGCCCCTCAGCCGGAGCAGCATGAGATCCGTCTGATAGCCGAGACTGGTGATATTCACCCCTCCATGATGAGCGCACTGTCAAGTTGAAACAGTGCACTGGGGCAGTATTCGATGCGTGTCGAGATGAGCACGCGGCGTCAGCGATCTAGCCATAACTTGGGAAAATGTCTTGATTGAGACTTCGTATTGGACGACCGGCGCGGCGAGGCAAAGAATGAGGCTGTGTTCCTGTAGCAAGTAGGCCATGCAGTTGCCGGGGCACTGCATCCTCGTCCCGGAGGTGAATGATGGACTCCCTCAACCGCAGGAGTTTTCTCAAAGGCGCTGCGATGGGCTTGGCTCTCGCCGGCGGCGGTTCAACCGTGTTCACGGCCTGCGGGTCGGACTCGAAGGGCTCGAATCCCGCCGACAAGGAAGCCTTTGGCGCCTTGAACTGGCAATTGGCGTGGATCAAGGACGCGCAATTCGGTGGATCCTACATCGCCGACAACAAAGGCTACTACCGCAGCAACGGATTCGAGTCGGTGAATTTCATCGCCGGCGGACCGACGGTCGTTCCGGTCCCCGTCGTCGTGTCCGGCAAGGCCTTCGTCACCCTCGCCGCTGCCGAACAGGTCGCCTCGGCGATCCTTCAGGGCGCGGACGTCGTCACGATCGCGACGCTGTACCAGAAGAACGCCATGGGGCTGATGTCGCTGGCCAAGTCGCCGATCACGAAGCCCGAGGACATGGCGGGCAAGCGCATCGGTGTTCAAACCACGAACACCGGCATCTTCGCGGCGTTCCTCGCTTCGAACGACATGAAGCCCGAAGACGTGAAGTCCGTGCCCGTCCAGTTCGACCCTGCACCACTGACCAACGGCGATGTGGATGGGTTGCTCTGCCTTGTCACCCGTCAGCCCGTCGCTCTCGAGTTGCAGGGATACAAGACCAACTCGTGGCTGTTCAGCGACTTCAACTACCCGAAGATGGACGGACTCTACGTCGTCACAAAGGACACGCTGGCGAAGCACCGTGACAAGGTGAAGGCGGTGCTCAAGTCCGAGATTCAGGGCTGGCGAGACCAAGTGCGTGACCCCTCGATCGGCGCGCAGTTGGCAGTCGAGAAGTACGGCAGCGACCTGGGTCTCAACATCAAGTCAGAACTCGCGACCGCGACCGCGCAGAAGCCGCTGATGCTCACCGACCGGACGAAGACCGAGGGACTGCTCAGCAACACCGCGGAACTGCGCGAACAGACCGTGGCCAGCCTGGCCCTCGGCGGACTCGACCTTCCGGCGGATCGTATGTTCGACCCGTCCGTGCTGGACGAGGTCTACGCCGAAAATCCGGAACTGCGCCAGGTCTGAACCACCACAAGCAACGGCGCAGCCGTGCGCTCGGGCCGTCGGCCGCGGCCGCGCCGTTTTCCAACGGGGGAAAGCATGATGAGAAGGCCTGAACGATTGCGTCTGCGACCGTTGACGAATGCCGACGAGTACCAGGCCCTGTCGGCACATGAGGAGCTCGCCCAAGAAGTATTCGAGTTTCTCATCGGCTGGGACGGCCAACCGTGGGCGCTATTTCTCACTCAGGTGGATGGATGGCGGACCGGCACGGATCTGCCGGACGGATGGGTTCCGGCGACGTTTCTCGTCGCCGAGGCGGCCGGCGAGCTCGTCGGGCGGATCTCGATTCGGCATCAACTCAACGAGCTTCTCCTCCGCGAGGGCGGGCATATCGGTTACGGCGTGATCTCGAAATTCCGAGGTCGCGGTTTCGCCACCGAGATGCTTCGTCAATCTCTCGACATTACGAGGTCGCTGGGAATTGATCGCCTTCTCCTTGTCTGCGATGAAGCCAACACAGCGTCGGCCACGGTGATCGAGAACTGCGGCGGCAAACTGGAGTCCGTCGCGACAGGCGGCCCGCACGCCGGGTCGAAACGCCGTTACTGGATCGAACTCCCCTGACGTCACAACCCGGAAACGGTGGCGTGTTCGACGGTCCCCGGACCAAGCCATGGCGCGCCGCCCGGCGGTGCCCACACCTCGAAGCCGGCGACGAATCGGAAGCCGATCCCCTCGTACAGTGGTCGCGCCATCGGAGTCGCGTGCAGTACCGCGACCTGCTCCCCTTCGTCCTTCGCCGCCTGGAGGGCCGTCGAAGTCAGGCACCCCGCAATGCCCAGCTTTCGAGCCTCGGGGCGAGTGGCAATGCCGTAGAGGCCCGCCACTCCACCCGCACGGTGAAGCCAAGCCTTGGCTACTGGCCGGCCGTTCAGTCGTGCCACCCACGCTCGGTTGACTGATCCGAGGCTCGCAGCGCGTACGACGCTCTCGAGGATCTCGGTGTCCCGCTCCGGCACGCTGAAGCGCCAGGAAACCAAGCCGAGGTAGTCGGTCAGCGAAGTGTCGTCTACCTCGACGATCTCGGCAGGAGATGCTCCGGGCGGCGCCACGACAGCCAGATCGGCCACCATTCCGGCAACGTGCTCCGCGCAAACGAGTGCATCCGAACGCAGGTGGCCGGGCAGGCCGGCGGTTGCGGAGGGATGAACCCACCACAGGGGCGCGACGCCCCGGTTCGCGTACGACGCGTTGATGAGAGTGACCTGCTCCAGTGGACCCGTGAATCTCAGCACGGAGTTGTACGGGGTGATCGGAATCGGCGTCTCGAACCGGAGTGTGTCATCCGAGGTCAGCAGCCTGCAGCCGCTGCCACCGCCGAACTGGCCCCACATGCTCCACAGGTTCTGTTCCAGAGCGTCAATCTCAGTGTTCATACCCCAGAGGCGTGAGATGCGGCCTCACGACGTGATCCACTGCTGATCGCGCTCCGGAGCATACTTGCAGTAGGTACCCGTGGTGACCGACACCTCCAGGTGGCGGCCCAGTTCCGGATGCACCGCCGCGATCCGGCGCATCGAACTCCTGATCCGCTGAGTGACCGTCGACCGAGCACGTTCCGTGTTGCTGACGCCTGCTTGCCGGCTCCTACCGCCGAGACCCGTTGCTGCGGCGAGGTGTTCGACGATCGCGTCGTACTCCGCGCGGAGGAACTCCACGCGCCCGATGTCGTTGTCGGCCTCGGCTTCGTCCAGCTCGGAACGCAACTCCCGGATGCGCGACTCGTAAGCGCGCCGAGCTTCAGGGTCGATGAGCGGGCCGGCAGATGATTGATCCACTCCGACATCTGCAAGCTCAGTGCAGTGCAGCTCGACGCCAGGCTGAGCCAGAAGCCTGGAAAGGTCGGTCAGCCCTTTGGAGGGCTTCAGCTGCGCGGGGCGACCCATATAGCCGATCTCAAAGGTCTCACCTATCAAACGGAAGACACCGGGCGCAGCTGTCTTCGAAAGTGAGGAGCCTTCGCGATGAGGCGTCTGCTGAACGGCCTCCAGCTCTGCACGCGCCAGGAGGAGAGCCTCTCGCACCGCTAGCGGCTCAGGCTGCACCCGGTCGGCTGGCCCGTCGCGACGTACGTCCAGGAGATCGACCCGAGGAAGGGCGGCGACGGCTGCCGCCAGACGACGCCAGGCGACGCGGCCTGCAGCACGGAGCACTGCAGCACAGATATCGAAGATCGCCCGCGTCTCGAAGTGAGCGCCGCGCCGGGCGACATGAGCGAGTAGATCGACAGCATGAACCGACGCCTCGTGTGTTCTGCCCTCGGCAAGCTCCGCGGCCGCAAGCGTGTGCAGATTGACGGCTGCGCACGCCGCGTAGCCCAACTCATTGGCTCGCCGCAGCGCGACATCGGCATACATCCGCGCATCGGCTGGCGAGTCAGGAAGCAGAAGGTGCGCACGCACTGATGACTTCCACAGCTCGGCGATCTCGGATGCCGTCTCGGTGGTCACGACCACATCCAGTGCTTCCGACCGGCGCCCCATCGCGGCGATCACCACAGCCTCGTACAGCCGCATCTCCACCTCGAACCTCGGCGCGTGGCGGGCTTCGCGGAAGTGCCCACGAGCCCGCTCGAATTCGCCTTGCGCAGCCGTCACCTGACCAAGGACGCGGGCGGCGATGTGCGCGGCACGTGGACTCGGCTCCACTGAACTCCGCACCGACGTGCACAGCGAGGCCGCGCCGGCGAGATCGCCACGCAACAGCCTGCAGCTCGCGACAGTGGCCGCTGCATCGGCCCAGCTGGCTGAGGTTTGGCCCTCCCAGCGTTCCAGGGCCGCCTCGCAGACCTGACTGACCTCTTCCACGTCGGACGCGTGAAGCGAGTCCCACAGCGCTCCGACTACGACGAAGGCTCGTTCCGGGCTCGAGTCGTGTGAGATGCACCAGCGGAGCGCGTCCAGCAGTTGATCGCGCGACGCCACGGATTCCTCGAGCGCGCTCGCCGTCCAGCTGCCGTTGTCAACCGTTGTCAGTTCGGAGACGACGAACTCCACGTTGCGCTCAGCCGTTTCCTCCAGCAGTCCGCGGTCGACGAGCCGGCTGTGGGCAAAGCTTCGAATCATCTCGAGCTGGCGGTACGCCGTAGTCACACCGTGCCGATCGGCTCTGACCAGCGACGCATCGACCAACGCATCGAGCTCGTCCAGAACATCTCGCCCAGTCACGGCAGCGGCCGCGCCGGCAGTGAAGTCACCACTCAGGACGCCCAGCCTGTCGAAAACATCACGCTCCGGGGCGTCCAGCAGGTCGTACGACCACTCGATGGTCGCGCGCAGACTTCGATGCCGCGATGGTCCGCGGAACCGAGGGCGCCGCAGCGGCTCGACCTCCAGGCGGCCAAGGATCTCCGCCGGACTGAGCGAGCGCATCCGTGCGGCCGCCAACTCGACCGCTAGCGGAAGTCCGTCGAGCGCACGGCACAACGCGTCCACCGCTTGCGATTCCGCCGACCGAATCGCGTCGGCACCAGCCTCCGCAGCGCGTTGTTCGAACAGGAGCACAGCGTCGTCCTGGCCAAGCGGGCCGATCAGGACTACCTGCTCGCCGGGAAGGTTCAGGGGCGATCGGCTGGTCGCAAGCACTGTCGGAGAGGCGCAAGCCTCCAGTAACTGAACGACGGTCTCGGCCGCCGCGTCGATGACGTGCTCGCAGTTGTCCAGGACGACGAGACAGGGAACGTCGCTCGGAGACCCGAGGAGAGCCTCGAACGACGAATAGCCGAGCCGGGCAGCCATGAACGCCGCAACGGATGCCGGCTCATTCACCAGCGTGAGATCGATGAACCGGACACCCTGGGGAAACTGGTCCGCCGCGGAAGCGGCGACTGCCGTCGCAAGGGCGGTCTTACCGACACCGCCCGGTCCGACCAGGGTGACGAGGCGGTAGTCGCGCAACAGGCGCGCAACTTCTACCTGTTCGAGATCTCTGCCGACGAGCCGCATGTGGTGAGACTCCCATAGTCAGATCACATCGTGAAAACACTTCTCACGCAGAAAGGACGTACAACTCGTCACATGACCCAAGGAGTCATGAAATATGTCCAAGTACCGTACCCGGCTGCCGCAACTCACCAGCCGGGTGTTCCTCACCGACGGCGGCATCGAGACGACGATCATCTTCGATGAAGGTATCGACTTGATTGACTTCGCAGCGTTCCCACTCGTTTCGGAGGAGGTCGGCCAGGAGATCCTTCAGCGCTACTTCGACAGGTACGCCGAGATCGCCGTACGGGACGGTCTCGGCATCGTCCTGGAGACACCCACTTGGCGGGCAAATCCGGATTGGGCGGCCCGTCAAAGGTACGGGAGCACCGAGCTGGTCACGATCAACCGCAAGTCCGTCGAGCTGCTGCTCGACGTTCGCCGTCGCTTCGAGACGCCGGAGGTTCCGGTCGTGATCAGCGGCTGCATCGGCCCGCGCGGTGACGGCTACAAGCCGGACACCCTGATGAGCACGTCGGAAGCGAAGGCCTATCACGCGGCACAGATCAGGACCTTTGCCGAGAGCGAGGCCGATCTCGTCACCGCGATCACCATGACCTACGTCGAGGAGGCCATTGGCATCGCGGAGGCGGCGAAGAGCTCCGGCATCCCGGTCGTCATCTCCTTCACCGTGGAGACCGATGGCCGGCTGCCTACGGCACAGGAGCTCGGGGCCGCGATCATTGCCGTAGACGAGGCAACCGACGGCTACCCTGCCTACTACATGGTCAACTGCGCACACCCGAGCCATCTGCTGCTGGCGCTGGACTCCAACGAGCCCTGGCACGATCGGCTGCGCGGGCTACGGGCGAACGCGTCGAAGCTGAGCCACGACGAACTGGACGAGGCCGAGGAGCTGGACCGCGGGAACCCGAAGGAGCTGGCCGCGGACTACGCCTACATGTATGGAAAGCTGCCCGCCCTCACGGTGCTCGGAGGCTGTTGCGGCACTACTCACGAACACGTGAGGGCCATCAGCGAGATGCTGCACAAGCTGGCCGGGTCGTAACAAGCGTTTCGGGCATCACCTCCGTCCCACCGTAACGGAGGTGATGCCCGGCCGAGCCGGTTTCGCGACGCAGTGCAGCGCTACTCGCCTCTGGCGTCCCTGGCCGGTCTGGACGCACCAGCCAGGCGTGTGACGGCGACACTGAGCGGAATGTCGTAATCCTGACGACCGTCGCGGTAGCGAAGCGACACTGTGCCGTTGGCCAGGTCGGCGTCACCTGCGATGAGCATGCAGGGCATCTTCTGTAGCTGAGCCTTGCGGATCTTCTTGTGCATACGCTCGTCGGAGTAGTCGACCTCGACCCGGATGCCGTTGGCACGCAACATCCTCGCCGCCTCCGAGAGGTACGCGTTCTGCCTCTCGGTGATCGGGATGCCGTAGACCTGAACTGGCGCGAGCCACATCGGGAAGGCGCCCGCATAGTGCTCAGTGAGTACACCGAGGAATCGTTCGATCGACCCGAACTTCGCCGAATGGATCATGACCGGACGCTGACGGCTACCATCGGCAGCGGTGTACTCGAGGTCGAAGCCCTTCGGCTGATTGAAGTCGTACTGAACGGTCGACATCTGCCACGTGCGGCCAATGGCGTCTCTGGCTTGGACGGAAATCTTGGGCCCGTAGAACGCCGCGCCGCCCGGGTCCGGCACCAACTGCAGGCCGGTCGTACGCGCGACATCGACCATAACCTGCGTTGCCACCTCCCACTCCGCGTCGGTGCCCACGAACTTGTCCGGCTTCGAGTCGTCGCGAGTGGACAACTCGAGGTAGAAATCGTCGAGGCCGAAGTCCTTCAGGATGCGAAGGACGAAGTCGAGCAGGTGTTTCACCTCTCCAGGCGCCTGCTCAGGGGTGACGTAGGAGTGCGCGTCGTCCTGGGTCAGACCGCGGACTCGAGTGAGACCGTGAACGACACCCGACTTCTCCATGCGATAGACGGTGCCGAACTCGAACAACCTCAATGGCAGTTCACGGTACGAGCGCCCCCGTGACTTGTAGATCAGGTTGTGCATCGGGCAGTTCATCGACTTGAGGTAGTAGCTGGCCCCTTCCATCTCCATCGGAGGGAACATCATGTCGGCGTAGTACGGCAGATGGCCGGAGGTGTGGAACAGGCCCGCCTTGCTGATATGAGGGCTGGTCACGTACTGGAACCCGGCTTCGATGTGACGCCGATACACATAGTCCTCCATCTCCTTGCGGACGACTCCGCCTTTGGGATGGAAGATCACAAGGCCAGACCCGAGCTCGTCGGGGAAGCTGAACAGGTCGAGCTCGCGGCCAAGCTTGCGATGGTCACGGCGCTCAGCCTCTTCGATGCGCTTGAGGTGAGCCCCGAGCTCATCCTTGCTCGGCCATGCAATACCGTAGATGCGCTGGAGCTGCCTGTTCTTCTCATCGCCGCGCCAGTACGCCGCAGCAGTGCGCATCAGCTTGAACGCCGGAATCCGGTTGGTGGTCGGCAGGTGAGGCCCGCGACAGAGATCCTTCCAGACGATCTCTCCGTCACGATTCAGGTTGTCGTAGATGGTCAGGTCACCCTGGCCGTCCTCCGCACTCGCGCCCTCGGCCGCGTCGACGATCGCTCCCTTCAGCTCGATCAGCTCAAGTTTGTACGGCTCGGCGGCCAACTCTGCGTGTGCCTCGTCGTCTGTGACGATCCGACGCCTGAACCGCTGGTTCTGCTTGATAATCCTCCGCATCGCGGTCTCGAGCTTCACGAGATCGTCCCGCACGAACGGGGTCGCCACATCGAAGTCGTAATAGAAGCCGTTCTCCACCGGCGGGCCAATGCCCAGCTTTGCCTCGGGCCACAAATGTTGAACGGCCTGTGCCAGCACGTGAGCTGTCGAGTGCCTCAAGATGTCGAGACCATCCTTGCTGGAGACCTCAACCCCTTCGACCTCATCCCCGTCGACGAGCTCGTAGGCAAGGTCCTTCAGGTGCCCTTCGCCGTCAGGGGTTGCGACTCGAGCGGCGATCACGGCCGGCTGGTCGGCGAACAAATCCTCGGCCGTGGTGCCCGTTGTCACCGCACGATCGATACGTGTAGCGCCATCGATGTGGGTGATCTTGATCTCGGGCACAGCAGCACCTTTCTCACACCATGTCACGGGCAGATTCCACCGGTTAGGACCCATACCATTGACATCTCGACGAGTCCGCACCCGATGCTATGGATGCGACGAAAGACCCGTCCAATACCTTTCCTTGATGTAGATATAAGCAACCTTTATGGCGAGCTCGAATCTTCGGTTACCTCACCTTGTACCGTTTGAAGTCGGCAAGGGCGCGGTAACCGATCGCGGCGTAGATCTTGTTGGATGTCGGGTTGGCCAGGTCAGTGAAAAGGCAGGGCCGCATGCCGCCGTCCAGGATCCGCTCGGTGAGGTGGCTTGTGAGAGCGCTGCCGTAGCCTTGCCCACGATCGGCGACAGGTGTGTAGACGGGCCCGATTCGCGCGGCGCCGGCGGCTGCACCACGATGTCCCGCCATGCTCACTACGCGACCGTTGTTCTCCCAGAACCACAACCGACGGACGTCTATCCGGTCCCTGGCCCAGGCTTCAGGGTCCACGAGCGGTTCGCCGACGTCGTGGCCGAAAGCATCGATCAGACGACTGGCCAGCTCGATGTCGCCTTCGGTGGCCAGACGAGGCCTGCCGTCAGCCCGGTGCGCGACGAACTTGCCAAGGCGGTACAGTCGCATCGCCTGAGCCTCGCTGAACTCCCGTCCGAGCCGGGCGGCGTACGCGGCCGAGAATCTCTGTGCGACGCCCGACAATCCCTCGACCATCTGCGCTGTCGGCACGAACTCCGCAACCACGCCCACCAGGTCCGGAACGAGTCCCATGGGCAGCCCACCGAGTGCGACAACCCGCGCCGTCGCCATCGCTGCGCCGGCCACCACTCCGCCGCGGTGGACGGAGAAGTACGTCGGTTCGGCGTGGTCGTCGCCACCGTTGCCGTCGGCACGCTCAGCCAGGTGGGTCAGCAGGACGGTGTGAAGAACCGGATCGCGCAGTAGCAGCGGACCTACCCGGGCCTTGAACTCCTCGGCGTCGCCGGTGACGCGAATCAAGACGAACCCCCGGAGGCCGCCCTGACGACGAAGTCGATCACCGTGCTCGCCGTACAGACCTTCCACTTCCGCGTCATGCGGTTCTTGACCTCGATCGTGCCGTCTTCAAGTCCTTTGCCTACGACAACGATCAGCGGCACGCCGATCAGGTCGGCGTCCTTGAGCTTCACGCCTGGGGTGGCCTTGCCTCGCCGATCGTCGTAGATGACCGTCAGGCCCTGCCTCGAGAGTTCCGCTGCGACCGCCGCGGCGACGGCGTAGATCTTGTCGTCCTTGCCGGCCGCGACGACATGGACATCGGCCGGAGCCAGCTCGGGAGGCCAGCACAGTCCGAGCTCGTCGTGAGTGTTCTCCGCGACGGCCGCGACAGCGCGGGAGATTCCGACGCCGTACGAACCCATCGTGACCGTCACGAGCTGGCCGTCCTCGTCGAGCACCTTGAGGTCGAGCGCCTCGGCGTACTTCGTGCCCAGCTGAAAGATGTGGCCCATCTCGATGCCTCGAGCAGTCTCGAGCACCCCTTTGGCGCAGCATGGGCAACCGTCTCCGTCGCGTACCTCGGCAGCCTCGATCGTGCCGTCCGGCTCGAAGTCCCGTTCGGCGACGAGATCGAGGACATGGGTGCCGTCGATGTTCGCCCCGGTCACCCACCGAGTACCGGCCGCAACGCGCGGGTCGACCAGGTAGCGGATCTTGGACTCGTTGACCTCCCCCAGCACACCAGGCCCGATGTACCCCTTCACGAGCGACGGGTGCTTCTCGAACTCCTCGGCGTCCATCGGCTCGACCAGAGTCGGCTCGAGCAGACCCTCGAGGCGCTTCTGGTCGATCACGCGGTCGCCTGGGATGCCGATGGCCAATGGCTCGCGGGTGCCATCAGGATGAGTCAGGACCATCATGACGTTCTTGAGAGTGTCGCCGGCGTGCCACGGCCGATCGTCGCAGGGGAAGTGTTCGTTGAGATGATCGACAAGAGCCTCGATGGTCGGGCAGTCCGGAGTCGGCTCCGTGCGCGCCGCCGGAATGCCGTCGACGGACGGCACCTCCGGCACCCGGACTTCTACCGCTTCGACATTGGCCGCGTACTCACAGCGCGTGCAGCGGACATAGGTGTCCTCGCCGACCGCCGCCTTGGCGAGAAACTCCTCGGACTTCGAGCCGCCCATCGCACCTGCGGTCGCCGAGACGATCGCGTACTCGAAGCCCAGCCGATCGAAGATCCGGACGTAGGCCGCGCGATGTGCCGCGTACGACGCCGCCAAGCCTCGCTCTGTGGTGTCGAAGGAGTAGCTGTCCTTCATCACGAATTCGCGACTGCGGAGCAGTCCCGCCCGGGGCCGTGCCTCGTCGCGGTACTTCGTCTGGATCTGGTACAGCGTGACGGGAAGGTCCTTGTACGACGAGTACAGGTCCTTCACCACGAGGGTGAACATCTCCTCGTGGGTGGGACCCAGCAGGTAATCGGACCCCTTGCGGTCCCTGAGCCGGAAGACGCCCTCGCCGTACTCGGCCCAACGGCCTGTGACGTCGTACGGCTCACGCGGCAGAAGAGCAGGCAGTTGCAGCTCTTGCGCGCCGATCGCGTGCATCTCCTCGCGGACGATCTGTTCGATGTTGCGCAGGACCCGAAGGCCCAGGGGCAGCCACGTGTAGACCCCGAGCGAGGACCGGCGCAGGTAGCCGGCACGCAGCAGAAGTCTGTGGCTAGGCACCTCTGCGTCCACGGGATCCTCACGAAGAGTCCGCGCGAACAGTGCCGACATCCGCAAGATCATGTGTCGCTCCCCGAATCAGGCCGGTCCCCGGCAGTCGAACCCACAGAGCGCCTCACTGATACCGCAGTTGAAATCAGCTGCTTCCGCACTGTCATCAGCCCGGCATCGAGCCACTGGGCGTGAACCCCGACCATCAGCGCGACCTTGCCGCGTTGGGGGTTCTTGGCACCGATCGCCCTCGACAAGGGACCGAGCAGTGCGTCGATGTCGACGTCAGAGTCCGGAGCGACCGTGGCCACGACGATCGGCCTGTCGCCAACGATCGAGCCGAGCACCACGACCTCGAGGTCCCCACGTTCCTGGGTCGCGACAGCCAGTCGGCGGAGTGTTTCGACCTCGATGTTGTGCAGTGAGTTCACGAGGGCGCCGCCATGGACCTGACCGAGCAGGCGCTCAACGACCAAGTCGTCGAGTTGCTGGCTCAGCCGCCGCACCTCGGCCCGTGCCGCCCGGAGATCAGCCATCCGCTTCGAGAGGCCGGGCAGAAGGTGTGTGGCCGGAACGCCGGCCTCCGCCGCCGCGTTGACGACCGTCTCGCCGAGAGCCCTGAACGCGCGGATCGTCTCCGCCCCTGTCACGGCCTCGATCCGGCGCAGGTTGGAGCCGATGGAACTCTCGGACACAATTTTCAGGGTTCCGACCTGTCCCAGCGCCGCGACGTGAGTTCCACCGCACAGCTCCAGCGAGTGCGGGCCGGCCTGCAGCACCAGAACGTTGTCCGAGTACGTCTCGCCCGCGATCCTGAGCGCGCCTTGGGCGACTGCCTCGTCGTACGTCGACTCGTAGTGCGTGACTCCGGCGTTCGAGAGGACCTCTCGGTTCACCAGATCTTCGACCTCGCGGAGCTGATCCGCAGTCACGGGCTCGAAGTGGCTGAAGTCGAATCGCAGGCGGTCAGGGGCAACCAGGGACCCCTGCTGTGCAACATGAGGACCGAGAACGGTCCGAAGCGCCCACTGCAGCAGGTGCGTTCCGGTGTGATTGCGCCGGATGGCGTCGCGACGGTCCGCGTCAATGGACGCTCGCACCTCGTCGCCCACGCTGAGGATCGCCGCGGCCTGCTTCTCGACGAGGTGAAGGTGCAGTCCCGGCAACCCGAAGACTGTGTCCTTCACTTCGAACACGGCACCGTCGCGCTCACGCACAATCACGCCGGTGTCGCCAACCTGGCCGCCCTGTTCGGCGAAGAACGGACTGCGATCCAACATGACCTTGACGCTGTCGGGTCCGTTGGCGACGCCGATCACGTGCGCCCGGGTCTCGTAGGTCTCGCGGCCGACGAAGTCAGTCGGGCCGTACGCCAGCGCCTGCTGGAAGGTCGCCGGGTCGTCAGCGGCGGCCCGAACCCTGGACCGCCGACCTCGCGCACGCTGCTCGTCCATCAGTCGCTCGAACTCGTCCAAGTCAACACTGCGACCACGTTCGCTCACGATCTCGACTGTGACGTCGAGTGGGAACCCAAAGGTGTCGTGCAGCGTGAAAGCGACCTTACCTGGCAGTGCCTCCTCGGCGTCTGCGAGGTTTGCCAACTCTGCATCGAGCATGTCCAGCCCGGCCCGCAGGGTCTTGCGGAACTGTGTCTCTTCACGCCTGAGCACCGACTCGACGAGGTCGTGCTGCCTCATCAGCTCCGGATACGCCGCACCCATCGTCTCGAACACCGCATCAGCCATCGACGTGGTGAACGCCGATGTCACGCCAAGCAGATGAGCGAATCGGATCGACCGGCGGATGATGCGACGAAGGACGTACCCTCGACCATCATTGCTGGGTACGACGCCGTCCGCGATCAGGAACGTCATGGTTCGGGCGTGATCGGCGATCACCCGCAGCGCGACATCAGCTTGCGCGTCCTCGCCAAGCCTGCGGTCGGTGACGTCCTCGGCTGCCCGCAGCAAGGCGCTCAGCGTGTCGCAAGCGAACAGCGACGGACTGCCTTGGAGGAGTGCCGCAAGGCGCTCGAGTCCGGCGCCGGTGTCGACATGCTTCTTGGGCAACGGCGACAGCTCCCCGTCGCCATCCCGGAACTGCTCCATGAATACGAGGTTCCAGAACTCCACGTAGCGTTGCTCGGACTCAGGATTGGCCGGACCACCAGGCGGCCCGAAGTCGGGACCGAAGTCGTAGAACAACTCGGTGCATGGACCGCAAGGCCCGATGTCACCCATCTCCCAGAAGTTGTCCTTGTCGAGGCGCTGGATCCGTTCCGAAGGCAGCCCGACCTTGGTCGACCAGATGTCCGCGGCTTCGTCGTCGGATTCGTGAACGGTCACCCAGAGGTGGTCGCTGTCGATGCCGACGACCTCGGTGACGAACTCCCAGGCCCACAGGATCGCGTCCTGCTTGGAGTAATCGCCGAAGCTGAAGTTTCCGAGCATCTCGAAGAAGCTCAGGTGGCGAAGCGACCGCCCGATCGCGTCGAGGTCGTTGTGCTTCCCACCGGCCCGTACACACCTTTGCACACTCGTCACCCGCGGCGGCGAGTAGGGCACAGGCACTTCGCCCAGGAAGTACGGGACGAACTGGATCATCCCCGCGTTCGTGAACATCGGCGCGGACGGATGAAACGGAATGAGCGAGGACGACGTCACCTGGGTATGCGCCTTGGCGGTCCAGAACCGCGTCCACAGATCCCGCAGGGCAGCGGCGCTCATCGGTTGCACAGTTGCACCGTCCTTTCTCATGGCCCCGACTCAGTTGTGGCGACGCCGGCTGCAGCCGGGGCTGATGGCACAGCCGGCGCCGCCTTCCCGCAGGTGCGGGAATCCCCACCTGTCGTGTCGGGAGGAACAGGTGGGGAGCCCCCGGTGCGCGACCCCGTTGCTCGCGCAGCCGTTCATGAAGGGCCCAGTCAGTTGGGCCCGTTGATGTAGCGGTCGACGACCTTGGCCGCCTCGTCCTCCAACGCCGGTCCGAGGATCACGACCGGCTGCACGGCCTTGCCGAGCAGGTCACGAACCTCCATCTCGATGTGCGGAGCGTCCGGCTGCCGGCTGGTGATCTGGCGGCAGCGCTCGTCTCCCAGGGCGAAGATGATGCGACGGACACCGCCGAAGTACATGGTTGCCGCGCACATCGGACAAGGCTCCGCGTTCACGTACACGGTGCACTTCGAGAGGTCGACCGGCCCTAAGGCCTGCATGCCCAGGTCGCGCATGAGTCCGACCTCCGCGTGCGCCGTCGGGTCGCCGGAGGTGAAGCACGAGTTGCCGAAGCGACCGATGACGGTGCCCTCCGAGTCAGCCAGAACGCAGCCGAACGGATAGTCGCCCCGGGCACCGGCCTCGCCCGCCACCTCAATGGCTTCACCGAGAAGCTTCAGATCGACTGCAGTAATTTGCTCGCTCACAGTCCCACTCCTAGTAGGTCAAAACGCCGGTCTGGTTGATCATCTTCCACTCGCCGTCATTCTTGGAATACATCTTTCCGGTGCGGCCCTGCCAGAGCATCATTTCCCCGGTCTGGCGATGCTTCCAACGAGTGTCGATGTCGACAATGGCGAGTGCGGCGTCGAGTTGCTCGGACATCAGAATGCGGACGACATTCCTCTGGTTGTGCACGACCTCGTAGTCGTCGAATCGGGACTGCCACCACTTGCCCCAGCGCTCGGTGTCGAAGTGGCCCAGCGCGAAGACCCACTTCTCCGGGTCGTGAGCGTCGTTGTCGGGCGGCCAGGCCCAGCACATGTGGGGGTGGAAAACACTGAGCAGCAGCTCCACGTCCTGGCTGTTCCAGGCCTGGGTCTCCCGGTTGACCACGGCCAGAACTTCAGCCTCGGCCACCGCGTATTCGTCCTTCACCGAATCATCCACTTCCATGATCGTTCCTTCTATCGAGAAATCAGCAGTACGACACTCACGGCCGCAGCAGTGAACATCATCGCGAAAACGGTCGGGCGGAAGACTCGATTGAATTTCCGGTAAACCAAGGCTCCGGCCAGCAACCCGACTGCGCTCACCGGAAGCAGGGAGCACGCGAGCCACAACGCCGAGAGGTCCACCGAGCCCACAGTCATCGCGGCCCCGATCACCACCAGATTCACAGCACAGGTGTGGATCGTCACGATGCTTCGGATCTCGTCACTCTCCACGCCGCACCGTGACAGGTACGCCGCCACCACTGGTGCGCCCATCCCGGTCGCGGATGCGAGTACGCCGGAGACGCCACCTACCAACACGGCAGCGGTCCGGCCTTTGGGTTGCCGGCGAACCTTCGCAGGCTCCTGGGACGTGCGCGACGTGGCCCGCTGTCCACGCACCATCATCGCGATCGACGTCAGTGCGACGACGGCCACTGCCATCCTGACCGTGGTCTCGTCCAGCTTCGCCACAAAGCCGGCGGCCAAGGCGATCCCGAGAGCACTGCCGATCAGCAGCTCGACCAGCTTCGCGCGCGGCCATCGCATGGTGAACGACAGGATCCCGTTGGTCGAGACTCCGTTCGCGAGCGCGATGACAACGGCAACCTTGCTGGGCATGACCAGCGCCAGAGCCGGGGTCGCGGCGATGTTGAAGCCGAAGCCGGAGATGCCGACGAGGGCGCCGGCGAGCGCCACAACGGTCACGACCACAAGGTTTTCGAGCATGGTCTCTGATCCTGGGCCCGGCGACGATCTCCTACCGGCTCGCCGGGCTCTCTCCTCTCGAGTTACTCGCTGACGGCAGTCGGCGATCTACTTGGTGAGCCAGTCGGCGATGCTGACCTTCGCCTCACGCTTGACCGAGTCCGGTGCGCCGCTGTGCGCGATGGACGCTGCGGCGATGCCGGCCAGTGCGACATCGTCGAGCTTGACCGCGTTCCGAGCGTTCTCGTACTCGTCGAGCAGTCCGGGCCCGAACAGCAACGAGTCGTCGGCGTTCAGGCTGCACGAGACCCCGGCGTCCAGCAGCCTCGGCAGCGGGTGCTCCTCCATGTTGGGGACCACCGACAGGAGCACGTTCGACGTCAGGCAGACGTCCAGGCAGATGTCGCGCTCGAGAATCATCTCCAAGACCGCGGGGTCCTCCAGGCCTCGTACGCCGTGCTCAAGCCGGTCGGCGTTGAGGTACTCGACGTGCCGCCGAACGCTGTCCGCGCCAGCCATCTCGCCCGCGTGCGGCGCCGCCAGGAGGCCCGCGTCCTTCGCCACCTTGTAGGCCTCCGCGAACGGCTCCGGTCCGACGATGTTCTCGTCGTTCGCGAGCCCGAAGGAGACCACACCTTTCCCGGCGTAGCGCGCCGCCAGATCGGCCAGGCCCGCGGCCATCCCGACGTCGGCCCGGTTGATGGTGAGCAGGAAGCCACCGTCGATGCCCCGCCGTTGACAGGCGCTCTTCAGTGCGTCGATGGCAATCTCGAGCACGTGCTCGGACTCACCGAGCCAGGGCAGCATGGGCGGGCAGAATGCCGGCTCGACCCAGACGGCCCCGTCATCGGCCGCGTCGTCGACGATCTCGTCGTACAGGCGGCGCAGGTCGGCCTCGGTCTTGAGGACGTTCACCGCCGTCCCGTAGATCGCGTCGAAGGCCGCGAACGATTCGTACACACCCATCTCGGGGGCGGGGATCCCGTAGACCTCCGCCAGCTCGAGCAGGGTCGAAGGCCGCATGGACCCTTCCGTGTGCAGGTGCAGGTGCGCCTTCGGGAGCGCGCGGAGGTCTCGCACCGATGTCGCACCGCTTTGAGCCTTGTCTGTGTTCTCGGACATTTCACTATCTCCTGACTGGTACTTGTTTTTGGCAGACGAGCAGTGCTCCGGGTCTTCAGCTGTGCGCAGGAGACTGCCTGCGTGGAGCGCCGACTCGGTGACTGCTCAGTAGGAATGGGGCTCCGGTTGCTCCGTCAATGCACCTGCCTCCCGTGCCCCGGTGCGTAACGCCGGAGCGCCTGGCTCTCGAGTCCCGCGACGATGGCGTAGAGGACGACGGAGGCGGTCGTCACCACGAAGACCGCGCTCCACAGCCGGATGTAGTCCGAGGTGCTGATGGTCGTCAGCATCAGCGTCCCGATTCCGTTGCCGGTGACAAGGAACTCCGCCAGGAGAGCGCCCGACACCGCAGCCGGTGCGGCCAGGCGCGCTGACGCGAACAGCGCGGGCATCGCACTCGGCAGCTGGACCTTCCGCAGGACCGTGAGCCGACCAGCACCATAAGCATGCAGAACATCCAGCGACGTCTTCGAGGCGCTGCGAAGCCCGGCCGTCACGTTGACCAGCGTCGGCAGGAACGTGACGATCCCGGCGACGACAGTGACTCCGAGCAGTCCACGCCCGAACACCAGAGCGATCACCGGTGTCATGGCGATGATCGGAACGGTCCTGATGGTGAGCGCGAACGGCATCACCGACAGCTCCGCGGTCGGATACCACAGGAGCATGAGCGCACACAGGACGGCAGCCAGCCCACCAGCGGCAAACCCGATGCCCGCGTGGCCCAAGGTCTCCAGCAGTGCCGAGAACATCTCCTCCCGGTACCTGGGCGCCACCGGGTCGGTGACCAGGTAGGTGTAGACGTCGCGAGGCCCCTTGGCGATGAAGTCGGACACCTGGGACACGGTGATCAGGAGCTGCCAGCAGATCAGGATGAGCGCGAGAGACACCACGCCGCCCACGACGAGCCGAACGCTTCCTGCTCTGATCTCGCTCGCTGCCTCGGCAAGGCGCTGGCCCACCGATCGGCGGCCGATCGGCTGTTGACTAGACATGACGACTCTCCATGCTCCAAGGGGCCACGAGACGCTGCGTGAGCACTGTGGCGCCGTACGCCACGCCGACGAGGCCGGCCAGTACGATCGCGACGCCCCAGGTCCTTTCGACCTCCAGCGACTGCTGGGCGTTGATCATGAGGACACCAAGGCCCTTCTCGGCTCCGCCGTACTCACCGATGACGGCTCCGAGAACCGCGCCCGGTGCCGCAAGTCGAAGCGCGGTGAACAAGCTCGGGACGGAGGCGGGCAGGCGGACCTTCCTGAGTTCCGTCAGTCGGCGCCCGCCACAACAGCGAACAACCTCCAGGCTGCTGGCTTCGGCCGTCTTCAGGCCGACCAGCAACAAGACGAGGGTCGGGAAGAAGACAGTCATCGCGGCGATGACGACCATCGGCCAGTCGCCGGTGAACAAGATGGCCAGAATCGGGGCCAAGACCACCACCGGCAGGAAGTACGCCGCAACGGCGATACGCATCGCGAAGCGCTCGATGGTCGCCGACTGTACGACGACAAGCGCGAGGAGCATCGCGACGGCGTTGCCGAGGAGCCAGCCCTTGGCAGCTTCGCGACCCGTCGTGATGATGTTCGGTCCGTAGAGCTCCCAGCCGTCCCGGAGGAGCTGTGCGAACACTTGTCCAGGACGCGGGATCGTAGCGCCTTCCGCGAACAGGAACTGCGCCGCGACCTGCCAGGACACGAGCACGATGAGGAACCCCAGGCTTCCGTAGAGCCACCTGGCGGTTCTGCTCGGGGTAGTCGTCATCTCACCGCCGCCCGGTCGCTCGGTGCGAAGGTCTCGAACAGGAGGTCGGAGACGTTGTCGCACAGCTCGTGGAACTCGGGCGTCCGGAGCGTCTCCGGGGTCCGCGGGCGCGGCAGATCGATCGGCACGGTCGCAGTGACGCGGCCGGGACGCTGACTGATCACGACCACTTGGTCGGCCAGGAAAACGGCCTCGGGGATCGAGTGGGTGACCAGCAGGGTGGTTGCCGGCCGCTCGGTCCAGATTCGCTGGAGCTCGAGGTTCAGGCGCCGGCGCATCATCTCGTCGAGGGCGCCGAACGGCTCGTCCATCAGCAGGACACTCGGCTCCACGACCAGTGAACGGGCGATCGCGACACGTTGACGCATGCCACCGGACAGCTGGGTCGGGCGCGCGTTCTCGAACCCGCTCAAGCCGACAAGCTTGATGAGCTGGGCGATGTCCTCCTTGGACCGCGACAGCCCCGACACTTCCAGCGGGAGCTCGATGTTCGCCTGGACGGTGCGCCAGGGCAGCAGCGCCGAGTCCTGGAAGGCGATGCCGAGCTTGTGCGACCGGCGGATCTGAGCCGGCGTCGAGCCGTGTAGAAGGGCGGTGCCGCTGGTCGGGCGCTCCAGATCGGCGAGGATCCGCATGATCGTCGACTTGCCACAACCGGACGGGCCGATCAGCGCCACGAACGAGCCGGCGGCCGCTTCCAGGTTGACTTCCTGGAGAGCCGGTACGACCTCATGGCCGATGGAGAACTGCTTGGAGAGGTTCTGCAGGTAGATCCCATCGCCAGACCTGGGGCAGCTGACGGATTTCTGCGAGTGCGTTGCTTTGGTCATTGCTGCTCCTCATAGTCCGCTACGGAGTTCAGGGCTCTCCGCGAACACCTCGTCGAGAACGGAGTTGTCGAAGAGGTTCTTGTCGGTGATGGCGATGCCCCCGAGGCCGAGCGTCTGGACGGTCTGCTCTCTGAGCTCGGCGCTGCTCGACAGGATTCCCTCGGTCTTCCTGCGGGCGGTGTAGATCAGTGGGTTCTGGGCTTTCGCGGTGTCGGTCTCCGCACGGACATCGAGTCCGAGGTCGCTGCCGTAGACATCGACGGCGAGACGGGCACCGGTCTCCGGTTTGAGTACGGCGTCCCGCCAGCCCCGGATCTCGGCCTTCAACATCGCCTTGACCTTGTCGCGCTTTCTCGTCAGGGTCTCGCGCCGTACGACGTACAACCCATCCATCTTCGGGTAGTTGAAGTCGTTGAACAGCCAGGTGGCCACCTGGTAGCCCTGCTGGTTCAGCGAGACCGGCTGGACCGTGACCATGCACAACATGCCGTCGACGTCCCGGGTGGTCAGCGGGGCCGGGTCGAACTGAACCGGAACCACAGTCACGTCCGAGCGATTCACGCCGTTCGCCGAGAGGAACGATTCGAACATGCCGGTGTTCGTCACCTGCACCCCGATCCGCTTGGCCTTCATCCCCTGCGGACTCGTGATCGGCTTGTCCGCGAGGGACATGAGGCCGAACGCGGCCTTCTCGTAGAGCGAGGCGATACAGACGACATCGGCCCCCTGCAGAATGGCGCCGGCGACCTGCTCCGCGGCCGCCGTCGTGACGAACGCCTTTCCGGAGGCGACGACTGGCACTGGCACGACAGTCGGGCCACCCGAAAGGAAGTTGACGGTGTCGAAGCCACCGGCTTTGTAGTAGCCGTTTGCATGGGCGATGTATGAGCCTGAGAACTGCACGTTCTTGATCCAGGCGAGCTGCCAGTCCAACCGACCGTGTTTCGGCGCTCCTGACGTGTTCTGGGCGGGCGGCGCCGCATCAGGGGTGCACCCGGTCAGCAGCGAGGCGGCTCCGCCGGCCGCTGCCACACCGAGGACGGCTCCCTTGATGAACGATCGCCGCTGGACTACGTCCATGCGTCGCCTCCTTGGAGGGTTTCAAAGAGTTGTGGTCGGCCGCGGAGGCAGGTCCCGGCCGCGAAGTTTTCGGCCGTCGGACGGGCCTTAATTTGATGCTAGGAACCGCCTATTGGGGTGTCCAATACTTGGTTCTCATGCAGCTATAAGCGCGAGCAATAGAGCATTTGCCCCACTTCTGTCACAGCCCGCTGCGGCTCGTGATCTGTCAGCAACCTCGTCACCTCGCGGGGAAACGCCTTCCGTGACAGGGTGACCGCCGTCGCGGCCGCAAACAGATGCCTCAGGCAAAGAATCTGGGCGGCGCACGACTCCATGCCAATAGCAACGATCTGATCGCCACGGCCGCCGGTCTTGACCCGGCTACTCGCGGGCACCTACGCTTCCGCATACAGCAATTCGATTTCCGCATCGCGGTAGTCCGTGGCTCGGAAACTGGACCGCCTTCTGGGGGAGGCGGTCCTGCCCGAGAGCTTGACGGCTGGCTGACCAGCCGCCACGGCGGACGCGCCGTACCCCGGCGACGCAACCGCACCTGAAGACGCTTCGACGGCGCATCATCCATAGACGCCCCGGTCAGGCAACTGCGTCTGAGCCGCGCGCACGGTCGGCGAGGATCTCCCTCTCCGCCATCGGCCGTGTACGGGCGAGGCTCGCGACTGTTTCCCCGCGGTCGCGGCGCAGCCCTCTGCCTGACCGGGGTCACCTTCGGCGCCTGCGAGTGGAACCGGAACCGCGGACCGCCACGTAGTCACGGCTGGAGTGAGCCCCGTGGCTCGTGCAGAACCCGCCGATCCGGGGAGACTCGTCATGAAGTACAAAGCACGCGTGGCGGACGTCGCCGACAGTCTTCCGCTGCGCCGGAACAGGCCGTTCGCGTTCTTCTGGACCGCCCAACTGCTGTCCAACGCCGGAACGCAAATCAGCGAGCTCGCGATCCCGCTGGTCGCCGTGTTGCTACTGTCCGCCAGCCCGGCGGAGATGGGCGTCCTCACAGCCCTGGAGTCGCTGCCAAGCCTCCTGCTGTCAGTAGTCCTCGGCGTGCTCGTCGACCGGGTCCGGCGCCGGCGAATGTTGTTCTGGTGCAACATCGGGCAGGCGCTGCTGATCGGCAGCGTTCCCCTTGCCGCTGCCTTCGACGTACTGACGATGACTCATCTGTGCGTTGTGGCGTTCGCCGTCGGCGGGCTGGCGCTCGGCTACAGCTTGGCCCACGTTGCATACGTTCCGGCGCTGGTCACAGACCGACGGCAACTGACTGCCGCGAACAGCAGCATTGCACCTGACCGACTCCGTCACAGCAGTCGCCGGTCCGGGCCTTGGCGGCCTGCTGGTACAGGTTCTGACGGCTCCTGTCGCGGTGGCTGTCGACAGTCTGTCCTTCTTGGTGGCTGCCCTGCTGCAAGCGTGCGGGCGCGGGCCTGACCCTGCACCGGTCCCGACCGAGCGGCAGTTCAAGCTTTCGGTACGTGCCGGCTTCGCCGCGTTCCGCAGCCACCGCGGAATCGTCGCGATCACCTTCGGCAAGGGGAGCTTCGAATTCTTCCAGTGGGGAGTCCTCGCTCTGTATGTCCTGTACGGCGTGCGGGAGCTCGGGCTGTCCCCCGCGGAGCTCGGTGTAATCGCGATGATCGGGTCTCTCGGTCCACTGCTGGCCGGCCTGGTCACCACCCCCGTCAGCCGCCGCTTCGGAACGTCTGCGACCTCCGTCGTTGCCGCGATCCTGCTTGGTGGCAACCTGCTCATCCCGCTGGCGAGCGGCTCGCACCTGCTTGTCATCCTGACCATTGGCGCCGGTCAGTTTCTGCTCGGCCTCGGCGTCGTGTATCTGATCATCCTCAGGTCCACCATGCTCCAACGCACGGTCGAGCCTCAGCTCCTAGGCCGGGTTGGCTCCGTCATCCACCTCGTCGACTGGGGACCTGGGCCGCTCGGCGGCCTGTTCGGAGGTCTGCTCGGCAGTGCGATCGGTCTCCGCCCGGCCCTGCTCCTCCTCGGCATCGGCACCCTTGGGGCTGTCCCCTGGCTGGCTGTCGCAGCCGCTCGCGGCCACCTCGCTGTCCGCGACTCCCCCGAATCGCACTAGCCACATGACTGAGGTCCTCCATGTCTCAACCACCACCCGAGCCGAAGTGCCGGCAGCGCCCGGCCGATCATGACGCTCCAGGGCGGCCAGCTATCGACCGGCAGCAGTGGGGAGGCCCTGCAGGCCGGCCGCCAGCACGGCTACCTCATGCAACCACGCGCGCATGGATCTCTGCCACCGTGGCGTCGTCTATTCGGCCAGGGGCGACCTCAGCTCGATCTCACTCCGCCGGTTGAAGTCGTCGACTACGACCTACGCTGGCCACTGTGGTTCAACGAGATCAGCGCGCAACTTGCTCCGTACCTCACCGAGGTCCCGCATCGCATCGAGCATGTCGGGAGCACCGCCGTTCCGGGGCTCGCGGCCAAGCCGATCATCGACATCGACGTCGTCGTCCCGTCCACACAGGCGGTACGTCTCGCGATCAGCAGCCTTGCCACCGCCGGCTGTCAACACCGCGAGGATCTAGGCATCCCCGGCCGAGAGTCGTTTGCGCTGCCGCCGGGCGCCCGGCAGTACCACCATCTGTACGTCGTAGTGGACGGCAGCAAGCCGCATCGGGACCACATCCTGTTACGGGACCATCTCCGACGGAATGCGGCCGATCGCGAGCTGTACGCCACCCTGAAGCGGGATCTGGCCCACCTATTGCTCACGGACCGCGCCGCATACCTCGAGGCAAAGGCCGGGCTGATCAAGCGGCTCATCAAAGCTGGCAGAACCTACGCGACCGAAACGGACACCGAACCGCCGACCTGAGCCACGGCCGCGGCATTCATGCTGTCTCGCCGTGTCTGTTCTACTTGCGTCCAGCGGCCGTTGGCGGGCGCCGGTACGCGCCGGCCATGCGCTTGGTACGCCACCTCGCGACGTCGTACGGGCGGTGAGTCAGATCGAGCCAGGCCGTGACACGCTCGAGCCGCCAGACCGGACGCCCGCACAGGTTGACATCGTCTTCCGGAAACGGAGCGTCGCCGCCGCGATGCCGAATGCGCCACATCACGATCGTGTTGAGCTTCACGCCGGCCAGGTCGGCGATCTCAGGCATGGCCAGAATGTCGATGCCAAGCGGTCTGGGAGGCGGAACGGCGGTTGTGGCGGCCAAAATTGGCTCCTTCAGTGTTCGAGATGGACCGCACTTGGCGGCCTCGGGTGTCCGGTTCAGTCAGGCGTCAACTGGCAGTCGCCGCTGAGCACGTCCCCCGTGATCACGACGTCGCAGCTCTCGTCCGAAGAAGCATGATGTAGTCGGTAGAGCAGCCCGGGTTGCAGCTGATCCAGCGCGTCTCCTCGCACCGGTCGGCCGTTGACCCGCCACCTGTCGCCGGCGTGGTGCAGCACGAACTCAACAGCCGAGAAGTCAGTGAGCACGATCGCCCTGCCGTTCGAGTACTTCAACTTGCGCGTGGAGTGTTGGTGGCTCGGGCGACCTGAGCGACGAAGTGCGCCGGACCGGGCCACACCAAGGTCGATGCGATGCGAGGCGACAATCGCGAGCACGTCGCTGCGCACGTCCATCGTCAGCAGGCGTGGAACATCCAACGCGGCCCCTCGCAGGTCAAGCTCGTCACGCCACTCGATCAGCGTCCCCGACCGTCGACCGGGAGCCTGAACGGTCCGAAGCACCTCGGCGCCGATGCCCCGGTAGTAGTCGTGCAGCCGCGTGTTGGAACGCCACACATCAGCGCGAAGTCGACCTACGCCGTACTGTCGGGCGTATTGCCAGGCCGCGATGCACGTCATCTCCCCCAGCCCGAGGCCGGCGTACTTGATGGACGTCGCCAGCTTGGACATGTACAGCGCCGGAGTCGCTGCCTCTTCCCTGGTCCAGAAGTCCCGATCCGCCCGAGTCGACAGCGTGACAGTCGCCAGCGCCTCAGCTGTCATGTCGTGGCGCAACAACCAGGTCTCTCCGGCCGCGATCGTCGCTTCGGTAGTCCGCACAGGATCCAAGAGCCCCCACTGATCAATCCGCCTGGACGCAAGCCACATCGCACGCTGCGTCAGCAGAAGCTTGGCGCTATCGGCGTCCTCGGCACACGCCCGAGTGAAGGTGTACGTCATTTCGAGGTCACGCTCTTGGCCGAGACAATCCCCTGCGCAAAACCGTCCGTGCTGTCGAGGCTGGGTTGATAGGCGAGGCAGAAGACCTGGAACAGGGCCACGATGTAGTGCGCGTCTGCGCCGTCGGAGAGAGCGTGCTGCTGAGCTTCGGTGAGGAGCAGTTCGTCAAGGAGTGCGCCGCCGGCGGCCGCGTGGACGGTGATGCCTTCGTCGAAGGCGCCGGACCAGGTGAATTGGAGGTGACGCTGCTCGTCGTAGAACGACAGCACTGCGGTGTGCTGAGACATGGGGGCGAACTTCCGTTCAGTTGGGCGCAGGGATGCAAGACACCCCGGCCTGACCTGAGTCTTTGGGGGGACGGGTCAGGCCGGGGTGTCGTCTGGTGGGCCTGGTCTACCGAGGCCAGGCGCAGGGGAGGTGTAATGGCAAGGTCGCCTGGACCTTGATGGAGATGGCGCCGTAGGTGAAGCCGAGTCGTTCATTGAGGGCGCGCACGTTCTCGTTGCCCTGCTGGGTCCAGCTGTAGATCTCGGTGATGCCACGATCCGCGGCCCAGGCCATGCTCGTGCGCTTCAGGTTTGATGCAACACCACGACGGCGCCACTCCTGCCGTACGCCGGTGTATGCCACTTCTGCGCGCTCCGGCCGATCGGCATCGACAAGCAGGCCGGCGACCCCGATCACCTCGTCGCACACGACGGCCATGAACATCGCCTCTGGATCGTTGATCCACAGCTCCGCCCACTCTTCGCCGGAGACCGCCGGCCACACTGGAACGTCCATGTCCGAGAAAGTCGGCAGCGCCACCTGCTCATAGGCCTTCGCCCACAGCTCCGGCCGCTCGGCAACCGAGACAATGTCGTAAAGCCGGGCAGATTCCGGCCAGGATTCAGCCACTACCCGACGAACTTGCTCGACCTCACGCCGTGTCTCGACGAACCCCAGCCGCTGGGCGAACGCCAGTGAACCCTCGTCATCAAGACCGGCGGTGGCGATCTCGTAGCCTTGGGCAACTGCGTGATGAGACAGTGCGTGGAGCAGCTCCGAGCCGATGCCCTGCCGACGCGCATCCGGTAGCACTCGCACCATCACGAGCGCACGGTCTGCCAGGACCGATCTGTCGGACAGCCCAGTTCCAACCACCTTGCCGTCGAGCTTGGCGATCAGCAAGAGCCGCTTCGGCGCCTCCACGTCGCGAAGCTCGGCGACACTCGGGCATCGTTCCTGGGGATGTATGGCGACCAGCACCTCGCGCCAGCCCTCATAGTCCGCGTCCGTGCAGACAGGCCGGATGGCAGTCATCTCGATCCCGCGCTTCGAGGATCCTCGAAGCGCAGCAGCGGAAAGAGGATCGTCTCGCGGATGCCGACGCCAGTCAGCAGCATGACGAGGCGGTCGATGCCCATGCCCATGCCACCGGCCGGTGGCATTCCGAACTCCATCGCGCGGAGGAAGGCTTCATCCAGCTCCATCATTTCCGGATTGCCGGCCGCTGCGAACAGTGACTGCTCCGTGAGCCGCTCGCGCTGAATGACAGGGTCGTTCAGCTCGGTGTACGCCGGGGCAAGCTCGAGACCGTTGACGACAAGGTCGAACGCCTCGACCAAGCCCGGCTTGGACCGGTGTGGCTTTGCGAGCGGTCGAACGGACTCGGGGTAGTCCTCAACGAAAACGGGCTGGATCAAGGTCGGCTCGACGAGCTGCTCGTAGAGCTCCAGGATGATCTCGCCCGATCCCCAACAATGCGGCTCCAGCTCGACGTTGCGCATCGCGGCGTACTGCCGGAGCCTCGCAGACGGCGTGTCGACGCTGACCTCGGTACCGAGCTTCTCGCTGACCAGGTCAATGACGCTGGCACTCTTCCACTCGGCCTCGAGGTCGATCTCCTCACCGTTGCGTGCGGTGACGACGGTCCTGCCGACAGCACGCGCCGCATTGACGACCAGATCCCTCACAAGGCGCTTCATGCTGTGGATGTCGCCGTACGCCTCGTAGGCCTCCAGCATCGAGAACTCAGCGGAGTGTGAGGAGTCGAGGCCCTCGTTGCGGAACGTTCGGCCGATCTCGTAGACCTGCTCGACGCCGCCGATCATCGCCTTCTTGAGGTCCAGCTCCAGCGCGATGCGCAGCAGCATCGTCTGGTCGAACGCTTCGAGATAGGTCCGGAACGGCCGGGCGGCCGCACCGCCGTTCGTCTGTTGCAGGATCGGTGTTTCGACCTCGACATACCCGCGGTCGTCGAGGGTCTCGCGCAAGGACCTGAGCACCGTCGCCCGCGTGCGCACCATCTGGCGCGACGCCGGGTTGACGATCATGTCGACATACCGCAGCCGCACCCGAGCCTCGTCGCTGAGCGGTTTGTGTTCGTTGGGTAGCGGCCGGAGCGTCTTCGCGGCCATCTCCCACGTCGTCGCCCGGACGCTCAACTCTCCCCTGCGGCTGGTGATGACCTCGCCGGTGACCCCGAGAAAGTCACCGATGTCCACGAGTCCCTTGAACTCCCCCAGCGGCACCACACCGAGGTCGTCCTGGGTCAGGATCACCTGCAACTCGTCGCCCGCGCCTTCACGCAGACGCACGAAGCAGAGCTTTCCGGTGTTCCGGAGAAAGATGACCCTACCGACGACGCTGACCACGTCTCCCGTCCGGGCGTCCGCAGCCAGATTCATAGGCTCGTACGTCGCCCTGATCTCGGCCAGCGAGTGCGTCCGCGCGACGATGGTCGGATACGGCTCGCGCTCCAGGTCAATCAGACGCTCACGCTTTCCCTTCCGAATCCGCACCTGCTCGGGCAGATCGTCCTCGCCGCCGGCTGATGTGGCCGGCTTGGGCGCCACCGACCAGCGAGCAGTCACAGCTGGTCCTCCTCCTCGTCGTAGTGCCACGACGCCGGCGCAGACGACTGACGCGGCGGCTGCGACGCCATCGCCTTCTCGAAGTCGGCGACGACCGATGCATCGACTCTCGCCCCGTAGACCTGCGTTGCCGCTGCGCCGACGCTCGTGCCGACTCTCGCGGCCTCCTCCGGTGATTGACCGGCCAGGATCGCCGCGGCGAAGCCGGCGCAGAAGGTGTCGCCGGCGCCGGTCGTGTCGACGATGTTCTCGAGCTTCGGCGCGGCGATGTGGGTCGCCTTGCCGTCGTGCGAGACGAGTACGCCGTCGCCGCCGAGCGTGACGATCAGCGCCTGGCCCCCGTGGAACGGAAAGCGGCGGTGTGCGCGTCGCAGCGACTCGAGGTCCGCGGTGACTTCATCCGAGATCTCGAGAAACTCCGACTGGTTCATGATGACGTGGTCCGCCTGGCCGAGGACGCGCTCGACGCCGTCGACGACCGGCGCAGCGTTCAAGACCTTCGCCGCGCCGACCTTCTCGGCCTCGCTGAACGCCGCCGACACGGCATCGATCGGCACCTCACATTGGCACAGCACCATCGCTGTGTCCTCGATGTCTTCGAAGGCAAGTTGGACAACCGTGCGACTCAGCGTCAGGTTCGCACCGGGCGCGACGACTACGGTGTTGTCGCCGTCCGGGAGGATGCTCACGAAGGCGATCCCGGTGGGCTCGTCCGGGTCAGGCATCACCATCTCGACGTCCACGCCGTGGTCGCTGATGCCGTCGATCACCTGGACCCCGGCCAGATCGGATCCGACCCGGGCAAGGAGCGTCGTCGACACCCCGAACGAGGCCAGGGCGCACGCCTGGTTCGCACCCTTGCCGCCACCGGCCAGTGAGCCGCTGCCGATCACCGTCTGACCTGGCTGCGGAGGCGGGTCGACACGACAGATCGCATCGAGATTGGCCGACCCCACGACCACCACCTCGTGCTTCATCGCGGCACCTTCCGGTCAATCGGCTGGCCGAGGGTCGTGCAACCCGCTTGCAGCCGGATGAGGCACTGCTCGCGTACGGCCGCGACATCCGCCCCGATCGCGACCTGGACGCGTCCAGGTCGCGATACCGCTCCAGGCAGTACGGACGGCTGGATCAGGCCACTCGTCGCTCCCTTGGCCGACTCCAGTACTGCGTCGTCCAAGTCGCGGATCACATAGCAGTAGCAGGTGCCCTTGGCCGGGCCGTTGCTGAGATCGATCTGAATGTTCGTCTCGATGAACTCGAACAGACCCGGCTTGAGTGCGGCGATCAGAGCCGATGCATCGCACAGACCGTAGTTCGAGAAGTGCGCGGATCCGACGTCGCGCTGGCTTCCGGCAAAGAACGGGCCCATGCGCTCGTCGATCAGCTGAGCCACAACCCCCTGGTGGTGGTCCATCAGCCGCTCGTGAAAGTCGGCCGTGTAGGTGAGCCGGCGGGTGACGTTCAGCGGCACCAGCCGTGTCGGCGCGCCCGCACTGAAGACCCGAGCGGAGGCCTCAGGATCGACCCACAGGTTGAACTCGGCAGTCGGAGTGACGTTGCCGGAGCCGAACTCGAGACTCGAGACGGCGCCCCCCATAATCACGAGGCCCTTGAGCAGCGACGCGATCTCGGGATCCTGCGCGAAGGCCAGCGCGACGTTCGTCAGCGGACCGACGGCGACGACCGTGACCTGCCCTGGGTACTTGCGAACCGTGTCGATGATGAACTTCGACGCGTGCCCCGGACGCAGCTCGGCCTGGGGATAGCCCCGGGCAGGCACGTTGACCTCGCCGAACGTGGCCCACTTGCCCCAGCTGAGCTCCTCGTAGTCCCCACGTTGATGGAGCAGCGGCCGATCCGCGCCGGCGTAGACAGGAAGGTCTGCTCGGTCCAGGACGTCCAGCAAGCTCAGCGTATCGACGATCTCCTGCTGGAGATCGTAGTTGCCGGCAACGAGAGTGACACCTAGCAGCTCGATGTCCGCGCTCGCCAACGCGATCATCAACGCGATGGCGTCGTCGTTCAGGTAGCCGATGTCTGTGTCCAGGATGATCTTGGACGGGCTGCCCTCGGACATAGCACACCTCCTCATTGCTTGAACAAGTTCAGGGGACTCGCATCGATCTGCTCGGACCTCACCCCGAGCAGATCGACACGACAGGGGAACTCGCGACGAACTGTCGCGAACTAGGACTGGCGCGAATCCAGCCACAGATCGACATCGGCGTCGAACGCCGCGGCATCGATCTGAGCGAGCTCCTCGTCGGAGAACTCGGGCTCGTTCAGGGCTGCCAGGTTCTCCAACAGCTGTTTCGGCGACGATGCACCGAGGACGACCGACGTCACGCGTCGATCCCGCAGGCACCACGCGATCGCCATCTGGGCCAGCGTCGTACCGCGCGCGGCTGCGATGGCGTTCAGCGCCTTCACACTCTGAAGGATCTTCGGGTCGAGCATGTGCGCCTTGAACGGGCCGCCCGAAGACGCGCGGGAGTCGGACGGAACGCCATCCAGATACTTGCCGGTCAGCAGGCCCTGCGCGAGCGGCGAGAACGCGACGCATCCCATGCCCAGCTCGTCGAGTGTGTCCAGCAACTCGACCTCGATCCACCGGTTCAGCATCGAGTAGTTGGGCTGATGCACCAGCAATCGCAGGCCCATGCGGTGAGCGATCTGGAAGGCCTCACGGGTGCGGGCAGCCGAGTAGCTCGAGATGCCGACGTACAGCGCTCGGCCAGAAGTGACGGCTGTCTGCAGCGCGCCGATCGTCTCCTCGAGCGGAGTGTCCGGGTCGAAGCGGTGCGAGTAGTAGATGTCGACGTAGTCGAGGCCGAGCCGCTCGAGCGACTCGTCCAGGCTGGCCAGCATGTACTTCCGCGAGCCCCATTCGCCGTACGGCCCGGGCCACATCCGGTAGCCGGCCTTCGTGGCGACGACGATCTCGTTGCGATGGGCACTGAGCTCCTCGCGGAGCACCCGCCCGAACGAGATCTCGCTCTCGCCCGGTGGCGGACCATAGTTGTTCGCCAGGTCGAAGTGGGTGATGCCTGCGTCGAACGCAGCCAGGATCGTGTCCTTCTGCGAGCCGTACGAGTGGCCGGCGCCGAAGTTCTGCCACAGGCCGAGTGAGATCTTCGGCAGCTGCAACCCCGACGAGCCGGCTCGCGAGTACTTCGTACCCTCGTACCGGTCGGGGTCGGCGATGTATGTCACTGTCGGTTCCTCGAGTCGATCAGGGGCGTGTGGAATCCGCCGCGGAAGAAAATCAAGGGGTGTTCCTGGGCGTCTGCGATCGCGGCATCCAGCACTTCACCGATCAGCATGACGTGGTCGCCGGCCTCCACGTCGACCATGATCCGGCAGTCCATCCAGGCCAGCGCACCGCTGATCCGCGGGTTGCCGGCCGGGGACAATTCCCAATTGACGCCCTCCCAACGGTCGCCGTCCTTCCTGGCGAACTGGGTTGCGAGGTCGGCCTGGTCCGCGGCGAGCACGTTCACACCGAAGTGGCCGGCGGACTTGAACTGGGGCAGAGTCGAGGACTTCTTGGAGACTGATGTAGCAATGCAGGGCGGGTTGAGGGACTGGCTGAAGAAGGATTGGCAGGTCACTCCGAAGGGAACCTCCAGAGCGGTGGTCAAGACGACGATGCCTGACGCGAACTGGCTGAGCAGCTGCCGGAAGTCCGGCATCGACGCGCCGTCGCTTCCGACGGAGCGGACGACCGGAGGCGAGGGGCCCATTTGAGTCTTGCTGTTCATTTCCTACTCCTTTTCCTGCTACTTCCCGACGCGGTACTGCGCCGCCGGGTGGGTCTTCTTCGCGTGCGCCTGGCCGAACAGCCCTTCGCGGAAGGTCTTCGGACCGGACGGCTCGGTCGGCAGCAACTCCAGGTCACGCAACTCCGGAACCACGCGGTCGATGAAGTTCTCGTACGAGCCCGGGTTGGCGAACGGCGCGAAGTTGATGCCGTCGACGTCGGTCTCCTCGACGAGCTCCGCCAACTGCTCTGCAATCTCGCCACCGGTGCCGAGCATGATGAACTCCCTGAGTCCTCGCTTGCTGAAGTCCGCGTAGGCATCCGCGGCAGACTTCTTCGCGTAACGCTCGAGCTGGGTCTGTCCGAGCTCGGTGCGCAGCTCACTCATCGCACCGTCTGCCTCGAGCTTCGCGAGGTCGACGCCGGTCATCATCGCGTAGTAGACCCGTGCCGCCTGCTGGTGCGCATAGGACAAGTAGTCCTCAAGCTGGGCCTCCGCCTCGGCACGGCTGTCCGCCGCAATCGCGGAGAGTCCGACAACCGTCTTGATGTCGCGCGGATCGCGCCCATGCTCCTCGGCCGCCTGCCGGATACTGGTGACCTGGTTTCGCAGGGATTCGGTGTCCGAGCCCTGGAGAAAGACGACCTCGGCATGCCGAGCCGCGAAGCCCCGGCCGGCCTTGGAGGCACCTGCCTGGAAAATGACCGGAGTCCGCTGTGGGGACGGCTCGCAGCAGAAGACGCCCTTGCACTTGAAGTACTTGCCTTCGTGCTCCACGACGTGGACCTTGTCCGGATCCGCGTAGACCCGTCCGACCTTGTCGGCCTTGACGGCGTCGTCCTCCCACGAACCTTCGAGCAGCTTGTAGCTCAGGTCCATGTACTCGCTGGCGATCTCGTACCGCTGGTCATGCGCGATCAGCCCGTCTCGCCCGAACAACTGCGTCGCCGCGACACTGCTGGACGTCACCACGTTCCAGGCCACGCGCCCCCCGGTGAGGTGGTCGAGAGTGGCGAAGCGGCGCGCGTTCGCAAATGGCTCCTCGTAGGTGGTGGACGAGGTGACAGCGAAGGAAAGCCGCTCGGTGACCGCCGCGAGAGCCGGAATCAGGAGAAGCGGGTCGTTCTTCGGGAGGTCGACCGCCTGCTCGATGGCGACCGCGGGAACTTCACCACTGAGCAGTGGGTATCCGTAGGTGTCGGCCAGGAAGAGGAAGTCGAATCCACCCCGGTCCAGCATCTGCGCGAGCCGGGTCCATCTCGAGAGGTGCTTGTACTCGGTGCTGTCGTGGTCCGGCCGAGCCCACAAGCCTTGCGACGAGATGTTCAGCGCGTTCACTTCGAAGGCGCCGAGGAGTAGATGCCTGGTCACGGTCTCCCTCTGATTTCGCTCGTGTTGCCCAAATCCCGTCAGCCATGCAAAGAAGCACCGGCGCCACACAGTGGTCGCGTGCGTTGATCAGTCTTGTCGGCCCGCTACACGTAGCCGCCTCGGAGGTTTCTGGCGAAACGACTCAATCGAGGAGATTAGAAAGACTTTTCCTATTCGCTCTGGCGTGCATTTCCCTGCTCGACTCACTCGATTGTCTTACAGTTCGATGCTAGGAAGTGGAGGGGCGTGGTGTCCAATACCAGCTCTTCATGCTACTATAACTGGGATTAATAGCTCAGCTCTGCAACGGGGACTACGTTGGACCTGCGACAACTCAAGCATTTCATCGAGGTGGCCAAGGTGGGCAAGTTCACCAAGGCCGCCGAGAACCTGCACGTCTCTCAGCCTGGACTGAGCCTCAGCATCCAGCGACTGGAGCATGAGGTCGGTGGGCGCCTCCTCGCGCGCAGCACCGCCGGCGACGGACGTGGGGCGACACTCACACCGCTGGGCGAGACGTTCCTCGCGGACGTCGAACCGCTTGTACACGGTCTCGACGCCGCTCTGGCCAGCGCCCAGAGGCGCGCGGCCTCCATCTTGCCGAAGTTGATGCTCGGCTTCGTCTCCAGCACACCCCGAGAGGTGCTTAATCGGGCCCTGGTGGCAGCGCGCGAGCCCGGTACTGCCGATGTGACACCTGTCCACATGGCCTGGCGCCAGGAGAGTGCGCTTTTCCGGCGGGGCGCCGTGGACATCGCGCTGGTCACCGCACGGGCAGGGCGATCTTTTCAATCGTTTGTTTCACATCAGATCGCCACCTACCCGCTGTGCGCCGTGATCCCGGAGGACCATCCTTTCGCAGACCGGTCGACCATAACTGTCGCTGATCTCCGCACAATGCAGATTCTGGATCCGGGAGCACTCGATGACGAGTTCTTCGAAAGAGCATTCTGGCTTTGCGACGGAGCGCTCGAGGATCGCATCGCCGCCAGGCCGGCGACCTCCGTCGAGGAAATGACGTCTTTCATTTCTTCGGGGTACGGCGCATCGGTCGTCTCCAGCAGTCTCGAGCTCCAATGGGAGACGTTGGGCCTGAAGCGACTCATCATCTCGGACTGTCCGCCTGCCGGCATCTTCCTGGTACGACGGAGGAGCGAGGGATCCAGCGTCGTGGCGCAGTGCTGGCGAGCGGTCCGGAGCACGTTCAACTCATGACGAGCTCGGTGTCTCAGGCTTCTCCGCCTGAGGCACCGCCGTGCGTCCAACAACAGTTGCCCACGGCCACTGGCCGATCCGGAAGACACTCTGTGCGACGGCCACACCACACAGCACGACCACGGCGCCGACCGGCTGGTACCACGTCAGGTCCTCACCGAGCACGACGACGCCGGCGACGGTTGCGAAGATCGGCATCAGGTACGTGACGAGCGCCGACTTGCTTGCGCCGATCAGCCGGATGGTTCGAAGCCAGAGAACGAACGCCAGCCCGCTGCCCAGCGCGCCGAGCGCGATCACGCTGCCGACGACCTCTGGCGACAGCGACCATGGCGCAGGCGGGACGTGTCTGCTGACGATCGGGGCGATGACGGCCAATTCGATCGTGGCGCACAGCAACAGACTGGCCGACAGTGCGACACCGGAGATGTTCATACCGGCCATGAAACGCTTCTGATACGGGATGCCGATGCCGTAGAACACAGCCGCGGTCATGCAGAGAATCTGCCCGACCGGATCGGCCCCACCCTCGATGTTCCACACGCCGAGCACGACCAGCATCCCGGAGAACCCGATCAAGAGACCGGCCGCGCGCTCCGAACTGAGCTTCTCGGTCCTGAAGACGAACACCGCCAACGGCAGCACGATCAGCGGGACGATCCCGTTCCAGATCCCCGCCAGCAAGGACGGCACGCGCTGCTCGCCGTACCCGAACAGCGTCCACGGGATGGCCGACCCGATCGCCCCCAGTACGAGTGCGTGCAGCCAGACCCGGGGATCCCTGGGCAGAGATTCCCGCTTGATCGCCAAGATCATCAGCAGCGCAATCGACCCACACGCTACTCGCCCGAGCGCCAGGTACGCCGGATGCAGTTCGCGCACGCCGACCGCGATGAACATGAAGCTGCAACCCCAGATCGCAGCCAGCACCAGCATGGTTGGAGCCCACACCCGAACCGGCGCCGCATCGGGAACCATCTCAACCTTCACCCCAACATCCTGCACCACTTCAACCCTCGACAGAAAGTTTGTGCGCATATAATCACTCAAATGCAGATCGCCGTGACCGAGTACGACGCCCTGACCGACCGAGTCGCCCGCCTGTACGCAACAGGTGCCTACGACGAGGCCCTCGCCGCGTTGGACCGCGCCAGCAGTTCACTCGCGCCCTGGATAGCCGAGCTGACCCATTTCCGCGCCTGCCTTCTCGGCGCTCTCGGCCGCCCACAAGCCGCCCAGAGCGCCCTCCGGTCCGCCGCCGCCAGGGGTTCTTGGTGGGCCGAGTCCCTGCTGATCGACGACGATGATCTGGCGGCTTGCCGGCCCTGCCCGAATTCACCGAGCTACTCGAACTCTCCCGCACCAACCGCGCAATGTCACACCACGAACCCGCCACGCCGATCCTGTAGGTGCCGACGGACCGGGCACGGGGTGTGGTGATCGCGTTGCACGGCGCCGGGCAGCGGGCAATGCACGCAGCCAAGGACTGGGCAACCGTGACCTCGCTGGCTACGCACTCTTGTGCGTGGAGTCGTCCCAACTCATGTCACCGATGTATCGAACATGGCCCGATCCGGAGCACTCTCGGAGCGATGTCGCGCAGGCACTCACCCATCTTCCCGCCGAACTGCGGTCGCTGCCTCTCATCGCTGCGGGATTTTCCGCAGGCGGACGAGCGGCCCTCGACTGGGCGCTTACCGGCCAGCCACAGCGGCGGCAGGCGTCGTCGTACTGGCTCCGGCTCTGCGCGGACTGCCGGCTGCGGCTGCCCGGAGCCTCGTGCCGGCGGCAGTATTGATGGGAACCGACGACGACCTGCGCGACGTCGTCGAGTCGGCCGAACACCAACTCCGCGGACTCGGCATCTCGGTGGATGCTGCCGGGTCTCGGCCACGAGTTCCCGAGCGACTTCACTGGTCGGCTTGCGCGGATCTTCGAGCAAACCAGCGAGGTCTTGCCGACCAAGCACGATGAGGCTGCCTGCGACGCCAGGCCAGTGCTGGGCCAGCCAGCTCGCCATCACTCGACCTTGGACTTGTTCCGGGAGGCAATCGCGATCCCTATCCAGGCGGGCAAGTAGAACCCGCAGGACAGGATCGTGAGCGCAAGGTGAAGGCGGTGATCGATCTTGCGCGGCGGCACCGCGTCCGGCTGAGGCTGCCGCGGCATGACCGGCTGCCGCTGATAGCTCGCCTGGACGCCAGGGCCGAACGGCGGCCCTGGCGGCGGGAAGGGCTGGCCCCGATACACCGGCGGCGGCTGGTGCCGCCGTTGTGGGTCAGATGGTTGCTGCGGCGGTTGGGACATACGGGCTCCCCTTACGTGACGGACACCGTTCAAGGAGGTACGCACGCTGACACCTGCACGGTTCCACTCTGACTGTTCCCCTGCACGATGAACTCGCGTCGGCGACCACGTCAATGGCTCTACCAAGGAGTGCACCTTGAGTACGTGCGCTTCGAGAGCTCACCGACCCGACAGCCGTCGCGGGCCTGAGCGACGGCTCCACGAGGAGGCGCACCACGCGTACATCGGCGGCCAAATGCTGTAGTGGGGATCGGTTACGGACGCTGACCTGCTGGGAGACGGGCTGCCGGTGTAAGGCCTTCGACAAGCAGCCCAGACACCCTCAACACCTGCGCCGCCCAGCCGGTCAGGATCTGTGCCGTTTGAGGTTGACTTTTAATTTGCGCGCAAAGTGCCCTGCTTGTAGCCTCCTGCGGCCGGCCAGTTTGCCCAGGTGGCTGCGCGCAGATCACGGCTGCCGACGGGTGAGTTATGGGGGCTCAATCGCCGGAACCCGCGCCTTGGTCTGCTGGGGACCGACCAGTGCCGCCGGGGCAGGCCGCGGCACTGGGACGTCCTCCTGGTCTCCGCCTCCAGTTGGACCGTTGGACCCAAGCGCCGACATCGCCGCTCGATGACGATCTGCGCTTATGATTCGACCACAGCGGAGACAGAGAGAATGGCCCAGAAAGAAACCCGGCCCCAGATGGGTGATGCCGTCCACACGCTCGTGTTCGGACTGACGATGGCCCAGCCAACACGGCAACCTCGCCCGCTGGTCACGCCGCCCGGGCAAGCGCGCACGCAGGGCAAGGCGGTCGACATCGGCGAGGCAATCACCCGCTCGCAGGTCGACGAGTACCGCGACGCCAGCGAGGCCAAGGCCGCCGGTAGGGAATCACCGCGGCTCGTCCTTGCTTACTGGGTGTGCCTGATCGCGACCGGGATCGGGTGTCTGTATTTCTTCATAGCCACACTTGTGCGACAGAGATAGTCCTCACTCGAGATCCCCAGCTGCGCTGTACTCAAGCGCTCTGTCAGCGCCAAGCACATGTCACGGCCGGTTCACGGAGCGGGCGTGTGAGGTTTGCCCGCCAGACCGCCGGTTACCCGGATAACTTGCCCCGTCACGTAGCTTGACGCCTCGTCTGAAAGCAACCAGAGGATGGTGTTCGCGACTTCCGTGGGGGTTGCAGGGCGGTCTAGAGGCGACGTGGCAAGCGCCTGCCGCAGACGGCCTTGGTCGACCGGGCCGGGTGGTGGGACCCAACTCGGGGCGACCGCGTTCACTCGGGCGGTGGGGGCGTCGGCCACGATCTCTCGCGCGAGAGTCCTCGTCAGGCCGAAGGCGATTGCGGACTTGGCTGCCGCGTAGTCCGCAAACCCATCCTCGCCTAGATCCGCCGCTGCGGACGAGACGAGCACCAGGGATCCGCGGCCGATGTCGCGAACGTGCTGCAGGTACGCCCGGGCAGTCAGGAAGGTGATCGTCAGGTTCTGCTCCAAGGTGGTGCGCCAGCGGTACAGCGGGAGATCGCGCGAGGGCACCGGCGCACCTGGCCACCAGCCGGCGTTGGCTACCAATCCATCGATGGACCCGGAGTGGGTGATCGCCGCATCGAACAAGGACTCGACCTCGGCTTCACTGCGGAGGTCTGCCCGCAGGGCGATGCCACCGGTGGCCTCAGCGATATCGCGAGCGCGGCGAACACCAGTCCAGTAATGCACCAACGGCACGGCGCCTTCGGACGCCAGCGCCTGAACGATTGCGGACCCGATCAGACCGGTCGCGCCGGTGACGAGGATGTTCCGGCCTTGCAGACCGAGGTCCATGTGTCCTCACATTCTTGGGTCGTCGACACAGCCGACCGAGATGCGGAGGGTTTCGCAGCCGGAGCGACGATGAATACGAGGAGCGGCGCCCGCCCACGGCCCACGTCGATGCGGGTCACAGTTCCGATAGCGCGCTTCGCCACTGCCTCCCCCGCGTCCTGTGGATCGATCGCGCCGAGCACGATCACGAATGCACCGCCGTTCCGAGGGTAGCCAGTCGATAGTTCGTACCTTTACAGTTCATACATTAATCGAATGGGGTGCGTGTGGGTAGAACGGTCATCCGGAACGGCGTCGTGGTCGCAGGTGGGACCACGATGGCACGGCGCGCCGACGTCGCAGTCGAGGGCAACGTCATCGCCGCAATCGGAAAGATCCGCGCGACCGGCGGAGACCAAGAGGTCGACGCCACCGGGTGCTGGGTGATCCCCGGGCTTGTGCAGACCCACGTGCATCTGTGTCAAACGCTGTTCCGGGGAGTCGCCGAGGACTTGGACGTCATGCAGTGGCTGGACCGGCACATCTGGCCCCTGGAGCAGCTTCTCGACCGTGAATCCGCTGCAGCCTCCGCGCGCTGGGGCGTCGCGCAACTGCTCTTGTCAGGGACGACCACCTTCAACTCGATGGAGACGGCCCGACACACAGACGTTGCGTTCGAGGCGGCAGCAGACCTGGGCGCTCGTGCGGTCGTCGGTAAGGCTCTGATGGACCGGCAGGAGCCGGGCACAGAACTCTGGGGCGAGAGCACCGGCGAAGCATGGGCCGATCTGGAGCGCCTGGTCGAACGCTGGCACGGGCGCGAGGGAGGGCGACTTCAAGCCTCGGTCGCACCACGCGCCCCCAGTGCCGCATCCACAGTCCTCATGCATGAGGCGGTCGACCTTGCGCGACGCAGGCAGTTGGTCATACACACCCACGTCAACGAGAACCGTTCACAGGCCGCGCTGGTCGCTGGAGTGAACGACGGTCGTGACGTGCAGGTGCTGAAGGCATTTGATGCCCTCGGGCCCCGCTCGGTCCTCGCCCATTGTGTCTGGCTCTCTGATGAGGAGCTGCGGCTGCTGGCAACCACTCGGACCAACGTTGCGCATTGCCCGTCGGCCAACCTGAAGCTCGGATCCGGGATTGCCCGAGTGCCCGAGATGCTCGCCGTCGGAGTCAACGTCACGATCGGAACGGACGGCGCCGCCTGCAACAACAGCCTGGACGCCTTCGACGAACTGCGCATGGCAGCGCTGGTTCACCGGCCCAGGTGCGGCGCCGCTGCGATGCCGGCGTACCGCATCCTCGAACTCGGCACCCGGCAGGGTGCGCAGGCGCTCGGCTGGGGCGATGTACTCGGCGAGCTGGCGGTCGGACGCTTGGCCGATATCGCGGTGGTCGCCACCCCGGAAGCAGGAGTGCCTTCCGAGGCTGTCCGGGCTGCGACGCACCTGGTCTTCGCCAACAGTCTCAACCGACGGGTTGAGCACGTCCTCGTCGACGGACGTCTCGTCGTCCATCACGGGGAGTTGGTGCACGGCTCGAAGTCGCGGATCGAAGCGGATGCCTTCGCCGCGCGCAAACCGGTGCTCACACGCATGCGAATTGAAAGGAACGGAAGATGCTCGTAAGTCAGGTTCCAGCGTTCAAGGAGTACTGGTACGCGGTCGCCTACTCGTCTGACATCACGGACAAGCCCAGGCCCGCCCGGGTGCTCGGCGACGACTACGTGCTGTGGCGCGGCACAAGCGGTCTGATCGGCGCGGCCATCGACGAATGTCCGCACCGTGGCTCGCGGCTGAGCCAGGGATGGGTTGAGGACGGCGCGCTGGTGTGCGGCTACCACGGCTGGTCCTTCGCCCCGTCTGGCGCGTGCGAACGTATCCCGCAGAATGACCCGGAGCAGCCAGTGCCACCGCGTGCCCGGGCGCTGTCCGTCCTGGTGGAGGAACGGTACGGCCTCGTCTGGATCTGCCCGGGGATGCCGCGTGCCGGAATCCCCGAGCTCCCCGAGGCACTGGATCCCGAGTTCGACCTGATCCACGAGATCATGGAGGTATGGCGGGCGTCCGCGCCCCGGGTGATCGACAACGCCCTCGACGTCTCCCATCTGGCCTGGACGCATCGCAACACGATCGGCGACTCGTCCAACCCCCGGATGAACAACATGAAGGTCGAGCGCGAGGGTGACACCATCCGCTCGCGGGTTTCCTATATCTCCAGGCTGACACCGGAGCAGCGCCGCAACACCGGGCTGACCGGCGACTTCACGACTCGGACCACGAACTCCCAACTCGTGCAGCCCTTCGTCTTTCGCGACGTGATGGAGTACGAGAACGGCCTACGGCACGTGCTGTTCAAGACGGCGACCCCGGTGGACGACGAGCACACCCTCTTCTGCCAGTTCATCGCCCGCAACGACAACCCCGACGAGGCCAAGCGGCAAGAGATCATCACGCTCGACCGGCGGATCCAGGCCGAGGACAAGGAACTCCTGGAGCAGATCCGACCCGAGTTCCCGCTCGAGGTACAGACCGAGATGCACACCCGGACCGACCGGATGACCGTGGAGTACAGGCGCATCCTCGCGGAACTGGCTCAGGAGAGCTCATTGGTCCCGCCGGATCGGACCTGGGCGCGCCCGTTCGTCGAGGCAGCGCGAGCCGCGGCGCAGCCGAAGGCCTAGGCATCCGCCCACTCGCGAAGCACCTCAGCCACGAGCTGCCTCAGCCTGGGTCAGCCCCAGGTTCAGGTAGCTCGTGCCCTGTGGAGTCCCGGCCGGCCAGGCCGCGGATGGCGTCGAGGAATCCAGGTGTGGCCATCGCGTCGGCGAAGAACTCCTCGCCGAGCTTGTCGAGGATGACCACACAGCGCCGGGCCAAGTCCTTGCCTGCGGGCGTCACGGCTACGCGCACCGCGCGCGCATCCTGCACGTCACGATCCCGCGTGATGTGTCCGGCCCGTTCGAGGGTCTTGAGGACCTGCGAGGTGAGGACGGGCTCGAGACCGGCATGCGCTGCGATCTCACGCTGGCGAGGCGCCTCGCCCTCTCTGCCGAGCCACCAGGTACTACTGAGAACCAGGAACTGAACGTGGGTGAGCGACATTCCGGCCAGCGCGGCCGCCACCTGCCGCTGCCACCTCAGCGTCGCATGCCGGAGCAGGAAGCCCGGAGTGTGGCCGGCGGAGTGATGCCGCAGCGCCTCCTCCAGATCCTCCAGAGGGAGCGCCTCGAGAGAGGCAATCTCCCGGCGCATCTCCTCACTCAGCGACATATTGCACCTCGCTCCCAAATCCAGCCATGACAGCACTCTAACGCTGCCGAGGACCCAGACCATGAAGCGGAAGGAATACCTTTGAGACTCATCGTAGATAGCGACGGTGCTATTGACGACGCCGCGGCCCTGCTGTGGCTTTGTGGTAATCCCGACATAGACATCGTCGCCGTGACCGCCGTCGGCGGAAGTGTGCCGGCCGAGCAGGCCGCGGCGAACCTGAGGGTGATCCTCGAAGCAGCGGGCGCGGACGACGTTCCAGTGTTCGTCGGCTCGAGCCCGTCCGGGCCCGCGCCACGCACCCGGCGCCCCGTGACGATCCACGGCCACGACGGGCTGGCGGACGTACGACGTCCCGCTGCACGACGGCCGCCCGAGACATCCCGTAGCGCGACGGAGGCTCTCGCAGAGTACTGCCGCGACGGGATCGGCGTACTCGCGCTTGGACCGATGACGAACCTGGCGGCCGCCGTCGGGTCCGGAGCCATGCAATCTGCCGAGGCTCGGCTGACGTTCATGGGCGGTAGCGCCGCTGCCGGCGGCAACGCGCGTCCCAGCTCGGAGGCGAACATCGCGCATGATCCCGCGGCTGCCGACACGGTACTTCGCTCCCCGTGGGCGGAACCGCCCCTGATGGTGGGCCTGGACGTCACACACGCGGCAACCTTCACTGAGCACGAATTCGCCGCACTCATGGCACGCCAGACGCCTGCGGCCGAGTTCCTGGCGGACCGACTCTCGTTCTACCAGCGCAACGCAGGAATGCTGTGCGCGCCTGGGGAGACGCCCTGTCATGACTTAGTCGCGGCGATGGCGTGCGCAGACCCGACCCTGCTGACCTCGGAACTGCTGGGTGTCCAAGTGGACGTCGGCGGCAGCTCGGCATGGGGAGCGACGGTGGTGGACATGCGACCGCTTGCCCGGCGGGTGCACAAGCGGCCAGGTGGAGAAGAGGAAGGCAACGCTGCTGGGGACGGCACCCCGGTTCGGGTGGCGCTCGAGGCTGACGTCGATCGGTTCCGGTCGGCCGTCCGCACCTTCTTCCTGAACCTTTAGCGTTGCCAATACTAAAGGTATGAACTAATATTTGGACTGGCGTAAGAAATGGGGCTTCCGAACGCGCTCGTGTTGACAACTCGTCATCACGAGAACGTACGGCGTGCCCCATTCTTTCCGCTCCGGCCACTAGCACCTGGTAATGGACGGTGAGTCTGCATGGATGAGCGCTCGAGCAACGAAACAATCGACCTTGTCGTTGTCGAGAAAGCACTGCGTGCGGCCGACGTCGTGGAGATCGCTCTCCGCGCCCGGGCCGGCGACAAGCTGCCGCGATGGGACCCTGGCGCTCACATCGACCTCGTACTCCCGGTCCAGGGCACGGGCACGCTTATCCGGCAATACTCACTGTGCGGCGACCCGGAGGATTCGTTCGAGTGGCGCGTGGCAATCCTCCGCGAGCCCGCGGGCCGGGGCGGTTCCAGGTACATCCATGACCACCTGGCAGAAGGGGCGGCGATCAGCGCCCGGGGCCCGCGCAACCTCTTTCCCTTAGACTGCGCCCACGACTACCTGTTCATCGCAGGCGGCATCGGAATCACCCCCATCATCCCGATGGTGGACGCCGTAGAAGCCGACAGGCTGCGCTGGAGCCTTTACTACGCAGGTCGACGTCGTGCACGGATGGCGTTCGTCGAGGAGTTGACGTCGCGATTCGGAGAGCGGGTACATGTCATCCCCGAGGACGAATGCGGAATGCCTGACCTGGGGCGCATTCTGAGCGGTTGCACAGACAAGACCGCCGTGTACTGCTGCGGGCCAGCGCCGATGCTCGACGCGGTTGCCTCGAGGTGTCATGATCTCGGGCTGCCCCCGCCCCACCTCGAGCGCTTCTCCGCGCCGCAGGCGCCTGCAGGCGAGTCGCGTCCCGTCGAGGTCGAGTTCCGGCGTCTCGGAATCACCCGCACGGTCACTGCAGACGAGTCGATCCTCGACGTCGCGGAGGAACTCGGCTCCGAGGTGTTCGGGTCATGTCGCGAAGGTATCTGCGGCACATGCGAGACGCGCGTTCTCGAGGGAACCCCGGACCACCGCGACTCCGTACTCAGCGACGAGCAGCGTGCTGACCGGATGATGATCTGCGTCTCTCGCGCCACGTCGGCACGCCTGGTACTCGACGCGTAAGTCAACTGCGCGTCGTAGAAGGAGGAACCGGTTGAGCATGCCTGACGAGGCCAGGTTCCGCCTTGCCGCACAGGCGATCCTGGCCGAATCCGCCGTTGCCTCCAACAACGACGACGCCGACCTTGACCGGTTGGCGCAGCAAATCGCCGTACTGGCGCTCGCTGCCATCTCGAAGCCGCCGTGCCCAGCCACGAGCGATCCGCTAGCCGCTCCTCCGTCATGCGAAGACCTCCGAACCTGGTGAAGGCGGGTGCCGACACCGGATTCGGAGGCCTTCCTATGGACCAGCCGGAGTCTTGCGCTCAGGCTTGGCTGCGGTCGAACCGCTTTCCTACCACGAACGAGAGCCCGCTGAAGAGCCAGAAGGCGACGATACCGAGCAGCGAGCTCAAGATGATCGAGGCGTAGAGCAGTTCGGACTGAAGCCGCGAGATGTAGAGCGACATCAGGATGCCGATGCCCGTGGTGCCTTGCCTGAAGAAGAAGTCGCCCACGATCGCGCCGATCACCGACAAGCCCGCGGAGATCCGAAAGCCGGCGAGCACCGCGGTCAGCGCGAAGGGCAGGTCCAGCTTCCGCAACCTCTTCCAGCGCCCGACCTTCTGGAGGGCGAAGAGTTCACGAAGCGCGGGGTCGATGGACTTCAGTCCGAACAAGGTGTTGGCGATGATCGGGAACAACGAGATCATCGTGCACACGACCACGCGGCTGAAGAACCCGAACCCGAACCAGAACCCGAACAACGGCACCAGCGCCAGGATCGGAATGGTCTGCAGCGTGACGGCGTACGGGTACAGAGAACGCTCCACCCAGGCCGCCTGGCTCATGGCGATCGCCACGGCCAACCCGATGACAATCGCCGCGAGCAGACCCACGCCTGCCACGCGCATGGTGACCACCAAGCCGACAAGCAGCGCCTGGAGATTCTCCCAGTCGAGGAAGCCCACGGACACCACACGGTGTGGTGGAGGCACCAGAAACCGTCGATCCGGAGCCAGCAGCTCATAGGACATCAGGTACCAAAGACCGAGGAAACCGGCGAGCACGAGCAGCGGCGGAAGAACCGCCGCTGCCCAGCCACGTCCAGAGCGACGCTTGGGCAGGGACATGGGCTGCGTCGCAGTGAGAGTCATGAGGATCCCTCTCTCAGGAGACCTGACACTTCGCTCACCAAACGGGTGAATGCACGGTCGAATCGCAGGTCGAGCGGACGGGGGAAAGGCAGGGGAACCTGCACCTCTCCGACGACGGTGCCGGGCCGGCCGGACATCACGACGACACGGGTGGAGAGGAAGACTGCCTCGAAGATGTTGTGCGTGATGAACATGCCAGTGAACGGGCGGGCGGCGAACACGTTCGTCACTTCGACATTGAGACGCTCACGGGTCAACTCGTCGAGGGCGCCGAACGGCTCGTCGAACAGGAAGATGTCCGGGTTGAGGGTGAGCGCTCGGGCGATGGAGACCCGCATCTTCATCCCGCCGGAGAGTTGCTTGGGCAGGTGCTTCTGGAAGCCATCGAGTCCGACGAGTTGCAGGGCCTCTTCGCGCCGTTCGGCGCGCTCGCGCTTGGGCACGCCCTGGAGCTCCATGAGCAACTCCACGTTCCGCGCGACGGTGCGCCAGTGGAGCAAGGTCGCCTCCTGGAAGACGAAACCGATAGCACCGTCCCCCACGGTGGCGTGTCCCGTCGTCGGAGTGTCGAGACCACTGGCGATTCGCAGCAGGGTGCTCTTCCCACACCCTGAAGGCCCCACGATGCTCACGAACTCTCCCGATCCCACGGACAGGTCGACGTTTCGCAGCGCCTGGGTGCCGTTGGCAAAGACCTTGCCCAGGTCGTGGAAGTCGACTGAACCGGCATCGTCGAACACCAGCTGCGACGCCGTCATGGTCATCGGTCGATCCCGATCGAGGAGTCGATGAACTTGTTGGTGACGATGTCGCCCGCTGCGAGCCCCGGCTTCGTCTCCTTCTTCCGCTTCTCGAAGATCGGCACGGTGATGTCGATCAACTGCTGCACCCGCTTGGTGTCGAACGACCCGACGCTTCCGTCCGGGGCGTTGGCCAGCATGCCGATGCTCTTCTGGGTCTCACTGCCGAACTTGATCAGTCCCTCGCTCTGCGGCGCACCGATGTTGTAGACGCCCAGCTGCAGGATCAGCTTGTTCGCCTTCTCCGAATCGCTGTGATAGCTGGCGGCCGCACGCTGGATGATCGGAACGAGCTTCTCCAGGCAGTCAGCCTCCTTCTCGACGTCCTCAGCGCGAACGGAGACTTGATCGGGATAGATCTGGTACCCGAGCTTGTTGATCAGCTCGTACTTGATCGGCCGCTTGTACTGGGCAACGTCGTGCTCGAACAGGTACGGATCCTGCGTTGCGTAGCCCTGCTGAGCGAACTCCGCGCCACTTGCCACGAAGGTCGACGGGCTGCCGTCGAACCCGCCATCGATCTGCTTCTGCTGGAGCACACCGCTGCCGGTGAGGTAGGACATGTACGTCGTACCGTCGAAGTACAGCACCTTCGTGTCGGTCCGCCCGATGTCGGAGATGCTGCTCCAGTCGGGATGCTTGGACGGATCCCAGAAGATCATCAGCGGGCTGATCTGGTCAGGCGCGACGATCCCGACCGTCGGCTGGGTGCCGGAGAGCTCGACGGCCTCGTCGGTGTTGATGCCGCCGATGAGGATCGACTTGTCCAGATACATCTGCGCGGAGACGCTGGTAAAGCCGATCGCGGGGCCGCCGGCCCGAACCTCCAGCTTGACGCCAGTGTCGACATCGCGGTCGACCAAGGTCGCCGTGACACGCTTCTGCGCCGCGTTGATCTTGTAGTCCTCGCCAAGCATCTGGTAGATCGGGCCGTGCTCGGCCTGCGGGATCCAGCCGGTCTGCCAGATGACCGTCGAGGGACACAGGCCGGCCAGATTCGAGGCTGAGTTCGCGGACGCGGTGGCCGACGCCCCCGACGTACCACTGGCCTCCGATCCACTCGACGAGCTGCACGAGGTGGCGACAGTGGCCGCCAGTACGAAGGAGCTTGCGACAGCGATTGCTCGGCGGTGCTGTTGCTTCATCAGTCACTCCCTAAGTTGGTGCGAGTGACCCGGAGACTAGTTTGCGGGCAACAGAAGTGCTAGATGTTCGCGCGCAACATTTATTTTCAATGGTTTCGATCGGCGCAGACGGGATTTGTCAGTCGCTTTGCCGGCTGCCGCGCTCGTCACGATCTGCCAGCAGCCGCAGCACCTCGATGAGACGGGTCCGGTCGCCGGCCTGCTCACCGGCCGCGGCGAAGAATGCCCGCTCAGCCTCGTCGAGGGACACCACAGCCAGTTCCGTGAGCTCGCGACCGCTCGGCGAGAGGTAGAGGAGCGAGACGCGGCCGTCGCTGGGATCCTGGCCGCGGACGATCCATCCCTTGGCCACCAAGGCGTTCGTCACCTGAGACGTCATGGCCGTGTCGAGGCCGCCATGCTCGGCGACCTCACCCTGCCGCGGAGCATCACCTGCCCTGCCCAGCCACCACACGGTCGACAGCACGACGAACTGGACGTGGGTCAGGCCCATCGGAGCGAGGACGTCGGTCAGCGTTCGCTGCCAGCGCAAGTTGGCGTGCCACAACAGGAATCCAGCGCTGCTGCCGGCCGAATGCTGCTCGATGAGTTGCATTGGCGTCTGACGCCGCCGGCCAGCCAGCCGTGACCGGCCGGCTGGGCTCTTAGCGCGTGGAGTCACGATCGGATGCTATACGCACAACGGCTCCTTAAGCCGTGGAGTACATACGGGACACCTTCTCGAGCAGGTGCTGACCCGAGGTCACCGGCGCGTACCGCGGCTTCTCGCCGGGCTGAACGCAGGTCGGGATGCATTCGACTAACGCGTCGTAGTTCGGCTGATGGAAGTACGCGATGCTGTAACGCTCAGTGGCCTGCGCAGCCACCGGCGGATTGACCACGCGGTGAACCGTGCTGCGCCAGCGGTCGTTGGTCCACCGACTCATGAGGTCACCGAGGTTCACCACAAACGCTCCCTCGACCACGGGTACGGCGGACCAGGATCCATCAGGCTCCATGACCTCGAGGCCCCCGGCTGAGCTGTCCTGGTACAGCAGGGTCAAGCTGCCCCAGTCCGTGTGCTCCCCTTTCCGGATTTGCCCTGGAAGTGGCGGAGTGGACTGCTTCGGGTAGTAGTTGGCGGTCAAACTGCCGATGTCTCGGTCGATGAATCGCTTGAACCAGATGTCCGGCAGCCTCAGCGCGATCGCGAACAGTCGCATGATGCGCTGGCTGAGCGCCGACATCTCGCTCGCGTACTCCAGCCACGCGGCCCGGATCCACTTCGGCTCCGGCCAGTGGTTCGGCCTCAACAGGTCCGGATGTGGAGCTGTCGTGTATCCCCGCTCGGGCGCAACGGCCATGCTGAAGACTTCGCATAGATCGGGTGGAGCCGTCACCTCGGCGGCGGCCAGCCGGGGGTCGTCAGCAGTCGCCTTGGCGACCGCGCCATTCTTGCTGAAGCCACGGCCGAAAGGGTCAGCCGGGTCGACGGCCAGCGTGGTCTTCACCTCGGGCGAGAGCGCGAAGACGGCCTTGGTGGCCTCGTACATTCGCTCCACGGCCTGCGGATCGACGCCGTGGCCTTGAATCGCGAAGAATCCATCACGTTCGCAGGCGGCCCCGATGAGTCCGGCAAGCTGCCGGCCGCTACCTGCGCTGAGATCGATCAGAGGAACAGCCATGACTGCACCTGCCTTCTGTTGCTGACATCCGGGGCCAGGTTGCGGTAGTAGCGCCCCGTTGGGTGGGCACTACTACCGCAAGCCTGGAGGCAACGGCCTACCGGGCGTAGTCGATGAACCGCTGGAGGCCGGTCTCGGGCACTCGCCCGAGGGACCGGTAGACCTCCTCGGCGTTCGCGAGGCTGGTCGTCGGCACCAGGTCGTCGGCGTGCTTGGCGACGGTGTCCGTGACGAGGCGCGGGTCGAAGACCCAAATCGGAACGGCCGCGGGCGCGACTCGGGCGACTTCACCGAACGGGTTGCTCTTGAAGACTCGCGCCAGGCCGAACTCCCCGAGTCCAGCCCGGATGACCAGGCTGCCGATCGGATCATGGGCCTGGGCGTGGAGATCGCGGACCTTCTCCAGCGCGGGGTAACTGGAGCCGATCACACCCCGGAAGGCGCCGCCGCGGATCGCCGTACCCAGGTTGTGGTCGAGTTCCTCGAGTTCCATCTCCGCGTCGAGGCCGTAGCCGGCCAGCGCGAAGTAGCTGACGACGTCCTGCTGGAGCAGGCCCGCGAGTGTCAGGTGATCCGCCAGCGACGTCTGCGTCGGCCGAATCTCGGACCCTGTGGACAGCGTGTCGGAACCGACGTCCACACTGATGAGCAGGTCGGCGCCGTAGTGGTCGACGACCGCCTTGATGCCGGCGCCCACGCCTTGCCCACCGCCACGCAGCGAGATCAGGAACGCCTCCCCGCCGAAGTTGGCGGCCGCAGTGGCCTCGTGCGGCGCGCGGCCGTTCAGTTCGGCCTCGGTGCCCACGATGACCGCGTGGTCATTGAGGGGCTTGGCGCCAGTGAGCTCCAGCGGGTCATAGAAGTCGGCGCCGAGGACACACTTCAGGCCGACACGGTCCTCGCCCGGCGGCAGCCACCACTGGCTCGCAACCCCACCGAGAATGACCCGGCCGACGCCCATCCGTGTGAGCCAGTCGCCGACAAGGCTCGCAACCAGGCAGTCACTGCCTCCGCCATGTCCCATGACGATGGCGGTGGTCGCCTCGCGCGCGGCCTCTTCGATCGTTTTGGTACCCAAACCCATGAGGATCCATCCTCCCGTTGCCAGATAGATTGCACGCAAACTATCAGCGATATCCGGTGTTGTCTCTAGGTCGGATATGCCAAATTCTCGGCGTCTCGACCCGCGGCACCGCCTCACTCAGCAGGGTGTAACACTCCGTGCAGATGGATCGATGTAGCGACGGGAACAAGAGTCGTGACCGCTTCGCCGACTGGGGGTGCTGTGCAGGGAGAAGACATCCTTGGAGTTGTTCTCGAGGCCGTGCGGCCGCCGACCCTGCTGGACAGCGGAGTCGCTCCGCCAACTGTCGCGCAGCACCTGGTCTTGACTCCGGAGCAGCACATCTCGGTGTACAGCGACGAGCAGTGGGAGGAGTTCGTCCTCGAGTGGGCGACCAGCCTCGATCCGCGCTATGAGCAGTTGATGCGCAACGGCGGCGCGAACGACCACGGCGTCGACATCGCAGGCTTCCTCACCGACCAACGGTTCGATGGACCTTGGGACTGCTACCAGTGCAAGCATTACCGAGCCTCGTTGAAGGTCAGTGATGCGTACCCCGAGATCATGAAGGTCGTCCTCGGCGCCCTGGCCGGTCACTACACCTGGCCCCGCCGATACCGATTCGCCGCTCCGAAGGGCTACAGCACCTCCCTCGCCAACCTGCTGCATGCGCCCGGCAACCTCAAGCCCGACTTCGTCCGCGAACTCACGAAGCCACGCGGCCCGCTGGCCCGTCAACTGGGCGAAGCGCCGATCGAGGACGTGCTGCGCTTCGTAGAGGATGCGGACTTCTCCGTGTTCGGCACCGTCCAGTTGCACGAACTGACCGGTGGTCACTCCCAGACCCGCTGGCACTCCGTCAGGTTCGGGGTGGCCTTACCTCCCAGACCCATGGCTCCGGTGCCCGCTCCCGAGCCAGCCGAACACGAGCAGCGGTACGTCGAGAAGTTGCTCGCCGTCTACCGAGAGCGCCACGGTGATCCGGACATCACCTCAGCGAACGCCGGCACGAGACCGGCGGTACGCGACCACTACCACCGTCAGCGAGTGGCGTTCTACAGCGCGGAGGCGCTGCGCGTCTTCGCCCGCGATTCCGTTCCGGACGGAACCTTCAGCGCGCTGCAGGAGGAGATCTTCGACGGCGTGATCGACGTACACGACCTCGACCACGACAGCGGCTTCGCTCGCCTGCACGAAGTCAGTCAAGCCGCGCGCAGCCTGTCCATCACGTCGAACGGACTCCTTCCGGTCGTCGCGGTCCGAGACCGCACCGGCATCTGTCATCAACTGGCCAACGACGATCGATTGGACTGGTGCCGTGCAGATCCTCAATAGTCCGATCGAGGTTGGCGTTCGATCGCTCGTCGTACTGAACACGATCTACCCACAGGCACTGGATCTCACCCGCTTGACGCTCATGGACTACTGCCTCGTCCACAGCTCCGACCTCGGCGGGCCGGACAGTGTCTTCCCGGAGGTGCCATCACGGAGCGGCGAGTTCGGAGTGAAGCGCTCGGTGCTCTCCCTCGGACTTCAGCTGATGATGCGAGCCGACATGGTCGACATGCTCACGACCGACGAAGGGCTCGTCTATCGAGCCGGTGAGGAGGCTGCGCCGTTCCTCCAGTTGCTCCGGTCGGATCACGTTGCATCGCTCGTCAGAGTCGCCGAGTGGGTGGTGGACGAGTTCGGACATCTGTCGCAGGACCAGATCCGCGAGCGAATGACCGAGACCACCAGTCGGTGGCAGTGGGAGATCGAGTCACCTCTTGACCCCTTCGACAGCGCACCAGCAGGAGAGGGCCGATGAGACTTCTTCACCTGACGGCTCTGGGCGCCGATGAGGCCCCAGCCAGCATCGAGTTCGGCTCGCGCCTCACAGTGATCTACGGGGCATCGGACACGGGCAAGTCCTATGTCCTCGACGCCCTGGACTTCATGCTCGGCGGCAAGGCGCTGCGAGTCATCCCCGAGGCGGCGGCATACGACCGTCTGCTCCTCGGCATCCAGCTGAGTGATGGCTCGACGGTCACGCTCTCCCGCTCTCTGCGCGGTGGCAACATCGGGGTCTTCGAGGAGGACGTGAGGGGTGAACCCACGCGCCTTCCTGATCAAACGCTGCTGGCGCAGAACAGGAAGTCGAACCAAGGCACGATCTCTCAGTTCCTGCTCGCGGACCTCGGGCTCACCGATCAGCGCGTGCGAAAGAACAGCCGCAACGAGCTCCAGGCAGTCGGCTTCAGGAACCTTGCCCACCTTTGCCTGGTGCATGAGGACCGGATGATCTCTACTCGCTCACCCGTCGAGTCTGGCATCACGCCGGCGCGGACTGCTGAGCGATCAGTATTCAAGCTGCTCCTCGAGGGCGTGGATGACTCGGCACTCGTCGCCGGCGAGGATCCCACCCAATTCAGGCGTGTCAACCGAGGCCAGCTGGAGGTACTGCAACGCGCAACGGAACAGGTCCGGAGATTGATCGCCGACGCACCGGAGCGGCCTGCCGTCCTGGACCGACTCGCGCAGGTCAACTCCGAGATCGAGCGAACGTCGGAGGCGATTGAAAACGCCCTGGATCGCCGCGACGGCTTGATCAGCGAACGAGATGATCTCCAACGCGCGGTTCGAACTGAGCGGGAGCGAGTGTCGGACACCGCGACTCTGCTGTCACGCTTCATGCTCCTGGATCAGCAATACTCCTCAGACCTGGAACGGCTCACCATGGTCAGAGAGGCCGGAACACTGTTGGGCTACTTCGACAGCGACGTCTGCGTCTTCTGCGGAGCCCTGCCCGAGAATCAGAACCCAGGCCATGCGGCATACGAGACCGCCCAGCTCGCCGAGGCTGTCGAGACCGAGATCCAGAAGACCACAGCCCTGAAAGGGGATCTGTCAGGCACGATCGAGGGCATAGTGTCCGACCGTGGTGACGCCCAGGCGCGGCTGCAGGATGTCTCTCGTGGTGTCGAGCGGCTCGCCGAGTCGATCCGGTCGCTGGACGAGCAAGTTCAACCAATCCGGGACGACCTCTCGGAGCTTCTCGCTCGGCGCTCCGAACTCGAACGCTACGTGATCCTCTGGGAGAGGATCGACGAGCTCGAGTCTCTGTACCAAGAGGTCGAGCTCGCTACTCCAGATACCCCCGAGTCAGTCAACGTCGGGATCGGTAGCCACACACGGCGGGACTTCTCGGCGGCGCTGAGGCGGATCCTCAGCGACTGGCAGGTGCCAGGTTCGGCCGATGCAACGGTCGACTTCGATGGCGCACCGGAGATCGTGCTCGAGCACAGACGCCGAGCTGACCGAGGCAAAGGCATGCGAGCCATCCTCAACGCGGGATTCTCGGTCACGCTGAGCGAATACTGCTTGGAGCACGGCCGACCGCACCCCGGCTTCGTCGCCTTGGACACCCCGGTCCTGACCTACCGCGACGCAGACTCCTCCAGCCGGCAGCGCGGCGACGAACTCCTGAGCCAGTCCGTATCAGACGCCTTCTACGCCAGCCTGACCAATGACTACCTCACCCAAGTCATCATCATCGAGAACGCCACCCCACCGCGGATCGCGTCCCCCGACTGCTCCGTCATCTACTTCTCAGGCACCGCAGGTATCGGCCGCCCAGGCTTCTACCCCGCACAGCCACCAGGCGACGCTTAGTTTCTCCGAGCAGGCATCTTTGCATCTGGGCAGATTCGCCGCACCCGACCTGCCCACGGGCCAGCAGGCCTGCGCCGGCGCGAGTTCGCCGCGTTGGAGGTCCGCTCCGATGAACCCCATACCGCACCTATTCGCAGCTAGACGGGGAGTCGTTGCCGATAATCACGATTGCATATAGTTTGTGCGCAAATCACTTGCCAGGCGATAGCCTCGTACAGCCAGTCGGCTTTCCCCCAGACGGCTGTGCCAGATCGGAGGTGCCGGCACCTGGGTGTTGGCGCTCAGTGTCGCCGGCGCCACCCGCCCGATCTGCTGGGATCTTCCGGCACCGTCGGCGGGCAGGCCCGCGGCACCGGAAGATCCCGCCATAGCCGACGTCCACTCGACATCGCGCCCAGCACAGCACGCATGCGAGGTGCCACAACTCGCCGTCTAGCTCGCCGGATTGAGTGCGAATCAGTGCAGCATCCTGCGACGCGTTGAGGCCTCCCTTTCGAGGTCTGCGCAGGTCACGGGCATGTCGGCAATCGCCGCAACACCACACCAAACCTGCCCCGGTAAAGCGGTGGTTAGGGGTTCGAGTCCCCTCACCGGCTCCAGTGTGATGTCTCAAGACATCGGCATGGCTCCGAACCTGCATTCTGGGTTCGGAGCTATGTGT
>NZ_SMKR01000140.1 GCF_004348725.1 Kribbella turkmenica
CATCGGCCCGAGCAAGACACTGAACGCGTACGTCAGCACCCCGTACCCGACGGTCGTGGTCACCGCGAGCGCTCCCACGACCCGCCCTACCCGAGCAGAATTCATCACCCGCAGTCTTCCACTCTCCACGTCACCGGACGAGATCGCGAACGCGGGCGGGGCGGAGCGGGAGATTCTTGCCGGTGGAGGCGTTTGCCGGACCAAGCGCCACCAAAGCGAGTAGATCGCAGTTGACCCCTACCCGCCTGTATGCCAGCCTCACCGAGTGCGGGAAGGGTAGAATTGTAGGCGGCCCGGGGCCGACCGAGGGAATGCTGAACTGGGCTGCCGACGCCATCGGCGGCCGGCCGATGTCGGTGCAGGCTCTGCACGGCGATCAAGGTCCTTGGCGGTTGCGCGTCGCCATCCGCGGTCGAAGAGAACACGCAGTACTCCGATCCGTCACCCCACGCATCGACACCGCGATGATCGCGACCGGTGCAGCTGCGCTGGAGATCGCCGAAAGTCATGGACTGACGGCTCCACGGCTGCTCGCCAAGGACCTCGACGGCCGGGACGCCGGTGCGCCGGCGACGCTTGAGACCTTCCTCGACGGAAGCACCGTCTGGCCGTCGACAGTGTCGAGCGCGCGGCTGCACACCGCTGGTGCCGCACTGGCACGCGTCCACGCTATCGCGCTGGAGCCTCTGCCGGACCTGCCGTGCAGGCCCCGCCCGATCGCTGTCGACGACTTCGCCAGGGACCGACGGGAGGGGCGCAGGCCGACAACGCCGCTCCTGCGAACGGCGGACGAACTGATCCAGGCCATGTCCCGGCCACGAGGTGCGACTGTGTTCGTGCACGGCGACGTGTGGCCGGGCAATCTGCCGTGGATCGGCGATACCACCTGCGCCCTGATCGACTGGAAGACCGCCGGCGTCGGCGATCCCGGCGTCGACATCGGCGAGCTCCGCAAACAGATGGCGATCACGTACGGACCCGATGCGACCGGCGGCATCGTACGCGGGTGGGAAGAAGCCTCGGGGAGGCCGGTGAACGACGTGGCTTACTGGGACGCGGTCGCTGCCCTCAACACCCCCACTGACCTGGGAGTTGTGACCACACGGCGCGATGCGTTCCTGCGAGCCGCCGTCGAGCGATTGAACTGATCTGCGGCAGCACCGTGATCCTCGACACGCGACCGGGCCGGAAGGTGTGCCGGCGGTCACTTCGAGGGCCACCGGATAACACACAGCGGCCGGACTCTCCGACGTGTCTCACAGGATGTCGGGCTGGAATGACGGTCCCAGGGCCGGTGTTGGCTTCGAACGGCGGAGCAGAAGGTTCCGCCTGAACCAACGGTTGTGAGGAGAGAACTGTGCGCGCCTTCAGCGCCTTCCGACAGGTCGTCGCGGTCGGAGCCGCGATCACGCTGGCGGTCTCGATGGTTGCCTGCGGCAGCGAGGACGACGCGGCGTCGAGCGGTCCGGACCTCGGGCTGATCAAGTCCGGGACGCTGCGGATCGGGACGCTGACCGACGCGCCGCCGAACGTGTACGTGAAGGACGGCAGGTTCACCGGTTTCGACAACGACCTGATCACCGCGGTGGCGGCGAAGCTGAACCTGAAGCCGGAGTTCGTCGGCACCGACTTCTCCGCGCTGCTGTCGCAGGTCAACGGCGGCCAGTACGACCTCGGCAGCTCGTCCATCACGGTGACCGAGGCCCGCAAGAAGACGGTTGCCTTCAGCAATGGGTACGACTTCGGCTACCTCGGGCTGAACACCACCAAGGACTCCGGCATCACCACGTTCGACCAGCTCCAGGGCAAGCGCGTGGTCGTCGTCCAGGGCACCGTCCAGGACGACTACGCCACCCAGAAGGGCCTCGACCCGGTCCGGGTGCCGAACTACAACGCCGCCCTCGGCCAGCTGAAGGCGGGGACGGCGGACGCGTGGGTCTCCCCGGCCGAGATCGGTGAGAAGCTGGCCAAGGAGCAGGGTGGCGGCACGGTGATCCTGGCCGCGAAGGAGCTGAGCGACGCGCCGATGGCGTTCGCCGTGGCCAAGAACAACGACGCACTGCGCGAGGCGGTGAACAAGGCGCTGGACGAGGTGATCGCCGACGGCACCTGGACGAAGCTGGTCGAGCAGTACTATCCGGGTCGCGCCGTACCGGCGAACTTCAAGCCGGGCAGCGGCACCGTGACGCCCGCAGCGCCCGCGGCCGGCTGATCGATGGACATCTGGTCCACCCTGAACGACACCTTCCTCGACTGGGGGTCGATGAAGGAAGTCCTGCCGGAGATGCTCAAGGTGGGGCTGCTCAACACGCTCGTCCTGGCGGCCTCCTCGGTCGTGCTGGGCACCCTGCTCGGCATGGTCGTGGCGGTGATGGCGCTGTCGCGGAAGCGCTGGCTGCGCTGGCCGGCGAAGATCTACACCGACGTCTTCCGCGGCCTGCCGGCGATCCTGACCATCCTGCTGATCGGCCAGGGCCTGTCGCCGATCACCCGGCACTGGTGGGGGCCGAACCCGTACCCGCTCGGCATCCTCGCGCTGTCACTGATCGCGGCGGCGTACATCGGCGAGATCTTCCGCTCCGGCATCCAGAGCGTGGAGAAGGGACAGCTCGAGGCGGCCCGGGCGCTCGGATTCACCTACCCGGCGGGAATGCGGCTGGTCGTCATCCCGCAAGGGGTACGGCGGGTGCTGCCGGCGCTGGTGAATCAGTTCATCGCCCTGGTGAAGGAGTCCAGCCTGGTCTACTTCCTCGGGCTGCTCGCGAGTCAGCGGGAGCTGTTCCGGATCGGGCAGGACGCGGCCGCGACCAACGGCAACCTGTCGCCGCTGCTGCTGGCCGGCATCTTCTACCTGGTGATCACGGTACCGCTGACCCACCTGGTGAATCACTTCGACAAACGCCTGCGCGAGGGCCGTCCGACCGACGAGAGCCGCGCGGACGACGTCGTACGGGAGGAGTTGGCGCATGCAGACCACCGTTGAGGCCGCGAGCCTGGACGTCGAGGGCGTCGAACTGGCGTTCGGCAGCAACAAGGTGCTGCGCGGCGTGGATCTGGCCGTACCGGCCGGACGTACGGCGTGCGTGATCGGCCCGTCGGGATCCGGGAAGTCGACGCTGCTGCGCGCGATCAACCGGTTGCTGGAGCCGGATGCCGGCGACGTCCGGCTGGCCGGCGAGTCGGTGCTGAGGAGCAATCCGGACGAACTGCGGCGCCGCATCGGAATGGTGTTCCAGCACTTCAACCTGTTTCCGCACAAGACGGTGCTGGAGAACATCACCCTGCCGCTGCGCAAGATCAAGAAGCTCGGGCCGGACGAGGCCCGGACGGCGGCGCTGGCGCAGCTCGAGCTGGTGGGCCTGGGCAACAAGGCGGCCGCCCGGCCCGGCACCCTGTCCGGTGGTCAGCAGCAACGGGTGGCGATCGCGCGCGCACTGGCGATGAAGCCCGAGGTGATGCTGTTCGACGAGGCGACCTCCGCGCTCGACCCCGAGCTGGTGAAGGGCGTGCTGGGCCTGATGGCGGACCTCGCCCAGGCCGGGATGACGATGGTCGTGGTCACGCACGAGATGGGTTTCGCCCGCGAGGTGGCCGACCAGGTGGCGTTCATGGACCACGGAGTGGTGGTCGAGTCCGGCGTACCCGAGCAGCTTTTCACCGCCGCCGAGTCGCCGCGGTTGCGGCTGTTCCTCTCCCAGGTGCTCTGAACCAGGCTCTGAACCAGGCTCTGAACCGGGCTCTGAACCGGGCGTCCGGTATTCGTGGTTCGTTGACGCGGCAGCGGCGTGGGTGCTCGCTTTCCGGCGGATCGTGCCGATCGTGGACGGGTGAGGAAGTGAGCCCACCACCGCCCTGGGGGACACATGGCATTGACGCGCGCCGGGAACCGCCTGGTCGGACTGGCGATGATGGCGGCCGCCAGCACGCTGATCGGCACGGTCGTGGTCGCCGCTGCCCGGACGCCCGCGCCGCCGCCCGCGAGCCCGGCCCCGGCCCCGGCGCCGGCCGCGGCGGCGCCCGCCCAGGTGGCGCTGCCGGCCAGGTACGTCGTCCTGACCTTCGACGACGGCCCGGACCCGGTGCACACCCCGCAGATCCTCGACGTCCTGGCGCGGTACGACGCCAGGGCGACGTTCTTCCAGGTCGGGCAGAAGGTGGTGCAACACCCGGCACTGACCAAACGGATCCATGACGCCGGGCACAGCGTGCAGAACCACACCTGGACGCACGCCGACCTGCGCAAACTGTCCGCACGGGCGTTCGACCAGCAACTCCGGTCCACGGACCGCTCGATCACCGCTCAGACCGGCGTGCTCCCGCGCTGCGTCCGGCCGCCGTACGGCGCGATGAACAGCGCGGTCACCCAACGCGCCAGGGCCCTGCGCAAGCAGCTCGTCGTCTGGGACGTCGACTCCCGCGACTGGACCAAGCCCGGTACGGCGGCGATCGTGCAGCGCGTGCTCGCCGGCGTCCACAACGGCTCGGTGATCCTGCTGCACGACGGCGGCGGGAACCGCAGTCAGACCGTGGCCGCGCTGCCGGCGATCCTGAAGACGCTCAAGGCGCGCGGCTACGGGTTCCGCACGCTCACCTGCTAGGCGAACGCCTCCACCAGGGGGACGACGTCCGCGATCGACTCGACGATCCGGGTCGGGCGGTACGGGAACCGGTCCACCTCGTGCTCGCCGGTCGAGCCCGTCAGCACGAGCACGCTGCGGAGACCGGCCTCGAGCCCGCTGATGATGTCGGTGTCCATCCGGTCGCCGATCATCACCGTGGTCTCGGAGTGCGCCTCGATCCGGTTCAGCGCGCTGCGCATCATCAACGGGTTCGGCTTGCCGACGAAGTACGGCGCGACGCCGGTGGCGCGGGTGATCAGCGCGGCCACCGACCCGGTCGCGGGCAACGGTCCCTCGGTCGACGGGCCGGTCGGGTCCGGGTTCGTCGCCAGGAACCGGGCGCCGCCGGAGATCAGCCGGATCGCCTTGGTGATCGCCTCGAACGAGTAGGTGCGGGTCTCCCCGAGGACGACGTAGTCGGGTGCCCGCTCGGTCAGCACGTAGCCGATCTCGTGCATGGCCGTGGTCAGGCCGGCCTCGCCGATCACGTACGCCGTGCCGCCCGGGCGCTGGTCGTCGAGGAACTGGGCGGTGGCCAGGGCGCTGGTCCAGATCGCGTCCTCGGGCACGTCGATGCCTCCGGCAAGCAAGCGGGCGCGCAGGTCACGCGGCGTGAAGATCGAGTTGTTGGTCAGGACCAGGAACCTCTTCCCGGACTTCTGCAGCGAGCCGATGAACTCACTCGCCCCGGGGATGGCGCGCTCCTCGTGCACGAGGACGCCGTCCATGTCCGTCAGCCAGCTCTCCACCGGCTTGTGCTCCGACATGGGCTCATCGTAGAGGAGCACCCGCCGGAATCCGGGCGATCGGGTCAGCCGGCGGCCTGCTCGGCGAGCGTGCGGAGCTCGTCGACCATGGCGTTCGGGTTGTCCGCGGCGTACACGGCCGAGCCGGCGACGAACACGTCCGCGCCGGCGTCGGCGCAGCGCTCGATGGTCTCGGCCGATACGCCGCCGTCGATCTGCACCCACAGGTCCAGGCCGTGCTTGTCGAGGAGCTGACGGGTCCGGCGGATCTTCGGCACGCACACGTCGAGGAACTTCTGGCCCCCGAACCCGGGCTCGACGGTCATGACCAGGATCATGTCGAGCTCGGGCAGCAGGTCCTCGTAGGGCTCGATCGGGGTGGCCGGCTTGAGCGCCATCGCCGCCCGGGCGCCCTTCGCCCGGATCTCCCGGGCGGTCCGGATGGGGGCGCGGCAGGCCTCGACGTGGAACGTGACGCTCGACGCGCCGGCCTCGACGTACCCGGGGGCCCAGCGGTCGGGGTCCTCGATCATCAGGTGGCAGTCGAGCGGTGTGTCGGTCGCCTTCGCCAGCGACTCGACCACCGGCAGCCCGAGGGTCAGGTTCGGGACGAAGTGGTTGTCCATCACGTCGACGTGCAGCCAGTCGGCGTTCGACACGGCGGCCGCCTCGTCGGCGAGCCGGGCGAAGTCGGCGGACAGGATGCTCGGCGCGATCTGAATCCCCATGGGCGTCAATCTACCGACGGGACCTGACCCACTCGACGACCCGGTCCACCGAGTCCACCACCTCGACGCCCGGCGGCAGCGGCGGTCGGCGGATCAGCACGACCGGTACGCCGAGCTCGCGAGCGGCGACCAGCTTCGCCGACGTCTGCGGACCGCCGCTGTCCTTGGTCACGAGTACGTCGATCCGCTGCTGCCGCATCAGCGCGAGCTCGCCGTCCACGGCGTACGGGCCGCGGTCGAGGATCAGCTCGCACCACGTCGGGACCGGCTCCGGTGGCTCCACGCAGCGCGCGAGCGTCCACAGGCCGGTTTCCTGGAACGCCGGCAGACCTTGCCGGCCGATGGTGAGGAACACCCGGGTCCCGAGCGCCGGCAGCAGGTCGGCAGCCGCCGCAGCCGTGGTTGCCCGGTGCCAGGTGTCACCCGGCTGCGCGGTCCAGCCCGGACGGCGGAGAACCAGCAGCGGGATGTCGAGCTGACGAGTCGCCGTGGCGGCGTGCGCGGTCATCGTGGCGGCGAACGGATGGGTGGCGTCGACCACAGCGTCGACGTCGCTGGTCCGCAGCCAGTCGGTCAGGCCTTCGACGCCGCCGAAACCGCCCTGCCGGACCTGGCCGGCAGGCAGGCGCGCGTCGGTGATCCGCCCGGCCAGAGACGACACGACTTCGACACCGGCGAGCATTTGCGCGAGCTCTCGAGCCTCGCCGGTGCCGCCGAGGAGAAGGACCTTCATCGGGTCCGCGTGGCCGAGTACAGGTGGCTGTCCCGGAACGCGGTCGCCGAGAGCACCTTGCCGACGATGATCACCGCAGTACGGCGGATGTCCGCGGACCGCACCTGGTCGGCGATGTCGGCGAGTGTGCCGCGCAGGATCACCTCGTCGTCGCGGGACGCCCGGGCGACCACGGCGACCGGGCAGTCGGCGCCGTACGACGGTGTCAGCTCGCCGACGACGCGGTCGATCGCCTGGACGGCGAGGTGCAGGACCAGCGTGGACCGGCTCGCGCCGAGGGTGGCCAGCTCCTCGCCGGGCGGCATCGCGGACGCCCGGCCGGCGATCCGGGTGAGGATGACGGTCTGGGCGACCTCGGGGATGGTGAGCTCGCGGCCGAGGGCCGCCGCGGCGGCGGCGTACGCGGGGACGCCCGGGGTGACGTCGTACGGGATGCCGAGCTCGTCGAGGCGGCGCATCTGCTCGGCCATCGCGCTGAACACCGACGGGTCGCCGGAGTGCAGCCGGGCGACGTCGAGTCCGTCGGCGTGCGCGGCGGCGAGCTCGGCGACGATCTCGTCGAGGTTCAGGTTCGCGGTGTCGATCTTGCGGGCGCCGACCGGACAGTGGTCGAGCAGCTCGACCGGCACGAGCGCGCCGGCGTACAGGCAGACCGGCGCGGCGGCGATCAGGTCGCGCCCGCGGACGGTGATCAGGTCGGCGGCCCCCGGACCGGCGCCGATGAAGTGCACGGTCACGGGGCCTCCCGGTCTGGACTGAGGAGCGTAGCGACGAGGGAAGACCGGGAGCCGAAGCCCCGTGACCGGCCGCGCGGCAGCGCGGCATCCAACACGGTCACGGGGCCTCCCGGTCTGGACTGATTCTGGCCGTCATTTGGTCACGCTCCAGATCGTCACCGGCATGGCGGGTCGCCAGCCGGTCATGGTTCCGACCGCGGCGGCACGCTGGACGTCGAGGCGGACGAGGTCGCCGCCGAGCTCGCCGTACCACTTCGCGACGAGCGTCTCGGTCTCGAGCGTCACGCCGTTCACGACCAGCCGGCCACCGGGAGCGAGCGCATCCCAGCAGGCCTCGATCAGGCCGGGTGCCGTCGCGCCCCCGCCGACGAAGATCGCGTCAGGTGTCTCCAGGCCGTCCAACGCGTCGGGTGCCTCGCCGAGCACGGTCCTGACGGTCACCCCGAGCGCGGCGGCGTTCCGGTCCAGGCGCTTGGCCCGGTCCGGGTCGCGTTCGATCGAGATCGCCCGGCAGGTCGGGTGATGCCGCGACCACTCGATCCCGATGCTGCCGGCGCCGCCGCCAACGTCCCAGAGCAGTTGGCCGGGGACCGGCGCGAGCCGCGAGAGCGTCACCGCACGTACTTCGCGTTTGGTGAGCTGCCCGTCGTTCTCATAGGCGTCATCAGGCAGTCCAGGCACAGTCGGCAGCAGCAATGCTTGCCGGTCTGCCTGGCACAGCACGCCGATCACGTTGAGCGCGTCGACGTCACCCGACCAGTCAGCGGCAGTGGTCGTCCGCACCCGCTCGGACGGTCCGCCGAGTTGCTCCAGCACAGTCATCGAGCTCCCGCCGTACCCACGCGCCTGGAGCAGTGCGGCGACCTCGGCAGGCGTGTGCGCACCCCAGCTGAGCACGACGAGCCGCCGGCCCGGCTGAACATGCGGGTGCACGAGTTCCACCGGGTGACCGACCAGGCTGACCACCTGTACCTGGTCCTGCGGCCAACCGAGGCGCGCGCACGCCAGTGACACACTCGACGGGTGCGGAATCACCCGTACGGCGTCCGCGCCGAGCAGCCGGGTCAACGTCGTACCGATGCCGTGCAACGTCGGATCGCCACTGGCGAGCACGCACACGCGCCGGCCGCGGTGCTCGGCCAGCAAGCCGGGCAGCGACTCGGACAACGGCGACGGCCAGGCCACCCGCTCGGCACCGCAGTCCGGCACCAGGTCCAACTGCCTGGGACTACCCATCAGCACCTCGGCCGCCGAGACCACACTCCGGGCAGCCGGGGACAGTCCGTCCCACCCGTCCGCACCGACTCCCACGACGGCTACCGGCTCAGGCATTGCCCAGCACCTTGGTCACGGTGATCTCGATGACCACGCGCCGTGGGTTGACCCGCGGCTCCCGGTAGCGCTTGGCATACCGCCGTACGGCGTCCTCCACCCGCTGCGGGTCGTCGCTGACCACCGCACGACCCTCGATCGACGACCACCGCCGCCCGTCCACCTGCGTGACCGAGACCGAGGCTACCCCGGCCTCGCGAATCGTCCGCGCCTTGTACGACGTTCCCGAGCAGATCACCCGAACGAGCCCGGCCTCGACGTCCAACGTCGCCCCGACCGGCGTCGAGTGCACCGTCCCGTCCGCCCGGACGGTACTCAGCACACACAGATGCCGCTCGGTCCAGAACTCCACCAGTCCATCGCTCCAAAGCACCCAGCGATCGTAGGTCAGCCGATGTCGCGCCGGCGGAAGTGGTCGGCCCCGCCACCGTCAGGGCTGCTGCTGTCGACGGCACCGCCGCCCACCGCCGCATCCGCGCCTCCCGCGCCTTCATCGAGTTCATCGAGCTCATCGAGGAGGAGGGGCAGCCGGGGGCCTACCCAGGCTGTCGTGGGTGTGAACAGGTTATTTCCTGTTCACACCCACGCGTTGGGGTGCGAGGTCCCCGGAACTGGTTGTCCACAGGCAGCAGATCGGGATCAGCGTGGGGGCCGCGCGACGGCATGTTGCCGGTATGAATCCCAAGCTCAGAGTTCTGGCCACCGCGCGGAGTGGGTGGTTCACCCGGGCCGACACCGTCGAAGCCGCCTACAGCGACAGCGAGCTCCGGCAGCGACTGCGGGCGGGCCAGTGGTCGCGACTGTCTCGTGACGTGTACGTCGAACCAGGCGGCTGGCCGGTCGACGAGTCTCCGTGGGACAGAGCGCGACGTCTGCACCTGCTACGGACGCGTGCGGTCGTCCATCGGATGGGTGACGACGTGGTGGTCAGCCATCAATCGGCGGCCGTGCTGCACGGGCTTCCGAGCTGGGGACTCGATCTGACGAGGATCCACGTCAGCAGGATGCGCGGCAGGCAGCGGTCCGATGCTGTCGCGGATGTCCACCGCACGCGGTTCGAGCCGGGTGAGATCACGGTCGTCGGCGATCTCCGGGTGGTCACTCCAGCTCGCGCGATCACCGAGATTGCCTGTGTCTCGTCGTACGAGGTGGGCGTGGTGCTGGCCGACGCGGCCCTGCATGCGCAGCTAATCACGTCGGACGCGCTGCTGAGCACCGCGGATCGGCACCGGTACTGGAGCGGGTCGCCCGCCGCGCGCGCGGCCGCCCGCTTCGCCGACGCGTTGAGTGAATCCGTCGGTGAGTCCCGCCTCCGCGTGCTGATGGCGAACCACGGTCTCCCGGCACCCGTCCTCCAGGCCGAGATCCGTGACCGGGACGGGCGCTTCGTCGGGCGGGTCGACTTTCTCCTACCCGGCCGGCTGATCGTCGAGTTCGACGGAGAGCACAAGTACGGCGGCAGCGGGGACGTCGTGCTCGCGGAGAAAGGGCGCGAGGACCGGCTGCGCGAGTGCGGCTACCAGGTACTGCGGACCAGTTGGGCCGACCTGGATCGACCGAAGGCGACCGCCGACCGGATCCGCCGCTACTTGCCTGATCTCGGGAGCTGCACAACCCCGCGGTGGCCATGAACAGGTTATTTCCAGTCCAACCCACCCACGACCTGTTCACACCAGCCACGAAGGGCCCGGCCGGGGCCGGGCCCTTCGGGTGGAAACGGTCAGCGCAGGGTGCCGGCGGCGACTGTGTCCAGGGCCTGGCGGAGGAGTGGGTTGACCCTGTGGTCGGACTTGGACTTCGGGAGGCGTACGGCGTTGCCGTCGACCGGGCCGTCGACCGCGTAGACGGACAGCTCGGCGGGGAGCGGGGACGTGCCGCAGACCTGGTTCCGGCCGGGAAGCTCGCCGGTGAAGACGAACCGGTCACCGATCTCCTCGGCGCAGGACGACGCCGAGCCGACGTACTGGCCGTGCTGGCCCTCGTCGTCGATGGCGACGAACCGGGTCGCCATGGCGGTGTCCCTGTGCGTCCGCAGCGCACCCTCGTACGCCGTCGCCGGGTCGAGCTCACCCTGGATCATCAGCATCCGCGGCGAGCCCTTCAGGTCGAGCTTGCGGTCCTGCGGCTCGTACGGCCAGAAGGCGCAGAACGGGACCCCGTTCATGTAGCCGAAGAAGTCGTACTTGGCCGCCATCCGGTCGGCCTCGCGCAGGTAGAACCGCGGGTCGCTGTTCCACTTGGTGTCGTTGCAGCGGACCGTCGTACCGATCGCCCCCAGGTTGATCACGGCGTCGCCGGTCGCCTTGGCCGCGGCCGCGCGGGCGTCGGCCAGGATCGACCGGGTCGAGTCGACCCGCAGTGCTGCCGCCGTGGTGGCGGAGGCCGGCGTCACGCCGTACCGGGCCCGCATCGCCGCGAGGGTGTCGAACGCCTGCAGCTCCGGCGAGATCCGGGCCCAGGCGCGGTCGACGTGCCGCACCTCGATCTGCCCCGACGTCGACGGGTCCTTCAGGTACTCGTCGTGGATCAGGATGTCGAGGGTCGCCCGGATGAAGCGGACGTTGCCGTACTGCGTGCTGTAGATGATGCCGTCGAGGTCGTCACCGCGGACCGCCGACGTCCCCGCCTTCACCCGGGCGACCAGCCCGGCGCGGATCGCGTTGTACTTGCCCCGCACCTGCGTGAACGTGCCGCCCAGGCCGGAGATCTGGTCGGCGTGCCGAGCGATCCACGGGAACAGTTGGGTGTCGCGGCGGCGCTGGCCGGAGAACGGGTCGAAGTTCACGTTGTCCCACTGGGTGTGGGTCCAGTCCATGTTCGAGTCGATCACGAACCGGCCGACCTTCGACGGGTAGGTGTCGGCGTACCAGCCGCCGAGCCAGGTGCCGTAGCTGTAGCCGATCAGGTTCAGCTGCCGCGCGTCGAACAGCGCCCGCAGGAACTCCATGTCGTACACGGTCTGCTGGCTGCTGACGAACTGGCCGAACTCGGTCGCCGAGCAGGCGTCGGCGTACAGCCTGGCCTCCGCCACCTCGACCCGGTGGGTCTGCCGGGTGCGCTCCTTGTAGTCCGGCGTGGTCGGCAGCGCGTTCAGCTTCTCGGTCGTGGTCAGGCACTGCAGCGGCGTGCTCCGGCCGAAGCCGCGCGGGTCGAAGCCGAGCAGGTCGAAGTCGCTGAACAGCTGGGGCTTGTCGATGGCCAGCGACGCGGACAGCGTCAGGCCGGCGCCACCCGGGCCACCCGGGTTCGTCGTCATCAGGCCCTTCGAGGTGCCGGTCGCCCGGCTGTAGGCGATGGCGACCTCGACGTCGGGGTGTGCGTCCGGGTGGGCCCAGTCCATCGGGACCCTCACCTTCGCGCAGTTGGTCGTCGGCGCCTGTGGGTAGAGGTTCTTGACCGCGGCGTCGAACGAGCAGACCGACCAGTTGACCGGCTGGTCGAGATACCTCTGCGGGATGGACGGGACTGGCGGATCCACCGGTCCTTTGGCAGGGGGCACTGCCGAGGCCGAACTGATGGCCACCTGGGGCACGACGAGTGCCGCAGCCAGGGCCAGGGCGATCTTGGGAAGTCTGATCACGCTGCCTACTCCTGTTGTCCGGGCGGGTTACAGGGCAGCAACGTATTCCGGAACGGCCCGTCCGGAACACCCGTCGGCCGAAGGTCAAGGGCAATCCCTAAAGTTCGTAGACGGTGAAGATCGTGCAGTACACCGGCGGTGACTCCAGTCCGGGGTAGTACAACCGCCCCGCGTCGTCGGTGATCTTGAAGTACGCCGTCGACGCGCCGACCTGGGACGGCGCCTGCAACCGCATCGACACGGTCACGATCTGCCCCGGTACGGCGTCCGGCAGCCGAGCGCGATGCGGTGACCGCAACCACCCCGGCGTACCGGCGGCGCCCTGCCGCGTCAGCCAGCGATCGCGCCAGGGCCGTTCACCGCTGTTGCGGATCTCCCAGGTCTTCTCGAACTCCTGGTCGCGGCACACCCGCGTGCCGTCCGGCACCGTCTCCCCGGCCAGCTCGGCCCGGTCCTCCGGATGGTGGTCGACCGGCACGGACCCGCCGAGCAGCACCGGCTGGACGTGCCGGCGCATGTCCCGCTGGGAGACGTCCCGGCTCGCCCGGACGGCGGCGTCCAGCTCCGTCAGCTGGTTGACCAGCGCCTGGCCGGCACCGAACGAGACGTCGTACCACTCGATCAGCTCGCGGCTGGGCTTGGTGTGGCCGCGCTCGACCCGGGACAGGTGGCCCTTGTCCCAGCCGGACAGGGCGGCCGCACGCGACAGCGGTACGCCGGCCGCTTCCCGGAGCTCACGCATCCGGCAGCCGATCACGGAACGCGCCTGCGCTGGTCTCACGGCGGACTCCCGGGTCTTCGTTGCCCACTGCGACAACACCGTAACCCTCTGATTCTCTGTGAGTCAGTGCCAGTTCGCCACTGCCTGACCGGGCGGTGGGGTGGGGACTGAAGTCTGACTGAGCGAAAAGGACAAACATCATGCGTACCGCCCTCCTGCGCATCACCGCCCGACTCACCGCCGTCACCCTGATCGGCGCCGGCGCCCTGGTCGGGGCGGGCACCCTGCCGGCCCACGCCGCCACCGGCACCGTCGTCACCGACAGCGGGCTCGGCGTGACCATCCGGTCCGGCAACGCCACCACCTTCGGCGCCGTCGGCACCCAGCCGAACGGCCCGGTCGAGATCGACTGCCAGCTCTACGGCGAGCCCGTGACCGGCAAGTTCGGCCGCAGCCTGATCTGGGACCACGTCCCGGGCAAGGGCTTCATCTCCGACGCCTACGTGGACACCGGCAGCTCGGGCCTGGTCGCGCCGCTGTGCACCAGCAACCCGCGGGCCGACAAGGCCATCGCCTGGTTCGCCGCCCGCAACGGCTCGACCGCGTATCAGGGGTACTGCGAGAAGGCCGTCGAGAACTCGTACGGCAAGACCGCGATCTACGCCTCGGCGAAGGCGAACTGGAACGACGCGGTCGCCCGCGGCGCCGCCCACCGCGGTGACCTGAACCCGCCGAAGGGCGCCCTGGTGTTCTGGGACCTCGCCGCCCCGTACGGCCACGTCGGCGTGGCCCGCGGCGACGGGTACTTCTGGGCCACCAGCGTCAACGGACGGATCGGCCTGGCCAAGCTGCCCTACTTCAGCAGCTACCTCGGCTGGGCCTGGCCGAACTTCTGACCTCTCCGAGTACGAGCACCCGGACGCGCGTTCCGCCCCTCACGCGTCCGGGTGCTCGATCCTGTCCAGCCAGTCGGCGACGAGCGCGCGGTAGAGCGCCGTGCTTCGCACCGGCAGTTCGTGCCCCTCCCGGTCGAGCACGACATAGGTGGCCTGCGGGTAGTCGTCGAGGATCGACCAGGCGTCGGCGTAACCGGTCATGGTGTCCCGCCGCCCGGTCACGATGAGCGTCGGGCGGTCGAAGCGGACGGCCGGATCCTCCCGCAGCGCGTAGGTGGCCGGATCGCCCTGAATCCGGTCGAGGAAGCCGAAATCCGCCTGCGCGTCGGCAACGTCGTAGTACCTGCGTTGCTTCTCGTGCCAACCGGGCGACTTGGTGACCGCGGTGGTGGGCAGCGTCCGCCGGGTGCGGTCGACGATGACGCCGGGGACGCGCAGCAGCAGGGCGAGGACGCGGGACGGATCGCGTTTCACGATGCCGCGGGACAGCAGGCCGCCGGCCGAGGTACCGGCGAGGGCGAAACGCTCGGTGCCGACGACCTCGTCGATCAGCTCGAGGATCGCCGCGAGCATCCCGTCCTGGTCGGTGATCCCGGGGTCGGCGGGCGACTTGCCCGTACCCGGCGGGTCGACGTAGATCCGCCGCCGGCCGGCGCGGCCGTCGAACACCGGCTCGTGCACGTCGCGACCCTCGCCGGCGTCCCCACCCCAGCCGGGCAGGAAGACGATCGACCGGCCGTCACCGAAGGATTCGTAGTGCACAGTCCCCGACGATACGCGTGGCGTTCGAGCGTCAGCGCGCCTTTCTCTTCGGAGCAGAATCCGGCGGGCGCTCACCCGAACCGCGCTGGATCAGCGCGCACGGCAGCACGATCCGCTGCGGCGGACGGGTGTCCGTACCCGATGCGCGATCCAGTAGGAGCCGGGCCGCGGACCGCCCCAGCTCGGCGATGTCGGAGGCAACGACCGTCACCGGCGTCGGCAGCATGTCGGCCAGCCGGAAGTCGTCGAACCCGACCACGGCCGGCTCCCGGCCGACCTCGCGCAGCGCCCGCAGCACACCCTCGGTGAGGAAGTTGGTCGACGCGAACACCGCGGTCGGCGGATCCGGCCGGAGCATCAGGTCCAGCGTCGCCTTCTCCGCGGCCTCGGCGGTGCCCTCGGGCAACTGCACCACGAGCGACTCGTCGACCTCGATCCCGGCGGACCGGTGGGCGCGCCGGTACCCGCGCAGCCGCCGGCCGGTCGTGTAGTACGACGGCGCCAGCAGGATCGCGACCCGGCGGTGGCCCTGCTCCAGCAGGTGCTCGGTCGCCAGCCGGCCGCCGCCCTCGTTGTCGACCATCACGATGTCCGCGTCGATGCCGTGCGCCGGCCGGTCGACGAACACCACCGGTACGCCGGCGCCGGCCAGGAACGAGTGGTCGCCCTGGTCGGGCACGATCATCAGCCCGGCGACCTGCCGGCTGACCAGTTCCTGGATCGCCCGCTTCTCCCCCTCCGGGTCCTCGTCGACACTGCCGAGCACGACGGCGAACCCGGACTGCCCGGCGACCTCCAGCGACGACTTCGCGATGGTGGCGTAGAACGGGTTGGTCAGGTCGCCGAGCACGAGGGCGAGACTGGACGACTTCTTGCCCGGCCGCAGCGCCCGGGCGACCTCGTTGCGCTGGAAGCCGAGCTCGGCGATCGCGGCCCGGACCCGTTCGGCGGTCTCGTCGCGGACACCGTGGCCGCCGTTGACCACGCGCGACACCGTGCCGAGTCCCACCCCGGCGCGGCGGGCCACGTCGATCATCGTCGGGCGGCTCGCCTCGGGTTGCGTTGGAAACGTTTCGGACACGGGGTTGACTTCCTTTTCACGACACGGCATCGTCCACCCAACAGTAGATCTTGGAAACGTTACCGTCCAGGAGGCCGGATGAGACCTTCGACAACCGCGGCGGGCCGGGGATGAGCGCGACCGCTCACCGCGCGCCCCGCCGGAGCCGGACCGGACGGAGCCGTGGCGGACGAAGCCACGGGATGAGCCGCAACGCCGGCTCCGACGTCAAGGCGGCGTACCTGTTCATCGCACCCGCGATCATCGGGTTCACGGTCTTCGTGGTGTACCCGCTGATCCGCTCCTTCTACCTGTCGCTGACCCGCTACAACGGCCTGACCGATCCGGTGTTCGTTGGCCTGGGCAACTTCCGTCGGCTGTTCACCGTCGACCCGGCGTTCTGGCCGTCGCTACGGGCGACCGGGTACCTCGTCCTGCTCTACGTGCCGTTGTCCCTGGTCCTCGGGCTCGCGCTGGCGATGTTCTGCAACCAGCGGTTCGCCGGGGTGCGGCTGGTCCGGACGCTGGCTTACCTGCCCGTCGTCCTGCCGGCGATCGCCACCATCACGCTCTGGAAGTTCATCATGAACCCCCAGGTCGGGTTGCTGAACACGATCCTGGAGCGGTTGCACCTGCCGACCAGTCTGTGGCTGCAGAGCCCGGCGATGTCGATGCCGTCCGTCGTCCTGGTGATGTTGTGGGGCGTCGGCGGCACGATGATCATCTTCCTGGCCGCGTTGCAGGCGGTGCCGACCGAGTTGTACGAGGCCGCCCGGGTCGACGGCGCCGGGTCCGCGTCGGTGTTCTTCCGCATCACCTTGCCGATGATCAGCCCGATCATGCTGCTGCAGGTGATCCTGCAGACCACCGCCGCCCTGCAGACCTTCAACCAGCCGAAGATCCTCACCAACGGCGGACCGGGCTTCAGCACCAACGTGCTGATGCTCTCGATCTACAACAACGGCTTCCCGAACCTCGGCCGGATCCCCCAACTCGGGTACGCGTCCGCGCAGGTGTGGGTGCTGTTCATCCTGATCATCGCCGTGATCGCCCTGACCGCGAAGTTCACCTCGCTCTGGACCTACAGTGACAACACTCCCGACTGAAGCCGCCGCCCCGGTCGTCCCGGTCACGGAACCACCGGCGCCGCGTCCCCCGAAGAAGCCCCGCCTGATCGGTACGACGGCGTGGTACGCGACCGCGTTGTTCATCTGCGCGGTGATGGTCGTCCCGCTGCTGTGGATGATCACCATCGGGCTGAAGAGCCGGACCGCCGTCTTCGACATCCCGCCCAAGCTGCTGCCGACCGAGTGGACCTGGAGCAATTTCGTCAACGGCCCGGAGGCGATCCACTTCCCGCGGCTGCTGCTCAACTCGACCGTCATCACCGCGCTCAGCGTCCTCGGCGGTGTACTGACCGCGATGATGGCCGGGTACGCGCTGGCCCGGCTGCGGTTCCCCGGCCGGAAACTGTGGTTCTACCTGTTCGTCGGCAGCATGCTGCTGCCCGGTGTGGTCGGCCTGATCCCGTTGTTCCAGCTCTACAAGAACATCGGCTGGTACGACACCTGGCTGCCGCTGATCGTGCCCGCGTTCCTCGGCGGGAACCCGCTGTTCATCTTCCTCGCCCGGCAGTACTTCCTGGCGATCCCGTACTCGATCGACGAGGCCGCCAAGATCGACGGCGCCGGGCACTTCCGGATCTTCACCCAGGTGATGCTGCCGCTCACCCGGCCGGCCTGGATCACGATGGCGATCCTGGCGTTCCAGGCCTCCTGGAACGACTTTCTCAATCCGCTGGTCTACCTGTACTCCTCCGAGAAGTGGCCGCTGTCGGTCGGGATGGCGTCGTTCATCTCCGCCTTCGCCGGGCAGACACCGGACTGGAGCTACTACATGGCCACCAACCTGCTCTACATGCTGCCGCCGCTGATCGTCTTCTTCGCCGCGCAGCGCTACTTCATCCAGGGTCTCGGCGCTCTCGGCAGCACGAACCAGAAATAGAGGGGAAGTTCTCGTGAGACACACCTTCATCGCCACCGCGCTGGCGTGCGCCGGGTTGCTGACGGCCACGGCCTGCAGCGGCTCCGACTCCGGCGCCGGGTCGGGCGACGGCCCGGTCACCGTGACCGTGATGACGTGGGAGTCGGCGCCGACGAACGCGGCCATCAAGAAGGCACTGGCCGACTTCAAGGAGGACGGCATCACCGTCGAACTGCTCGACACCCCGAGCGGCAACTTCGGTGACAAGCTCGCGTCGCTGACGCAGGCCAAGAAGCTGCCGGACCTGTTCTGGTGCGGCAACGACACCGAGCAGCAGTACACCTCACAGGGCCTGCTGGTCGACTGGACCGAGAAGATCAACGAGGGCGACGGCGACTTCAAGGCCGACAAGTTCGTCCCGTCGGCGATGGAGAACTGGAAGACCGCCGACGGCCGGATGGGCGGTCTGCCGTCGCTGATGAACGCGTACGGCGTCTGGTACAACGCCGACGCGTTCAAGGCCGCCGGCGTACCGGAGCCGAAGGCCGGCTGGACCTGGGACGAGATGTACGCCGCCGCCGCGAAGCTGGCGAACACGAACGGCGCGAAGTACGGCCTGGTCGCCGACCAGCTCACCGGTCCGGACGGACCGTTCACGATGAGCATGTACTCCGTCTCGGCCGGCGGCGCACCGTTCACCGACAACGTGAACCACCCGACCAAGGCCGAGGCCGACGACAAGTACACCGAGGGTGTGCAGAAGCTGGTCGAGGCGGTCAGGAACGGCTCGGTCTCCCCGCCGGGGTACGACGCCTCCAACGTCCAGTCGCTGTTCGCGGCCGGGAAGGTGCCGATGATGTTCGGCGGGCAGTGGCTCGCGGCCGGGTTCCAGACGGACAAGCCGAAGGTGAAGTACGGGTTCGCGCCGTTCCCGCAGGTGCAGACTCCGGTGACGCTGTACGACTCGGTCGGCATCTGCACGCCGCAGTACACCAAGAACCAGGACGCGACGTTCAAGGTGCTGCAGTACATCAACACCAAGGTGTGGGACGCCGTCCTGCCGGCCTCGCCGGTGGCGCCGCCGGCCTACGCGCCGGCGCAGGCCAGCTACTTCGACGCGTTGAGCAAGGCTCAGCAGACGACGGTGGTCGACACCGTCAAGGCTGATCTGGCGGCCGAGAAGACCGTCGGCGTCCGGTTCACCACCCAGTGGGCGCAACAGGTCGGTGACCTGACGACGGCGACCTACCAGCCGATCATCAGCGGGAAGAAGCCGATCTCCGAGCTGCAGACCTACGTGGGCAAGATCAACGACCTGATCAAGCAGGGCGGCTGACTGAGGTGGAGGCCGCCCGCTGCGGGGCGGCCTCCGCTCAGACGGCTTGCCAGAGGGAGAGGGCGAAGCGGGCCTTGCTGTCGGTCCACCAGGCGGCGTCGGTGAAGCCGGCCTTCTCGAGCTCGGCCTGGACGGTGTGTCTCTGGAACTTGGCGGAGATCTCGGTGCTGAGCTCCTCCCCCTCGGCGAAGTCGATCTCCAGGTGGATCTCCGGGATCAGCACGCGCAGGGCGCGGTCGGCGCGCAGGTGCATCTCGATCCACTCGTTCTCGGCGTCCCAGACCGCCACGTGGCTGAACGCGTCCACGTCGAAGTCCGCACCCAGCTGCCGGTTGATCACCCGGAGCACGTTGCGGTTGAACTCCGCGGTGACGCCGGCGCTGTCGTCGTACGCCGCGACGAGGGTCGCCGGGTCCTTGACCAGATCGGTGCCGAGGAGCAGCCACTCGCCCGGCTCGAGGACGTCGCGGACCGAGGCGTAGAACGTCTCGCGTTCGGCCGGCAAAAGGTTGCCGATGGTGCCGCCGAGGAAGGCGACGATCCGCGGCGGGTCACCCGGGAGCTTGTCGAGGTGTGCGGTGAAGTCGCCGACGACACCGTGGACGGCGAGCGCCGGGTAGTCGGCGTTGATCGCGTCGGCGGCGTCCCGCAGAGCCACCTCCGAGACGTCGAGCGGCACGAACGTCGTCAGCGTGCCGAAGTCGCGCAGTCCGTCGAGCAGCAACCGTGTCTTCTCCGACGACCCCGAGCCGAGCTCGACCAGCGTGTGCGCCTTGGTGATTGCGGCGATCTCGCCTGCCCGGGCCAGCAGGATCTCCCGCTCGGCCCGGGTCGGGTAGTACTCCGGCAGGCGGGTGATCTGCTCGAACAGCTCACTTCCGCGGGCGTCGTAGAACCACTTCGGCGGCAGCCACTTCGGGTCCGCGGTCAGGCCTGCCCGGACGTCCTCCCGCAGCGATCGCGCGGCGTGGTCCGGGGTCAGATGTACGTCGATCTGGGTCACTGTGGTCCTTCCATCGGCGTGATCCGCAGCGTCGTGGCGGTGGCCACGAGCAACGAGTAGTCGGGTACCGCGTCCCAGCCGCCGTCACCGAACGGCTCGGAGCTGACGGTGGTCGAGTCCGCGGTCGAGCGGACCCACAGGGAATGCGTCCAACTGGTGGCGACGAGTTGCTCGCCGTCGGTCAGCAGCACGTTGAGCCGGGACCCGGGCGCCGCCGCCTCGACCTCCTGTACGACGGACGCCACCGCGTCGGCCGGGGTTGTCCCGGCACGCAGGCGATGTGCGATGAGTGCGCAGAGCAGGGCGGAGTCGGTCGGTGCGTCGAGTCGCAGCAGGTCTGCCGCCGGGAGCTGATCGGCCAACTTCACCGTCGAGTCCGGCCAGCCGGCGATCATCCCGTTGTGGCTGAAGAACCAGTCCCCCAGCTCGAACGGCGCCACCGCGGACTCGCCGAGCTGCATGCCCACCGTCCCGTTCCGCACAGCGGCGATGACCGCGGTGGACCGGATGCTCGCCGCGAGCCGGGGGAGGTTGTCGTCAGCCCAGATAGGTACGTTCCGCCGGTACCGCACCGGCTGCCGCGCTTCGCGCGCCGCCGGTGCGGAAGAGACGGAGGGAGGAGCTGCCGGTG
>NZ_SMKR01000141.1 GCF_004348725.1 Kribbella turkmenica
GTGGAAGAGGATCGCCGAGGCGACCCAGCGCTGGACGGTCTCGATGTGCATCGGAGCTCTGCGGCTCCGGGCGGGCCCGGTCGACATGCCTTCAGTGTACGCGAATAATTAGTGTCCTAATTGTCGCGTGGAGGGTGATTCCTGCCACCGTCAGCCGCCGGCCGGCACCTCTCGTGGCTCCGGCCGGCGGAAGCCGTTGGCCTCGTTGGCTGCGCCGATGACCCGGGTCAGCACCTGGTGCAGGTGCTGGAGCTCGGAGAATTCCATGCCCAGCCGGTCGACGATCGTCCCAGGGATCTTCTCGGCCTTGCGGCGCAGTCGCCATCCGGTCGGCGTCAGCGTGACCGCGAGCGAGCGCTCGTCACCCTGCGCCCGCGGACGCTCGACGTATCCGGTCGCCTCGAGGCGTTTCAGCAGCGGCGACAAGGTTGCGGGCTCCAGTTGCAGCAGCCGGCTGAGCTCCCTGACCGACAGCGGTGCGTACTGCCACAGCGCGAGCATCACCAGGTACTGCGGGTGCGTGAGCCCGAGCGGCTCCAGCAGCGGGCGGTACACCGCGATCACGCTTCGCGAAGCCACCGCCAGCGCGAAGCACACCTGGTTCTCCAGGTCCAGCGGGTCGACCTCGCCACCGACGTCACTCACGAGCACCTCCACGCAGCGCTGATCATTAGTGCACAAATCTATCACTCGTCGCTGACCTCGGCGGCCGGCGTTCGCCCCACCGACGACCTGCCGGGAGCGTCGACGCCACCCAGTCCGCAGGAACCACTTGTCGCCACCCGGAGCCACCAGGGAAGTAGCGCGGCGAATGGACGGTGGCGGGCGGGGTACCGGCAAGGTCCGCTGAACCGGTCGGTTATGGAGCAGCCGGGGAAGCACCAGCGCGCGAGAACCGAGCAGCAGATGATGATCCCGTCCGAGGTTGTCGAGTCGGTCGACCGGCCGTACCCGGAGCTGGCAGCACAGGTCCTGAAGGAATGGTTCGGCGTCAGCGCCGCCCAGGCGGATGTGCTGATCGCCGACTGGGCGCGGAACTGCCAGCGGTCGCCGAATACGGTCGCCCAGGTGCTGGTGCGCCAGATCTGGCAGGGAACGGACACCACCGTCGACCCCGTCGTTGCCCGAACGCTGGAGGGGGCCCTGCGGAACCTTCCCCATGTAGTTGCCGTGGGCATGGATTCCGGGATGGCGATCCCGGCCCGTGGCGCCGGCTAGCGCCGTCCAGGTCGAACCGCTCCAGCAGGCTGCCCATCGCCTGGCCGGCCGGCTTGCGGGCCTCCAGCACCCACGCAATGTGCCTGGTGACGCCCTGCGGGGCCTCGGACTACGGCAGACTGCCCGCGCTGAGAAGCCAGCGGGCTGCCTCGACGATCGGGATGCCGGCACTGCGCGCGCGGCCGTCGAGCATCGTCAACGCCCCGTCCGCGCTCAGGTCGTACCGCTCGATCAGCACGCCCTGAGCCACGGCGATCGAAAAGGTCGCCGCCTCGTCGACCCGCCCCGGGTCGAGAGCTCCGAAGTCTTCGTCGTCATTGCCCATGGGGCACGACCCTCCGCGACCAGCAGGACTCCCCTGGCCTGTTCGGTCGAACACCGCCGACGAACCGCCCTGGGCGACGGATGCGAGGTGCCGGCGACATCTCCCACCCTACGCCCCCGCAACCAAACGCCCGGTCCGCCGTGTCGGTCCACTCCCGGTGGGTCGCAGAGCGCATATGCCCTGCCACGAGTAGGTTGGGGGTGTACGGCGTGCGGCCGGAAGACCGCCGGTGGAGGTGTCCCGGATGGTGGATCGGACCGAGATCCTGACCAAACTGGCGCGGCTGGCCGCCACGAACGCGCAAGGACACCTGGCCGACCGGCTCTGCGACGCCGCCCGGCTGATCCTGAACGCGACCGGCGCCTGGATCGCTGTGCAGGAAGGTCCCACCCGGCTGGCGCTGAGTGCGACCGACGCCCGGGCCGGCGAGCTCGAGGATCTCCAGGACGTCCTCGGGCAAGGTCCGTGCGTGACCGCCGCCGCAGCCGCGACCACGGTCACGGCGGTCGTCCGCGATCAGCCCGACCCGCGCTGGCCGGAGTTCAGTCGCGCCGCCTGGCAACGGGTCGGCCCGACGACGATCCAGGCGATTCCGATGCGGCCGGGCGATCAGCAGTTCGGCGTCCTGGCGGCCTACTTCACCGACGGCGGGCCGACCGAGTCCGACGAGTCCGCCCTCTTCCTGGCTGCCGCGATCGGTGCGGCGCTGCTGCGCGACCCGGAACTGACCGGCGACCCCGAGGCCGACGGCAAGTGGTCGGCCCGGGCGGAAGTTCACCAGGCGACCGGGATGGTGGTCGTCCAGCTGCGGATCTCACCCGACGACGCGTTGGCCATCCTGCGCGCGCATGCCTACGCCCACGACAGCAGCCTGGGCGAGATCGCCCATCTGGTCGTCACCCGACGACTCGACTTCCGAGGAGACGCATGACCAGCCACGGCACCCCCCAGGCACCGCTGCCAGAACGGGCCGTGCGGGGTCTGGCCGCCGCCACTGCCGCGCTCGTCACGGACCACGACGTGATCGGGTCGATCACCACCCTGCTGCACAGCTGCGCGGAGAGCATCGACGCCGTCGCGGCCGGGATCCTGGTGGCCGGCCCCGGCAACGGCAGGCTGGAATTCCTCACCGCCACTGACCATCGGGCCGAGCACCTGGAGGTCTACCAACTGCAGGTCGACGAAGGACCGGGCGTCGACTGCATCGCGACCGGTCGGCCCGTCACCGCGAGCGGACTCGACGGCATCGCCGCACAGTGGCCGTCACTCCGGGAGGGCTTCAGCGCGGCCGGCTTCGACGGTGTGCACGCCGCGCCGATGAAATGGCACGGTCGGACACTCGGTGCTGTCAACCTCTTCCTCGCCGGCCAGCAGGTGACCGGCGAGAAGAAACTGGTCTCGCAGGCGTTCGCGGACGTCGCGTGTCTCGTCCTCATCCACACCCCTCCGACGCCGGCTGAGGTCGCCGCCCAGACCCGCGCCGCGCTCGCCGACCGCGCCGTCATCGAACGCGCCAAAGGCGTCGTCGCGTACACGGAGAACGTCTCCATGGATGCCGCTTTCGACCGCCTCGTCGACCTCGCGAGACGCCGGGAACAGCCACTCACCGCCACGGCGGCCGACCTGATCGCCCGCGCCGCCGAATGACCCTCGGTCCTCGCTCCGGGCGGCCGCGGATCGGGGGCTGAGGCATGATGGACGTATGGATGAGGCCGATTCCCAGAGGCCTGCGGGGAGCGACGCGCCCGCGGAGCCCGAGAAGACCGCGCTCGACGCCATCAGCGGCGCCGCCGATCGATTCGCTCGGTTGGCGGTCGAACTGCATGACACCGGCGGTGTCCAGGAGACCGTGGACGCCGTGGTCGAGTTCGCCCTCCAGGCTCTGAACTGCTCGCACGCCGGAGTGGCGCTGTCGGTCCGCGGCGGGCCGCAGATTCCGGCGGTGACCGATCCGGTCGTGGCCGAGGTCTACGAGCTCCAGATGAACACCCGGACAGGGCCACTGGTCGAGGCGATGCGCGGACGGGACTCCATCCTGATTCCGGACACGGCGACCGACGAACGCTGGCCCGAGTGGACCGCGAGGGTCCGCGCACTCGGCGTCCGGACCGTGCTCGACGTGCCGCTGACGACCGCCGCGGGCACGATCGGCGTGCTCGGCCTCTACAGCACCAAACCGGACGCGTTCGACGCCGACGACGAGGCCATTGCGCGGATTCTCGCCCGGCACGCCTCGGTCGCCGTCGCGAGCGCCCGGCACGACGAGTCCATGGCTCAGGCCATCGACGCCCGCAAGCTTGTCGGCCAGGCGATGGGCATCCTGATGGAGCGCTACGAGATCGACGGCGACCGTGCGTTCGAAGTCCTGAAGCGCTACTCCCAGGACACCAACACCAAGCTGCGCGACGTCGCGCAGCAACTCGTCGACACCCGCAAACTTCCCCGCTGACGTACGCCGGCAGTCGTCAGTCCTGGTTGTCCCAGCGCAGCAGCGCCGCCATTGGAGCACCGCCGAGAGCGGCCCGTGGCAGAACGGAGACGCGGGCGTCGGTCCGGACCGCCGCGGCCAGCATCGCCTGGTCGGCCCGGACGGCCTCGTCCTGCGGTACAGCGCCGAGGTCCAGGCCGGGGTGGTCCCGTGGCACGAGTTCGAACTCGGCCGCCGCGCCCGGATCGAGCAGCAGCGTCTCCACCTGCCCGCGGACGAACGCGTCCGCCACGTCCCGCACCCCGGTGGCCACCGCGAAGTCCTGTCCGAGCCGGTCCTTCAGCCGGTGGACGAGATCCAGCCGCCGGGCCACGGCGTACTCCATCAGCGCCTCGCGGATCGCCTGCTGCTGCGCCTCGTCGCCACCGTCCTCGGCGCGACCGCCGGACTCCAGCTGGATCAGGGTCGCCTTGGACTTCTCCAGGCTTTCCAGCACCTGTGCCGCCGACCGCGGATCGCCGGCGACGAGGACCAGGCGGATGCCCTTCCCGATCAGTGACTCCAGCTTCTCGACGACGGCGTCGGCGTTCCGCTTCCACACGTTCTCGGTCTCGTGCTGGTACCTCAGCGCGGACCATCCGCCGACCGGAACCTTGTGCACGTGATGGGTCTCGCCGCCGGCGGACACCTCGGACTCGGGCTCCGGTACGTCGGAGTTGTAGACCGCCAGGTCGCTGCCTTCGTGGTCCACCAGCGCCAGCACGAAGCGGACGTTCCGCTCGGCCAGCGCCGCCCACGTCGCCAGGTCCGGTAACGGTCCCCAGCTCACGACCGGCTGGTCGACACGTTGGTGCGTCACCTCGTCGAGCAACACGCCGCCCTCGTTCGCCACGACCATCCGCGCCACCGGAGCCGGAGTCTCGACCCGTTCGGCCAGTCGTTCGGTGACCAGCTCGGCCACGCTGTCCGGAGCCCCCGACCGGGCCAGTTCCTCACCCGCGCCGCGCACCCGCAGTTCGTGCTCCTGGACTCCGGACTCGGAATCACGACTCACGTCCAGAAGCACACTCGCGAACGGTCCCTCACCCTGGTAGACCGGGCTCAGTCGGCTCATGTCCATGCCGACCGGGTACCCCACCGGCCGAACGGAAAACCGGCGCTGTTGTCAGCCGGTGAAGGCATCGCGCTTCGACACGGGCCGGATGCCGGGCTCCTCGATCGCCTTGCGGATCTCGGGGTCGGTCACGACGGCCTGGCCGGAACGCCTGCACCGTGCCGGCATCGACGGCATGGCACATCCCGAAGTCGTCACCTTGCACGATCGGTCACCGGCCACGGGCACTCCGCCGATCAGCGGGCGGAGTCGACCGCACCTCGTCCCCGGCCAGCCGGAGGGTTCGCTCGACGAGTTCGTCGACGGTGATCCGGTCGAAGTCGCGAACCGCGCTGCGCACGCGGACGTGCGTCGTTCCGACCAGCTCGCCCGGTACGCCGGCCGCACCGTTGGCGGCACCGTACACGCTACCGACGGTGGCGGCGTTCGAATCGGTGTCCCGTCCGCCGGAGATCGTGATGCCGACGGCGTCCATGAAGCCGTCGCCCCACCACAGCCCGGCCGCGATCAGAGCGGCGTTGTTGACCGTGTGCACCCAGGAGAGGTGACCGAGCTCGGTATCGACCCAGTCGAGTGCAGCGGTGTGATCGGCGCCGGCGCGGTGCAGCCTCTCGACAGCGTCCAGCGCAGCGACGAGTCGCGACCTGGCCGGGATCAACGACTTCGCCGCCCGCATCGCCTCGTGCACGGAGCCGGTCGCCAGTGCGGCCGACACCAAGCCGGCGGCCCACAGTTCGCCGTACACCCCGTTCGCGACATGCGTCAGCCGGGCGTCGACGAGCGCCAGTCGAGCGGCTTCGCCGGGTCGTCCCGGACTGACCAGACCGAAGGCATCACCGCGGATCAACGCCCCGATCCACTCGCGGTACGGGTTGCGGTGGACAGCGGTCGACGGCGGCCGCAGACCGTGGACGAGGTTCCGGTACGCCGCTCGCTCGGCCGTGTAGGTCTGAGTGAACGGCATCCGGTCCAGCCACTCGCCGGCGATCTGCTCGGTGGTCAGCTCCCGCCCGTACGTCTCGAGCAGGTGGAGCCCCATGATCGTCCAGTCGATGTCGTCGTCGCGCGGAACGTCGGCGAAGCGTCCGGCCGTGGCGGTCCGGGCCGACGGATGGAGGGCCGGCACACCCGCCGGCAGCGGGTCGAGCAGCGGCAGGTATCCGCGTTGCGGCCACTGGCCGGCCGCCCGCAGGTAGCTGTCGATCTCGGCGCGGCTCAGACCCTCGACCGGCTTGCCCAGGGTGTTCCCGACGGTCCGTCCCAGCCAGCAACCTCGGATCCGGTCCGCCAGCGCCTCTGCGGGAACCGCGAACTCCGGCGCGGCAGCCGCCAGGCCCAGCAAAATCGGGTCGTCGTCGGGCTCGTCGAACGGCCAGCCTGGATCTGTCTCGAGCAGGCCGAGGTGACGTTCGATCTGCTCGAGCCGGGCCAGGTCGTTCCGGGCCGCGGCCTCGCGGGCCTCCGCCAGCAGCCCCTGGGCCGGATATCCGCTGTGGACCAACTGCTCCGCCTCGTCGACAACGACATCGCGCGGATCGAGTACGTCGTGCACGCTGCACCTCAGCCATCATGCGAACGGAAGGACGAGGATCAGCACATCACGACGGCGGGCGGCCCGCAGGTTCAGCGCCGGTCGCGGAAGCGGTGCAGGATTCGGCGGCGCGAGGTCGCACCGCGCGGTTCGGCAGGCTCCGGGTTGACCGGCCGGGCGCGATCCGGGGCCGGTGTGTGCAGGCCGCTGGCGGCCGGGTCGAGCTCGATCCGCCGCTCGGTGGGGGTCTCGGCACCGGCCTGCGCCTCGCGGTGCGCGGCGCTGGATTCCTCGACCGAGCGGTACTCCTCCTCGACGGCCGGATCCAGCGCCTGGGTCTGCACCCGGCGGCGCTGGTTGGTGATGTAGTAGGACAGCCAGATCCCGGCGGCGCCCGCGAGCATGACGATCACGCCGATGACGTTGAGGTCCACGGTGCCGCTGTCGTCACGGATGCCAAAGGCAAGGATCGCGCCAGCCGCGATCAGGAAGATGCCGGCTCCGATGCTCATTTCACGCCTCCAGAATTGCCCGATGTGTCCTGGCGCCTCCGGTACCCAGCGTCACGCACCGTGAACCGTGGGCTCAGCTCGCGGCCGCGGCCGGCCTGCGCAGCTGCCGGCCGGACACTCTCCAGCCGGCGAGCAGGTGCTCCGCGAAGAGGTTGTCCACCGCAAGCGAACAGGCCGCGCCGAAGAGGACGTCGCCGATCGCCCCGGGATGCTCCTCGACGTAGCTGCCGCAGAGGTCGTGCGCCGCGATCTGCTCGTGCACCGCGTCGGCCTCGACGTGCTCGGTGAAGTAGCGGGCCTCCTCGTCCGAAGCCCCGAGCCTGATCGCGCCGGCGGCGTACTGCCGGTTCGGCAGCGTGGACGTCATCTCGAGGGCCGCCAGGTGCCCCAGGAGCGCACCGGTCCAGCGGCGGTGGACCGCGAACAGCGACATCACGTTCGACACCGCCAGCGTGACGGCCGGGACCTCGGGGACGTAGTAGCCGTAGCTGTCGTCGAGCGCGAGCCAGCGCATCGTCGTCCGGAAGAGCTCGGAGTGCATCCGGTCCCGGCGGCCGCCGCCGTACTCGTCGGCCTCGATCTCGACCAGGGCGGCCTTGGCGGCCCCGTCCAGGCGCGGGATGCCGAAGCTGTGCGGGTCGGCCTCCTTGAGCTGGTAGACGGACCGGTGCAGCACGAACTGACGGAACCGCTCCTTGGTGGCGTGCCGGCGCAGGTACGGCGCGAGCCGGGGGCCGTCGTCGGCGTCGATCAAGGCCCGCAACTGCGTCGCCACCGGTTCATCGGTCGGACGGATCCGGCAGTTGGCTTCGAGCCAGTCGACCCACGGGCGCTCCAGCCGGGTACGGAAGGCGATGACCTCCGGATCCCACTGACGATCGGGGTCCACCTCGTCGAAGCCGCGGTACTGCAGTTCGTAGGCGACCCACAGGGCGAGCTGGAGATCCTCGTCGGCGTACGGCCGGTCGGACGGTCCGGCCTCGGGCGTCCGGGCCCCGTCGTCGCCGCCCGTGAGCCGGTGGTCCAGCCAGGCGCTCAGCGGGCCTCGTGGCGGTGGTAGTTGCATGCAAGGTCTCCTCTCGAGGCGCCTGGCCGGTACCCGCCGGAAAACCAGGTGAGTTGCGGCGCCGGCGTGGGTACTGCTGGTGCATGACGTCGAAGGATGACCGGGGGACCGAGATCCGTGCCTACCCAGACGGTCCGATCCTGGTCCGGGGCGACTTCCAGCTCCTGGACGAGAACGGCGATCCGCTCCCGGCCGAACGCCGCACGATCGCGCTGTGCCGGTGCGGCCGTACCGGCATTCCGCCGTTCTGCGACGGCACCCACACGCTGCTCCGGCAGCGCCCGGCCGGGTGAGCCTGCCATCAGCGAGTCAGCGGCGCGCGCGCCCGGATGATCACCACGTCCTCCTCGTCGACATGGGCCGGGATGGTCCCCGCGGCCTGCTGCGCACGCATCAGCGGGCCCAGCGGACCCCGCACGGACGACCGCACCTGGACGTCCACCAGCCCGGCCCGGCGCAGCCGCCGGATGGTGGCGTCGATCCCGATCAACGACGAGTGCACGAGCAGCAACGCTCCGCCCGGGCGCAGATGGGCGGGCGCCGCGTCACACAGCGCGTCCAGGACCAGTCGTCCGTCGTGACCCGCCTCCCACGCCCGGGTCGCGCCGTAACGGGGCAGGTCGGGTCGCGGCGACGGTACGTACGGCGGATTGCTCGCAATCAGGTCGAAGCGCTCGCCGGCGACGGGTTCGAATGTGCGTCCCCGGAGCGTGCGGACGCGCAGGCCGGCTCGGAACGCGTTGATGCGGACGGTGAGCAACGCTCGCCGGGAGACGTCGATCGCCGTCGTCGCCGCACCGCCCTCCGCCGCCGCCAGGGCGAGGACGCCGCTCCCGGTGCAGACGTCGAGCGCCCGTCCGTCCGGACCGACCGCCTCGTCGCGGATGGCGTCGGCCAGCATGAACGAGTCGGAGATCGGGGCGAACACGCCCGGTAGGGTCAGCAGTTTCATGCGGTGAACACCTCCGCCAGCCAGGGGACGACGCGTTCCGGCCCGAGCGCTCGGAGCCGCTCCACGGGCGGGTCGTCCACCACGCGCCGGACGTCGTCCAAGCCTCCCGGCGCGAAAGGTTCGGCGGAGTCGATCAGTTCGTGGAGTCGCCGCCGGGTCGACCGGGGCTCGCCAGTGCGGAGGTCGAGGAGTTCTCCCCGTACGCCGTCCCGGAGAGCGGCCCATCGGTTCTCGGCGATCCTCCAGGTCGGCGCCGGCGGCTGGAACTCGCCGAGATGGTGCAGCTCTGCGAGCCTGCCGGACAGAGCGTGAACGAACCGGGCGATCGCGCTCGTGTGCGCCACCGTCGCCTGTACGTCGAGGACGCGGAGTTCCAGCGTGCCGTAGCGCAGGTGCGGCCGCAGTTCCCACCACCACTCCGAAGCGTCGGTCACAGCGCCCCCGCGGACCGCCCAGGCGAGGTTCTCGGCGAAGTCGTCCCAGGACGCGATCGCCGGCGGCACACCCTGTCGCGGCAAGGCGGAGGCGACCAGCGGACGCACCGAGCACAGGCCGGTGTCACGCCCACCGGCGAAGGGGGCGGCCGCGGCCAGCGCGGCCAGCTCCGGGAGAAGGTTCCGCAGAGCGTGGTAGACGCCCAGCGTGCAGTCGGCGTCACCGAAGGCGAGGTGGATCTGCAAGGACGAGACGAGCTGCCGGCCGATCGCCTCCCGGTAGCGGACGCCGAGCTCAGCGGCCCGCCGGGTCGGCGACAGCGCGATGGGTCCGTCGAGGAGCGGATGAACCGGTGCGGCGATCGCCGCGACGTCGGTCCCGCAGGCGTCGGCCACCTGCGCACGGCACGAGCGCAGCTCGTCGACGGCGTCCGCCACCTTGTCGTGCACGGAGGTCGCGATCTCGAGCTGGCACGCCGGAAGCTCGGGCTTCACCCTGGGGTCGGCGACGCGCGCCAGCAGGGAGGCCGCGTCCACGGGCAGGTATCTGCGCCGGTCCACCAGCAGCAACTCCTCCTCGAAGCCCACGGTCCCGGCGACTGTGCGTGCGAACAGCGACCTCAGCAGCCCGGCGTCCAGGGGCAGGTCGCTTCCCGTCATGGGACCAACGGACTCAACATCGGCCACACGAGCCTCCTGTCGGTACCGGCGCCCTGCGCCGGCGGTCGTCCGAGGCTCCGGCTGAACCTCGTTCTCCCGGTTACCCGGCCCATGCACCCGCCCGCCGGTCCGGCAGTCGCCCAGGGTTTGTGCTCGCCCCGGCCCGGGCACTGTCCGCCTTTCGCGGAAGGAGTTCGTCTGTGCGTGCAATGGTCTATCGAGGTCCGTACCGGATTCGGGTCGAGGACAAACCGCGGCCGGTGATCGAGCATCCGAACGACGCGATCGTCCGGGTCACCCGGGCCGCGATCTGCGGGTCCGACCTGCACCTGTACCACGGGATGATGCCGGACACGCGGGTCGGCATGACCTTCGGGCACGAGTTCATCGGCGTCGTGGACGAGGTCGGCCCGTCGGTCCGGACCGTGCAGGCCGGCGACCGGGTGATGGTGCCGTTCAACATCTTCTGCGGGACGTGCTTCTTCTGCGCCCGCGGACTGTACGCCAACTGTCACAACGTCAACCCGAACGCGACCGCGGTCGGCGGGATCTACGGCTACTCGCACACGTGCGGCGGGTACGACGGCGGCCAGGCGGAGTACGTCCGGGTGCCGCTCGCCGACGTCGGACCGAGCTCGATCCCGGACTGGATGGACGACGAGGACGCCGTACTGCTGACCGACGCGGTGGCCACCGGCTACTTCGGCGCCCAGCTCGGCGACATCGCCGAAGGCGACGTGGTCGTGGTCTTCGGCGCCGGACCGGTCGGGTTGTCGGCGGCCGCGTCGGCCTGGCTGATGGGCGCCGGCCGGGTGATCGTGATCGACCACTTGGAGTACCGGCTGGCGAAAGCCCGGTCGTTCGCGCACGCGGAGACTTACAACTTCGCCGAGTACGCCGATGTCGTCGTGCTGATGAAGGAGCTGACCGACCGCATCGGGGCCGACGTGGCGATCGACGCCGTCGGGGCCGAGGCCGACGGCAACCTGCTGCAGCACATCACCTCCGCGAAGCTGAAACTGCAGGGCGGCTCGCCGATCGCCCTCAACTGGGCCATCGACTCGGTCCGCAAGGGCGGCACCGTTTCCGTGATGGGTGCCTACGGCCCGATGTTCAGCGCGGTGAAGTTCGGCGACGCGATGAACAAGGGACTGACGCTGCGGATGAACCAGTGCCCGGTGAAACGGCAGTGGCCACGGCTGTTCGAGCACGTGCGCAACGGCTACCTCAAGCCCCGCGACCTGGTCACCCACCGGATCCCGCTCGAACACATCGCCGAGGGTTACCACATCTTCTCGGCCAAGCTCGACGGGTGCATCAAGCCCCTGGTCGTGACCGACGCCGCCTGACCGGAGCATTCACATGGCCTACACACCGCACAAGCCGCCGAACCCCGAGACCAGCGAGGAACTCCGGGCCCGCATCCCGGGCTGGGGCGCCGATCTCGATCCGGCGAACCGGCCCGCCGTACCGAAGGAGGTGTACGAGCCTCACCCGTACGGCGCCGTCTGGGAGATTCCCGAGTCCCAGCCGGAGAAGTGGCCGCGGGAGCGATCGATCGAGCACGCGTCCGTGACGCCGGTGTTCGGTACGTCCTGCCCGCCGCGCGGTGCCTCCGGGCTGATCCGCAAGCTCGCCTACCGTCGCTACAGCGAGGGCCGGGCCGCGCACTGGCTCCTGCTGATCGCCGCCGACCGGGTCGACACGGTCGGGAGCACGGCGCGGTCCTTCGTCTCGAAACACCCGGACAATCCGCTGATCGAGACCGGGATCCTGGCCGAGGTCAGCCACCACGGCCTCCGGTCCCGCCGCCACCAGAAGCGCGCCGACCTGATCCACCAGTCACTCGACCCCCTCATCGTCGCCGGCCCGTGGGTCGTCGCCGGCCTGCTCGGTTACCGCACCGTCCGCCGTCTCGGCCGCTCGCTGAGAAAGGTCAGCCGGAGCCGCGGCGCCGGCCGATCTCCTCGAGCGTGGTGACGGTGGCCGCGACCGCGGATGGGCGTTCGCCGGAAAGGCACGCTGCCTGGAGGTGCCGTTCGCTCACCGCCGTCCCCGCGCGCCGAGCGCTCGAGGGAGTGCCGACCCGTCGGTGAGGTCAGCGAAAACCTTCGCGCTGGGTCTCCTCGTTGGCTACGCGGACGCCGTAGTGGTACGCGAGCTGGCCGCCGAGCCAGCCGGAGGCGCTGAGCAGGGCGAGGGCGACCAGACTCAGGACGAAGCCACCGACGCTGGCCTGGTCGCGTTCCTGGTTGGCGCGGACCGCGAAGTCGACGGCGAACAGGATCACCACGACCAGATTCAGCGACATGTGCAACAGACCAGTCCGGAAGACCTTCGTACCGCGCGGAATCACGAGAAGGTCCATCAGCCCGAACACGGCGGCCACCACCGCGCCGACCAGGCCGATGCCGATCAGCCAGTAGGCGCCTTCGGCGAACACCGCCTCCCGGCTCGGGCCGGCCAGCGCGACGATGTCGAAGACCGCACTCGCCACCCAGGCACCGATCGGAACGGTGACCAGCACCGGATGGAACGGATGGCCGTACGGGCCGGCCAGACTGTTCTTGGGACGCTTGGCACGCTCGAGATCATTCATCGCCGTTCTCCTGAGCTCGTCGGCGGCCGCATGCCGCCGCCCTCTATCGCCAGTACCCACTGGCGATAGAACCTCACTCAGGTCACCTGCTGGTCGGGCGGATTGTCCCGGCGACTCTCGGTCACGAAACGACTCGGGTCACCGCCGGCACTGGCGGCCGAGGCGAGCCAGGCCTGGAAGCCGTCGGGATCGCGCCGTTCCAACTCGTCCAGGCAGCGCTGTCGCGCGCGCACGATCCGGATCCGGGCGGCGGGTGTCGGCGCCTGCCTCAGCGAGAGATAGCTCTCCCGCCACTCCTGGCAGAGCTGCCTCGTGCTGACAGCTCCGGGCGGCGGCTCAGGCGCTCGCGTGACGCCGGAGAGCATCCGGCCGACGAGTCTCGGCGAGCTCACGCCCACCAGCAGGAGCAGGAGAACCACGCTGCCCTGCAGTACGGCGCCCAGCCCGAGAACGGCGATCACCGCCACAGCCACGACCAGGGCACGCAGGAGTGATTCGACGCCCGATCTGCCCGCCTGTCTGTCCTTCGCCGAACGACCGACGACCGCGACGAACGCCAGGATGATCGCGAGCAACCCCACCAGCACCCAGACCTTCACCGGCAGCACGATCAGCCCGGCCACCACCCCCGCGGTGATGAGCACACCGCACATCGAACGCCAGATGACTCGATAGACCGCCATCCAACCCTCCAACACATCCCAGAGGCGAGTAATCCCAAGTACCCCCACCGCCACCCCACTAACCCGCCGACCGACGCGGTTGGCGGACTCAGCTGGGGCTGACCCGGTCGAGGATGATCGTCTCGCCGCGGGCAGGTGCGCTGACCTGCCAGCCGGACGGACTTGCGGCGACCCGGTCGAGGAAGTCCGACAAGGGTGAGCGGAACACCCGGTAGTCGTCGTAGTGGACGGGCACGGCCAGCCGCGGACGGATCCGCTCCAGGAAGTCGAGTCCCTGGACGTCGTCCATGGTCACGGTGGCGAACAGGATCCGCGTACCACCGAGATGGACGACGGCGACGTCGATCTCGCGATGCCGCTCGCGGATCTGGTCGAGATGGTCGCCGGTCAACGTGTCCCCGCTCAGGTAGACGCGCCGACGTACCTCGCCGGCCACCCGGTGGATGAGCAGCGATCCCATCACCGGCGGCAACAGCTTCGCCATCATCCCGCGGGCATGGATCCCGGGCAGGGACTCGACCGTGAGCGACTCACTTCCCAGCTGCTGGTCGTACGTCTCCCAGACCGGGAGGCCCTCCGCGGCGAAACCCCAGCGGCGCAGACGGTCCGCGGCTGGTTCTGTGGTGACCACCGGAACCGTCCGGTCCAGCCTGCGCCGGGCGATCCGGTCGAAGTGGTCGCCGTGCAGATGCGACAGCACAACGAGGTCCAGACCCGGCAACTCCTCAGGCGTGAGCGCTGGATCGGTGAGCCGCCTGGTCCACAGCCCCTTGCCGAGATAGGCCCGCTGGCCGCGGTGCAGGAAGTTCGGGTCGGTCAGCACCGTGAACGACCCGAGCCGGATGAGGGTGGTCGCATTCCCGACGAAGGTGATGGAGTCCATCGAACCTCTGGTCCTCTCCGCCGTCAGAGCAGCAGATTGAGCACGATCGTGAGGAGGACGGACAGCACGGCCGACACCAGGATCATCAGCAGGCACCCGGCCGTGCCTCCCGCCGGACGGATCGCCATCACTTGTCCGGAGTCTCGTCCGGGGGCGTGGTGTCGACCCGGCGGATTTTGGTGTGCTCGGTCGAGTGGGCCGCGGTCTCGCCCGAGTCGTGGCCCTTGATCGACTTCGCCGCCGAGGCCGCGCCGCGCCCGGCGGCGAACAGCGCCCACAGTACGAAGGCGACGGCGACCAGCACGATCACCATCACCAGAATCCACAGCGGTGCACCCATCATCGCCTCCAGGTCGAAAAGCCTTCGGTACCCCGCCCGGCCGCGTGCAACCGCACCTTCGCCGTACCGGGCCGAATGCAGGCGGTCACCTGGGGTACCGCGAGGTCATGACTGAGAACGGACAACTCGCCCTGGTCACCGGAGCCTCGAGCGGGATCGGCCTCGAGCTCGCGCGGCAATTCGCCAAGCACGGCTTCGACCTCGTCGTCGCGGCCGAGGACGACGCGATCGAGACCGTCGCTCCCGAACTGCGGACCGCCGGTGACCGCTCGGTCCAGGTCGAGGCGGTCCGCGTCGACCTGGCGACGCCGGAGGGGATCCAGCGGCTCGTCACTTGTGTCGGTGACCGCCCGCTCGACGCGGCGGCGCTGAACGCGGGGACCGGGCTCGGTGGCTCCTTCGCGGAGAACGACCTCGCGGCCGAGCTGCGGATCATCGACCTGAACGCCAAGTCGACCGTCGCGCTCGCCAAGCCTGTCCTGCGCGACATGGTCGCCCGGGGCCAGGGGCGGCTGCTGATCACGTCCTCGATCGCAGCCACGATGCCGGGCTCGTACCAAGCGGTGTACAACGCCAGCAAGTCGTTTCTCCAGTCCTTCGCTCAGGCCCTGCAGGACGAACTGAAGGACTCACCCGTCACGGTCACCTCGCTGATGCCGGGCCCGACCGACACCCAGTTTTTCCGCCGGGCCGGGATGGAGGACACGCCGGTCGGGCAGTCGGACAGCAAGGACGACCCCGCCGAGGTCGCCCGCCAGGGCTTCGAGGCGATGATGGCCGGCCGCGACCGGGTCGTCGCCGAGTCGCTGATGACGAAGGCGCAGGAGCTGGCCAACAAAGTCATGCCGGACAAGCTGAAGGCCGCGGCCCACCGGAAGATGGCTGAGCCGAAGGGAGGCTAGCTGCTGCACTAGGGTGCAGGCATGGGGAGCAGTGTCTACGTCGCCTCGGTAGAGGGGTCCACGGGGAAATCCACCGTCGCCCTCGGCGTGCTGCAGCTACTGTCGCGCCGCGTCGAGCGGGTTGGTGTGTTCCGGCCGATCGTCCGCCCGGACGCGGCCCTGCACGGCGGCCGCGACTACGTCCTCGACCTCCTGATCGCGCACGACGCCGTGGGCCTCGAGTACGACGACTGCGTCGGCGTCACGTACGACGCGGTTCACGCCGACCCGGTCGCGGCGATGGGGCTGATCGTGCAGCGCTACCACGCTGTCGCCGACCGGACCGACGCCGTACTGGTCGTCGGGAGCGACTACACCGATGTGGGCACGCCGACCGAGTTCTCGTACAACGCGAAGATCGCCGCCAACCTCGGCACGCCGGTGCTGCTGGTGCTCAACGGGTTCCGGCGCAGCCCGCGGGACCTGCGGGCGATCGCGGACCTCGCGGTCGGCGAACTGCAGGCGAACCACGGCTCGCTCGCTGCGCTGGTCGCGAACCGGGTCGATCCGGACCGGATTCCCGACGCGGTGGCCGCGCTCGCCGGCGCCGGCGGACCGGCGTTCGCGCTCCCGGAGGAACCGCTGCTGAGCCAGCCCACGGTCGCTGACCTGCTGGCGCCGATCGGCGCCGGTCTCGTCTCCGGCGACCCGGCGTTGCTCGCCCGGGAGGTGACCGGGGTCGTGATCGCCGGGATGACGATGCCGAACGTGCTCGACCGGCTGTTCGACGGCGCCGCCGTAGTGACCGCCGCCGACCGGCCCGAGGTCGTCCTCGGCGTACTGATGGCGCACGCCTCGCTCAACTTCCCCCAGATCTCCACCGTGGTCCTGAACGGCGGATTCAGCCTGCCGGCTCAGGTCCAGCGACTGATCGACGGCCTCGGGGTCACCCTGCCGATCCTCGAGACCACGCTCGACACCCAGTCGACGTCGACTGCGCTGACCGCGGTCCGCGGCCGGCTCACCAAGGAGTCACCGCGCAAGGTCGACGCGGCGCTCACGCTGTTCGACCAGCACGTGGACGGTACGGCGCTGCTCGACCAGCTGGCCGTGGCCCGCAGCAGCGCGGTGACGCCGTTGATGTTCGAGCACCAGCTGATCGACCAGGCGGTTGCCCAGCGCAAGCACATCGTCCTGCCCGAGGGTGACGAGGAACGGATCCTGCGCGCCACCGACGTCCTGCTGCGCCGGGGGGTGGCCGATCTGACGCTGCTCGGGAACCCGGTCGCCATCAGTGCGAAGGCGGCCGCCCTGGGTGTCGACGTCGCCGCGGCCAAGGTCCTCGATCCCGAGCACGACGACCTCGCCGAGCAACTCGCGGCCGAGCTGCACCGGCTCCGGCGGCACCGCGGCGTCGACCTCGACCGTGCCCGCGAACTGGTCCGGGACGTCTCGTACTTCGGCACGATGATGGTTCAGCTCGGGCTCGCCGACGGCATGGTCTCCGGCGCGGTCCACACCACCGCGCACACCATCCGGCCGGCGCTCGAGGCCGTCAAGACCGTGCCCGGGGTGTCGGTGGTCTCGTCGGTGTTCTTCATGTGCCTGCAGAACCAGGTCCTGGTGTACGGCGACTGCGCGGTCAACCCGGACCCGACCGCCGAGCAGCTGGCGGACATCGCGATCTCGTCCGCCGAGACAGCGGTCGCCTTCGGCGTCGAGCCGCGGGTCGCCATGCTGTCCTACTCGACCGGTACCTCGGGGTCCGGCACCGACGTCGAAAAGGTGTCCAAGGCAACGAACATCATCCGGGAGCGCGCGCCGGAGCTCCCGGTCGAGGGACCGATCCAGTACGACGCCGCCATCGACGAGGCCGTCGCCCGGACGAAGCTGCCCGGCTCCCCCGTCGCCGGCCGGGCGACGGTGTTCATCTTCCCCGACCTCAACACCGGCAACAACACGTACAAGGCGGTCCAGCGCTCGGCGAACGCGGTCGCGGTCGGTCCGGTCCTGCAGGGCCTCCGCAAACCGGTCAACGACCTGTCCCGCGGGGCGACCGTCCGCGACATCGTCAACACGGTCGCGATCACCGCCGTCCAGGCCCAGCAGGCCCCCGGAGGCAGCGACCGATGACCGATCACGTCCTGGTGATCAACACCGGCTCCTCGTCGCTGAAGTACAGCCTGGTCGACGCCCGGACCGGCGAGGCGGCCGGTTCCGGACTCGCCGAGCGGATCGGCGAGAGCCAGGGACACCACGTCCACCGCGGTCCGGACGGCGAGACCGGGACGACCGCGAAGATCCCGACGCACGAGGACGCCCTGCGTGCGGCGATCGAGGCCTTCGAGTCGCACGGACCGTCGCTCGACGACGTCGAGATCGCGGCCGTAGGTCATCGCGTCGTCCACGGCGGCTCGCGGTTCGGCGCCCCGGCGCTGATCGACGACGACCTGATCGCCGCGGTCACCGACCTGGTGCCGCTCGCCCCGCTGCACAACCCGGCCAACGTGGAGGGGATGAAGGTCGCGCGCAGGCTCTTCCCCGACCTGCCGCAGGTCGCCGTCTTCGACACCGCGTTCCACCAGACGCTGCCACCGCACGCCTACACGTACGCCGTACCGAGGTCGTGGTCCGAGGAGCACGGGATCCGCCGGTACGGCTTCCACGGCACGTCGCACGCGTTCGTCTCGCAGGAGGCGGCCCGGCTGCTCGACCGGGAACCGGACGACGTGAACGCGATCGTCCTGCACCTCGGCAACGGCTGCTCGGCGTCCGCCGTCCGCGGCGGGCGGTCGGTGGAGACGTCGATGGGTCTCACGCCGCTCGAGGGCCTGGTGATGGGCACCCGTTCGGGCGACGTGGACCCGGCGGTCCCGGCGTACCTGATGCGGGAGCTGGACCTGTCGATGGACGACATCGACCAGGCGCTGAACAAGTCCTCGGGTCTGCAGGGGCTGACCGGCGAGAACGACTTCCGCGAGGTCTCCCGGCTGCGCGCCGGCGGCGACGAGCGGGCCGCGCTGGCGTTCGACGTCTACTGCCATCGCATCCGCAAGTACGTCGGCGCGTACTACGCCGTGCTCGGGACCGTCGACGCCGTCGTGTTCACCGCCGGAGTCGGGGAGAACTCCGCCGAGGTCCGGGCGGCCGCCCTGAGCGGACTGCAGCGGCTCGGCATCACCGTCGACGAGAACCTCAACGCCGCGCAGTCGAAGGAGGCCCGCCGCATCTCCCCCGACGACGGCGAGGTCGCCGTTCTCGTCGTCCCGACCAACGAGGAGTGGCAGATCGCCCGCGAGAGCCTCAACCTGGTCCGCTCCCGGTAGCCGGGAGCTCGACCGCCGTCGCCCGCGGCAGATCGCGCACCGACCGCGACGCCAGCGTGACCAGCGCGATCACGACGTACGCGATCCCGGCGATCACCATCACCCGCTGGACGCCGAACGCCAGCCCGAGGGGACCGAACAGCAACTGGCCGACAGGGATCGCCACGAACGAGCCGAGCATGTCGTAGGAGTAGGCGCGCGAGAGCATCTCGTCCGGCACGTGTTCCTGCATCGCGAGATCCCAGCCGAGCCCGAAGACCTGGCTGCCGACACCGGCCAGGAAGGCTCCGACCATGCCCACCAGCAGGATGGGCTCGACGCCGAGAACCAGCATCGGGATGCCGTTGAGGGCGACCGCGACCATTCCCCACAGCAGCGGTCGCCGGAACGAGATCCGGATCAGCGCGAGCGAGCAGGCCAGGAAGCCGACCGCCTGGGCCGAACGGATCAGTCCCCAGCCGGCCTCGCCGATGTCGGTCTGGGTGGCGAGCACCGGGCCAAGGGTGTTGAATCCGCCGCTGCCGATCGCGTTCAGCAAGGAGAACGACGCGACGACCACCCAGAGCCAGGTGGTGGACCGGAAGTAGGTCCACCCTTCGCGCAGGTCGGCGACGGCGCCCTTGCGCAGCTGGCCTTCGGCCGGCCGCGGGATGCGCACCCGGGTCAGCACCAGCATCGCCAGCAGATAGGTCGCGCCGTCCACGGCCAGGGCCCAGCCCGGCCCGACGACGGCGACGAGCACGCCGCTCACCGCCGGACCGAGCACCATCAGCGCGTTCTCGGGCACCGCGAGCACCAGGTTCGCCGCCTTGAGCTGATCGCGTGGAACCAACTGCGGCAGTACACCGGCGAGGGCCGGCATGCCCGCGGCGGTGGCGGTGCCGTTGATTGCGGCGAGCGCCGCCAGATGCCAGACCTCAGCGGTACCGGTGATCACCAGCGCGGCCGTCGCCAACTGGCTGAGGCCGGACAGCGCGTTGGTCGCCTGGATCACCAGCGTCCGGCCGAACCGGTCGGCCAGCACGCCACCGGCCAGCAGGAACACCACCATCGGGATGCTGTACGCCGCGAGCACCGTGCCGAGCGCGGTCGCGGAGTCGCTGACCTCGAGCACGGCGAACGCGAGCGCGACGCCTGCCATCGTCGTACCGGCGCGGTCGATCAGCCGGGACAGCCAGTAGTAACGGAAGTTCCGCTCGCGCAGCGGAGCCAGTACGCTCACGACCGCGCCTTCTTGGTCATCTGGAACGTCCAGGAGGTCGCACTGACGTGCACGGTCCCCGGCGTCCGCGGCGGCTGGTTGTGGTCGTGCATCAGCACCGACGCCTCCATCAGCAGCTCACGCACCCGCTCCCACACCTCCGGCGTCACCCAGCCCTCGAGGTCGCTGAGGTGGTTCGGCGACCCCGCCTTCCGCTGCCCCACCCGCCGTTCGAGCTCGCGCGCGAGCGCCCGTACCTCGGCGATCCGGCTCACTGTGGTGGCCCGAGTCTTGTGCTGTCCACGCT
>NZ_SMKR01000142.1 GCF_004348725.1 Kribbella turkmenica
TCCGGGGCCCTACCGGCCCGATCCGAGAGCCGGTCCGGGCACGAATCCCAGCCGGTCGTAGACCCGCTGCAGCGTCGGCTCGGTGACCGCGCGGGCACGCTCCGCCCCGGCGGCGAGGATCGCGTCCAGCTGGGCCTTGTCGTCCAGGTAGCCGAGCGTCTTCTCCCGGAACGGGGTGACGAACTCGACGACGACCTCGGCCAGGTCCTTCTTGAAGTCGCCGTACCCGCGCCCGGCGTACTCGTCCTCGAGCTCGCTGATCTTCCGGCCGGTGAGCGCGGAGTAGATCGTCAGCAGGTTGGCCACGCCGGCCTTGTTCTCCGGGTCGAAGACCACGTCGCGGCCGGAGTCGGTGACCGCGGAGCGGATCTTCTTCGCGCTCACCGACGGGTCGTCGAGCAGGTCGATGATGCCGGCCGGCGACGAGCTCGACTTGCTCATCTTGGCGGCCGGGTCCTGCAGGTCCGCGATCTTCGCGGTCTCCTTGACGATGTACGCCTCGGGCAGCCGGAAGGTCTTGCCGAACCGGTGGTTGAACCGCCCGGCCAGGTCGCGGGTCAGCTCGAGGTGCTGGCGCTGGTCCTCGCCGACCGGGACCCGGTCGGCCAGGTAGATCAGGATGTCCGCGGCCTGCAGGATCGGGTAGGTGAACAGGCCGACGGTGGCGCGGTCGGCGCCGCCCCTGGCCGACTTGTCCTTGAACTGCGTCATCCGGCTGGCCTCGCCGAACCCGGTCAGGCAGCCGAGCACCCAGCCCAGCTGGGCGTGCTCGGGCACGTGCGACTGGACGAACAGGGTGGACCGCTCCGGGTCGATCCCGGCCGCGAGCAGCTGGGCAACCGAGCGACGGGTCCGCTCCCGTAGCTGCTTGGGGTCGTACTCCACCGTGATCGCGTGCAGGTCGACGACGCAGTAGAACGCGTCGTGGTCGTCCTGCAGGGCCACCCACTGCCGCAACGCACCGAGGTAGTTGCCGAAGTGGAAGGAGTCCGCCGTCGGCTGGATCCCGGACAGCACCCGAGGGCGACGCTGGGAACCGGCTGCGGAGGGGTCAGACGCAGCTAGGGACATGACCCCGATTCTGCCAGCGCCCCCAGTCCGCTCCACACACGGGGCGGGTCCCCTCCCTCATAGGCCCCGCACTATGACGTGAGCCACGCTCCGGCGAGCGGCGGTGGCTACCAGGACCAGCCGCGGGCGGCCAGTTCCTGCTCCTCGTGGCGGCGTTTCTGCTCGCCGCGTTCGAGGTCGGCGCCCGCGGGGATGCCGGCCAGCCGGCAGGCCTCGTCGAGGAGGTCGTCGTACGCCGCCTCGACCGCCATCAGCCGGTGAGCGCGGGCATAGACCCGGGGCGCGGTCTCGATCCGCTGGATCTCCCCGGCGAGGTGTCCGAGCCGGGTCTGCAGGCGAAGTGTGTCGAACGGGTCAGGCGCGGGCACGGGCGGGTGGCGGAACCGCCTCGCCAGACGGTCCGCAGACTTCCCCAGCCGCCGGCGCCAGCGCGACGGCGGCGGCTGCGGCAGCACCAGGCTGAGCAGCCCGCACAGTCCCAGGAACAGGAGCAGGAGAGCTATCCACTCCATCGATCTCACCACCCTCTACCGAGGTTACGACGGCGGAATGCCGACGGCGAGGCCTTTTTCCTGCTCAGGCGGTGGGTCCAGGCGTTGCGGCTGTCAGTCCCGGTGGTACTTGGTGATCGCCTTGTCCTGTTTGAGCTTGTCGGCGGCCGACTGCACCCGGGCGGTCCACTCGGACAACTGCAGGCCGCCGGCGACGAACTGGCCGGTGGCCTCGGCCGCGGCGGTCGCGAACTCCGGATACCAGTCGGCGAAGTACCAGGTGATGACCTGGTCGCCGGCCGCGGACAGCAGGTCCCTCGCCGACCGGAGCGCCGTACCGATCTCCAGGCCGTCGGCGGCGCCGCGGACGATGGTGAGCTGGTTGGCCTCCTGGGTGACCTGGGTGGCGACGTCCTTGGACAGCATCGCCCGGAGGTACTCGAACCCGCCGGCCTCGTTCTTCGCCTTCGCCGGCACCAGGTACGGCGCGGTCGCCTCGACATGCAGGCCGCGGGCCAGCGCCGACGACCCGTCGAGCGGCGGGACGCCGATCATCGTGAGCGCGAAGTTCCGCGGGATCAGCGGCTTCATCTCGTTCTCGAGCCAGTTGCCGCAGGGCAGCAGGCCGGCCTTCGCGGCGAGGAAGCGCTTCTGCGAGGTGAGGTGGTCGAACTCGGCGGACCCGGGCGCGATCAGGCCGCGCTTGGCCAGGTCACCGGCCGCGCTGATCGCCCGGGTGACGCTCTCGTCCTTCCAGGCACCGTCCTCGAGGTTGTCGATCCGCTTGACCACGTCGTGCCCGCCGGTCTTCGCGGCCAGTGTGAGCACCATCTCCAGCAGGTAGTACGGGTGCGCACCGGCGTAGACGAACGGACCGAGCCCGGCGGCCTTCATCTCGGTGCCGAGGGCAAGCAGTTCGGGCCAGGTGCGCGGCACGTCCCAGCCGTACCGCTGGAACAGCGCCGCCGAGTACCACAGGCCGTACACGGTGGCGACGTAGTTCACCGTCCGCTGCGTCCCGTCGTACCGCCCGGCGTCCAGCATGCCCGGGAGTACGACGTCCTTCACGGTCACGTCGGCGTTGTCCCAGGCGGGCGCGTTCAGCAGCGGCCGCAGGTCGGACAGCTGCCCCTCGCGCACCAGCCGGCCGAGCTCGAGCCGCCCGTCGCCCGTGTTCAGCACGGCGTCCGGCGGGTTCCCGGCCGCGAACCGCGGCAGCAGCAGGTCCCGCAGCTTCGCCGTTACTGTCGGCGTCACGGTCGCCGCGGCATGCTTCTTCCGGTACGCCGCCGCCCCGAACCCGCCGTACTCCTCACCGGTCAGCACCTCGACCGGTTTGTCCAGCGCCGCCTTGAACGGGTTGTCCGGATCCACCTTCGGCGGCGGCGTCGTACCCGACGAACAGCCGCCCACCAGGGCGCCGGCCAGCGCGCCCTGGAGAACAGTCCGACGTTTCAGCACCCCGGCAGGTTAGCGTTCCCGCCGGTCTACTTGAGGGTCGCGCCGGTGAGGCCGGCCTGGACCTGGCGGTAGAAGACCAGGTAGACGGCGATGACCGGCACCATGGCGATGGTCAGCGCGGCGAACAGGGTGCCCCAGTCGTTCTCGTACCGTTGGCTGCCCAGCAGGGTCGCGATGCCCTGGGACAGCACCGGCCGCTCCGGAGACAGGAACGACGGCAGCACGAACTGGTTGAACTGACCCAGCACGTTGAAGATGCCGACGCTGATCAGGCCCGGCTTGGCCATCGGCAGCATCACCCGGAAGAACGTGCCGGCGTGCGAGGCGCCGTCGACCAGGGCGGCCTCGGCGATCGACGTCGGCAGCGTCCGGAAGAACGCGTGCATGAAGAACACGGTGAACGGCAGCGAGTAGGCGATGTAGACCAGGATCAGGCCCTGGTAGGTCGACACCATCCCGAAACCCTTGACCACGAAGAACAGCGGCACGATCGCCAGGAAGGTCGGGAACATCATCCCGGCCGCGAACAGGTAGTAGACGAACCGGTTCCCGGGGAACTCGTAGCGGGCCAGCACGTAGGCGACCATCGAGCCGAACAGCATGGTGCCGAAGACACCGCCGGCCACCACGACCAGGCTGTTGAACAGGTAGTCGCCGACACCCTTGTCCCAGGCCTTGGCGTAGTTGTCCCAGAGCAGTTCCTTCGGCAGCGCCCACGGATTGTCGCCGAAGATCTCGCCGGTGCTCTTCACCGACGCGATCACCGCCCACAGGAACGGCACAACGACCAGGACGCTCCACGCGATCAGCACCGTGTGGGAGAACACGTTCACCGGGCTGAAGGCACGGTCCTTGCCGCCGGCCGGCCGGACCGCGGGCGCGGGCTTCGCGCTGGTGTCCTCGACATCGATCTGTACAGGTACGGTCATCTCCGGCCCCTCAGTATTCGATCCGGTCGCGGCGTGTGGCCCGGAGCATGACAGCGGCGATGATCAGCGTCAGGAAGAACAGCACCACACCCATCGCCGAGGCGTAGCCGGCACGGCCGTACTGGAAGCCGTTGTCCGCGATCTGCAGACCCATCACCGTGGTGGAGTTGTCCGGACCGCCCGGCCCGGCGGTCATCACCGCGACCAGCGCGTACGCGTCCAGCGCGAGGATGGCCAGGTACACCCAGGACGTCTGGATGGTGTCCCACAGCAGCGGCAGGGTGATCCGGAAGAACGTCGACAGCCGGGTCGCGCCGTCGATGATGGCAGCCTCGAAGATGTCCTTGGGGATCCCGGACATGGCCGCGTTGAACAGCACCAGGTAGAACCCGACACTGCCCCAGATCAGCACCCACAGCACGCAGTACAGCGCGATATCGGGATTGGCCAGATACTCCGACGTCCCCAGGCCGATCGCCTTGGTGACGGAGTTGAGCAGCCCGCTGTCGGTCGAGGTCATCACCGTCGCCCAGATGACCGCGATGACCGGCACAGACAACACCTGCGGCAGGAAGAACGCCAGCTTGTAGAAGCCGTTCCCGCGCACGCCCTGGACGCCGGCGGCGTTCGCCCGCCCGCCGACGTTCAGCAGGTAGGCGAACACCAGGGCGAGGAAGATCGTGGCCAGCGGCAGCCCGATCAGCAGGATCAGGTTGTGCCCGAGCGCCTGGCGAAACACGCTGTCGTTGGCGAGGGTCCTGAAGTTGTCGAAACCCACGAACTTGAAATCCGGTGAGATCCCGGTCCAGTCGGTCAGCGAGTAGTAGAACGCCTGGACGAACGGGGAGATCACGAAGATCGCATACAACGCCAGTGGAATCGCGAGGAAACTCGCGACGAACCGATAACTGCCGTGCCGCATCTCTCTCCTTACAACAGACAGCTGAGCTGCGGGACTGTCGAAGCTCCCCACAGCTCAGCGTGCACCTGTCCCGTCAGCAGACTCAGCTGCGGGTCTGCTTCTTGGTGGCCGGGTCCTTGGCCGTGTCGTCGGCGAGCTTCTGCGCCCGGGCGCAGAACTCGTCGGCGGTGATGCGGGCCGCGGCCAGCTCGCCGTAAACGCTACGGATCGGCTTGTCCATCGTCGAGTACCAGGTGGCGAAGTACGTCGTCCAGTTGTTCTCCCCACCGGACTCCAGCAGCGCGTTGGCCGAGGACGCACCCGGGCTCAGCTTCAGACCCTCGGCGGCGCCCTTGACCACTGTCGGGGAGCCGGTCAGCTCGGTGAACTTGCCGGCCGCCTCCTTCGACAGCATGATCCGCAGGTACTCCAGCCCGCCGGCCTTGTTCTTCGCCTTCTCCGGCACGATGAAGTTCTCCCCGGCGCTGATCTCGGTGCAGTCCACCGGCAGCTTCGAGCCGTCGAGCAGCGGGGTGAAGGTCGCGGTGGTCTCGAAGTCCTTCGGTGCGACCGGCTTCTGCTCGTTCTCCAGCCACGAACCGGACGGGATGAACGCCGCCTTGCCCTGGTTCCAGGCCGTCTGGGACTGGATGTGGTCCAGGCCCTCGGTGCCCTGCATCATGTAGCCCTTGCCCTTGAGCTCCAGGATCGCCTCGGCCGCGGCCTTGATCGACTCGTGCTTCCAGGCGTTCGGCTCGAGCGAGTCGATCGCCTTGATCACCTCGTGGCCGCCGTGCTTGACCGCCATGTCCATCAGCACCTGGCCGATGTAGTAGGGGTGCTTGCCCTGGTGGGCCAGCGGCGCGATGCCGGCCTTCTTGATCTCCTCGCAGAGCGCGAGGAACTCCGTCCAGGTCTTGGCCGGCTCCCAGCCGTTCTTGGCGAACAGCGGCTTGTTGTACCACAACGCGTACACGGTGAGGACGTAGTCGAGCACCAGCGGCTTGCCCTCGAGCATCGCCGCCTCGAGCGTGATCGGCTCGACGGTGTCGCGGACCTTCTTGTTCGGGTCGTCGATCGACGGCGCGTCGAACAGCGCGGTCAGGTCCGCGAGCTGGCCCGAGCTGGCCAGCGTCGACATCGGCAGCAACGAGGCGCCGGAGTTGTCGATCACGTCCGGCGGGTTGCCGCCGTTGAACCGCGGCTGCAGCTGCGGCGTGATGTCGGTGATGCCGGCGTGCTTGATCGTGGTCTCGGGGAACTTCTTCTTGTACAGCTCCTCGTGCGCCTTGGCGTAGTCGTCGCCGTACCCGCCCTTGAAGATCACCACGTCCAGCGGGTCCGCGGCCTTGACGCCGAACGGGTTCTCCGTCGTCTGCTCGGCGCCGCCACCGCCGGTGTTGCCGTCGTCGCTGCCGCCGCTGGCGCACGCCGAGAGCAGCGTGCTGCCGCCGGTGGCGAGCAGCGTGCCGACCGCCGCGCGCTGCAGGAACAGCCGCCGCGACAGGTTGTCAGGAGTGGTCATGGGTCCCGCCTTCCGAGAGTGTTCATGCAGTACGCCGGATCCGGCCGGCGTACTGTGCTTCAAGGGCGTGGTTGTGGTCGTCGCCGCCCGGGATGTTCGCCGAGAGGTAGACCGGAGCGGTCTCACCTGCCTCGGTCAGCCGGCGCAGGACCTCGGCGACCAGCATCTGCGCGATCAGTGCCGCGGTGATGGAGGAGACCGCGCAGACCTTGCCGCCGCCGGGCAGGTCGAGCACGGAGTCGCCGTACGGTGCATGGTTGTCCAGCACCACGTCCGCGAAGTCGATGAGTTTCTTGCCGGAGGGGTGGCGCGAGTCCATCCCGCCGGTGTGCTGCAGTGAGGTGATCGCGATCAGCGGGTGGCCTTTCTCCTTCACCACGGTGGCGAACTCGACGATCGAGCCGTTCACCCCGGAGTTGGAGGCGATCACGAACAGGTCGGCCGGGTCCGGCTCGGCCAGGTCGTAGAGTCTGCGCGCGATCGACGGGTCGCGTTCCAGCTCGCCACCGCGGAGCAGCTCGATCGGCTCGCCGCCGAGCAGGACCAGGTCGCGCAGGGCGATCCGGTTGGTCGCGATCAGTCCGCCGGCCCGGCCGGCGATCTCCATCGCCAGCGCCTCGGAGTGACCGGAGCCGAAGGCCTGGATGACTCCGTTCTTGCGCAACGCGTCGGCCACCAGGTCGGCGGCCGGCTGGATCGGGCCGTCGATCTGCTCGGTGACGGCGGTCATGATCGGCGTCAGCGCATGAACATAAGCCTGCGCACTCACCCCGCCGGTCTCGCCTGGTCCGCCCTGGTTACTGCTGGCCATCAGCGGCCCCACCCCTCGACTAATGTGTTCGCCGCGACACACCTGGTGCCGACAACTGCGCAAGTTTGCGGTTTGCTGGACAGAACTTTTCTCAACTGGCAGCTAAAGTCAAGGCTCATCTCACTCTTCTCCCCAGATCGGGACCGTTGCGTGACCTTGCTTCTTATTGTCCATTAGGAACCTATTTCGAGCAGTTTGGAGCATTGCCTATGTCGGTCGAACGCCCGTTGCCGGAACCTGCGGACTCAGTGGTCTTGATGCCGGCATCGGCACTGGTCCTGGGCGGCGACCTCGGCGGCACCTCCACCCGGATCGTGATCGCGGACCATGAGGGCAACGTAGTCGGTCGCGGGGCGGCTGCGGGCGGAAATCCGACCAGCCACCCCGCAAGTGCCGCGGCCAACTTCGGCCAGGCGCTTCACGCGGCGCTGGCCGGGCTCGACGCCACCGCGGTCAGGGCCGCTGTCATCGGCGCGGCCGGCGGCTCCGCCCTCGCCCGGCCCGACGTCCGCGCGCAGTTCGACGCCGCCTGGGCGGGCGCCGGACTGACCGGCGAACCCGAGTTCATCGGCGACCTGGAGGTCGCTTTCGCCTCTGGTACGCCGGAACCGGACGGCGTCGTGCTGATCGCGGGCACCGGCAGCGCGGCCGGCCTGGTCCGCAACCACCAGCTGGTGCGCACGGCGGACGGCCACGGCTGGCTGCTCGGCGACGACGGCTCCGGCTTCTGGCTCGGCCGGGAGGCAGTGCGCAGTGTGTTGCGCAAACTGGATCTGGGTGAACCGATCGGTGTGCTGGGCCAGGCCGTCACCCAGGCGATCCTGCCCGGCCGCGACGAGCACCCGATCGCCCAGCGTGAGGGCTACGACATCCTGCGTGACGACCTGATCCGAGCGGTGAACAGCCGTCCGCCGGTGATGCTGGCCGAACTGGCGCGGACCGTGGTGTGGGCGTTCGAACAGAACGACGAGACCGCGCTCTCCTTGGTGAAACGCGCAGCCGAACTGCTCACAGAGACCCTCGAGCGACTGACGACAACGTCGGACAAGGGCCCGATGGTGCTCGCGGGCAGCGTCGCGGGTGAGGCATCTCCCGTCGGCCGGTTGATCCGGGCGACCGTCCACGACCACTTCTCCGGCGAAGTGCTGACCGCCCGGGACGGCGTCGGCGGCGCCACCTGGCTCGCCCTGGGCACCCTCGACCCCACCCTCGCCACCCGCGAGAACCACACCCGCCTGGTCAGCTGAGGCACGTCTTCCTAGTCGAACTCGGAGACCTGGCGGACCTCGACGGCGAAGAACTGCGCCTCCGGGATGGTGGCGGCGATCTCGTCGGCGCGCTCCGCCGTCGCGACGTCGATCAGGAAGACGCCGGCGAGTTGCTCCTTGGCCTCCGAGTACGGACCGTCCGTGGTGGCCCGGATGCCTTCGCGGACGCGAACCACCCGGGTCCGCGCCGGCGGTTCGAGCGGCACGGCAGTGATGAGCTCACCCGACTCCCGCAGTCCCGCCAGCAGGTCGGTCAACTGCTGGGCCAAGGCGTCTCGGGCCTTCTTCGGCAGCGCCCGCCCTTCCTCGGTGTGCAGGAACGACGGGTGGCTCCAGGTGATCGGGTTGCTGTGGATCAGCAGCAGGTACTTCATGTCCGTGTCCTTTCGGAGTCTGGCTGGATCTTCGCAGCAGAGGTCGGCGCCACCCGGGACAACTCGACATTTCGCCTCAGAGCGGGTCCGGCGGCCGGAATGTCGAGTCCACGGGCGGCCCTCCGACGTACCGCTCGCCGAGACCACTACGGACCTAGGGTGAGCGTCATGAACGAGACGGACTTCCGGCTGCCGGACGGCCGCACGCTGCACGTGTACGACACCGCGCCCGGCGACGACGGCCGGCTGCCGGTGTTCTGGCACCACGGCACCCCGAACCTGGGCACCCCGCCCGAGCCGTTGTTCGAGGCCGGCGACCGGCTCGGGATCCGCTGGCTCTCGTTCGACCGCCCCGGGTACGGCGGCTCGACCGCGGCGCCGGGGCGGACGATCGCCTCGGTCGCGGCCGACCTGACCACGGTCGCCGACGCGCTCGGGCTCGGCCGGTTCGCCCTGATGGGCTATTCCGGCGGCGGGTCGTACGCGCTCGGTGCCGCCGCGGTCCTCGGCGACCGGGTCGAGGCCGTGGTCACCTTCGCCGCCATCGCGCCGTATGACGCCTCCGGGCTCGACTGGTACGACGGGATGATCCCGTCCGGGCTCGTGTCCCTGCGGGCCGCGGCCGCGGGCCGGGAGGCGAAGCTCGCCCACGAAACCTCTGGCGCCGGGTACGACCCGGAGTTCACCGCGCGCGACCTGGCGATGCTCGACGGGCCGTGGGGCTGGCTCGGATCGGTCGCCGGTGACGAGTCGATGCCGGACGGTCCCGACGGCCTGGTCGACGACGACTGCTCCTACGTCGTTCCGTGGGACTGCGACCCGGCGACGATCACCGCGCCGACACTCCTCTGCCACGGCGAGGACGACCGGATCATCCCCTGCGCGCACGCCCGCTGGCTGGCCGGGCACATCCCGGCGGCCACGCTGTCGCTGCACCCCGGCGACAGCCACGTCTCGGTGCTCGGGCACGCTGTACCGGCCCTGGAACGAATCCGCGCGCAGGCCGGCTGACCGTGGCCATGGGCAACTGTGGATTCGGCAGGAGATCGCTGGGTACCGGAAGTGCGTGCTGCTGGCGAGTCGGTACCGACTGAACGAGGTCCTCGGCCATGGTGGGATGGGCGAGGTCTTCCGCGGTTGCGACGAGCTTCTCGGCCGGCCGGTGGCGGTCAAGCTGCTGCTCCCGCACCGCAACGATCCGTTCGCGGAGTCGCGGTTCCGGCGGGAGGCCCGGACCGCGGCGATGGTCAAGGACCCGCACGTGGTCGCGGCCTACGACTTCGGCCAGCAGGACGGCAACTACTACCTGGTGATGGAGTTGGTGGAGGGCCGCAGCCTCGCCCATGAACTCGCCCTGCGCGGCCCGCTCGAGCCCGAGCGGGCCGTCGACGTCGTGCGGCAGGCGGCCGCCGGGATCGCCGCGGCCCACCGGCGCGACATCGTCCATCGCGACATCAAGCCGGCCAACCTGCTGATCGACGCCGACGGGACGGTGAAGGTCGCCGACTTCGGCATCGCCCGGTTCGTCACCGACCCGCCCACCAGCGTGCCCGGCCAGGTCCTCGGCACGAGCCTTTACCTCGCTCCGGAGCGCGCCCGGGGCGAACCTGCCACCGGCGCCTCGGACGTCTACGCCCTCGGCTGCGTTCTCTACCAACTGGTGACCGGCCGGCCACCCTTCGACGGCGACGACCCGACCGACATCCTGTCCCAGCACGTCCGGACCGAACCGGTCCCGCCGAGCGAGACCTGTCCCGGCCTGGCCGGCCCCGTCGAGGACCTGCTGCTGCGGATGCTGGCGAAGGAGCCCACGCACCGGCCGAGCGCCACCGCCATCGCCGACGGGGCGGCGGTCCAGGAGCCTACGAACGGTTCGGGCCGGCACCGGCCACCACCGGTCGGGCGCTTCTGGCGCTGGGCACTGCCGAGCGCCGAAGCCCGCTGAGCCAGGAAATTCCGAGCAACAGCTTGACATCGCCGTACCCGCGACATTCCAGGCACGTCACTGGAGAAGGATCCGCGCCCCGGCTGACCGAGGACACGTCCCGCGGCCGGGCGTTCGGCGCCATCTCCGCCGCCGAGGGTGTCGCGGTGCTGGTCGGCATCGCCTCGGCCGGAGTTCTCGGCGAGCTCGTCGGCATCATTTCGGCGCTGATCCTCCAGGGTCTCGGGTACGTCGTCGGCGGCGCGGCCGTGCTCGGCTGCCGGCGGATGCTGTCGGCTACGACTCCTCGGGAACCGGTTGGTCTTCCGCGGGCCTGACCCGGTGGATCCGGACCCGGGCCACCCGGCGGCCGTCCATCTCGGTGACCGTCAGGGTGTGGCCGTCGATCGGCGTCTCGTCGCCGGCGGCCGGCACCCGGCCGAGACGCGCGGCGAGGAACCCGCCGACCGTCTCGTACGGGCCGTCGGGCAGCTCGACCCCGGTCTCGTCGGCGAAGTCGTCGAGGTTGAGCAGACCGTCCACCTCGATGTCGCCACTGCGCAGCCGGGTGGTCTCGACCGACTCCTCGTCGTACTCGTCCTTGATGTCGCCGATCAGCTCCTCGACCAGGTCCTCCAGCGTGACGATGCCCGCCGTACCGCCGTACTCGTCCAGGACGATGGCCAGGTGGGTCGAGCGCCGGCGCATCTCGGTCAGCGTGGGCAGCAGCTTCGCGGTGTCCGGCAGCAGCAGCACCTCGCGGGCCAGGTCGCCGACCCGGACCGAACGGGACGCGACCGCGGGGTCGAACAGGTCGCGGACATGCACGAACCCGACGATGTCGTCGGCCGAGCCGTTCATCACCGGGTACCGCGAGTGCGGCCGTTCGGCGGCGAACTTGACCGCCTTGTACGCCGGCATCTCGGAGTCGATGAAGTCGACCTCGGTGCGCGGCAGCATCAGCTCGCGCAACTGCCGGCTCCCGGCCTCGAACACGTCGTCGACGATCCGGCGCTCCTCCTCACCCAGTGACTCGTGCGCCGAGACCAGGTCGCGGAGCTCCTCGTCCGACATCACCTCACGGTTCGCGTTCGGGTCGCCACCGAGGGCACGGACCACCAGGTCGGTCGACCGCGAGAGCAGCCAGATCACCGGCCGGGCGATGGACGCGATCCGGTCCACCAGCGGGGCCAGGCCGAGCGCGAACGTCTCGGCCCGCTGCAGCGCGAGCCGCTTGGCCGCGAGCTCGCCGAGCACGATCGAGACGTAGGAGATGAGGATGGTGATCAGCACCAGCGCGACCGTGCCGGCCACGGACTCGGGCAGCCCGAGCTCCTGCAGGTGCGGGGACAGGCCGTCCGCCAGGGTCGCACCGCCGAAGGCGGCGGACAGGAAGCCCATCAGGGTCACGCCGATCTGGACGGCGGACAGGAACCGGTTCGGGTTGGCGGCCACCCGGGCCACCGTCTCGCCGCGCCGGCCCCGGTGCGACAGTGCCTTGAGCTGGCTCTCCCGGAGAGAGACCAGCGCCATCTCGGCTGCGGCAAAGACCCCACCGATCAGCACGAAGACGAGAATCAGGACGATGTTGAGCAGGGTGTCGTTCATGGGTGGGAGTTCCTAGCGCCCTCTCGTACGAACTCGAGAGGGCGTGCGTTGGGCGTAGTCGTCCATCCAGTCAGCCTACCGGTGGCCTGTATCACCGTGCATGTTCGACTTTGTTGGTTTACGATGACTTCTGGCTGTCCGTGTCGGTCGGCCGGGAGGGTCACACGATGAACACACCGCGCGGCGCGCGCCGGACGGACACCACCCTGTCCGACGGTCGCGAGCTGATCTACTACGACCCGGCCGACGCGCCGGTCCGGGTGCCGGTGGAGGACACCCGCGGCCTGCCGGCCCCGCAGCCGCAGGTCGAGTTGCGGACCGACCCGCTGACCGGTGACGTCATCACCTACGCGACCCACCGCAACACCCGGACCTACCTGCCCCCGGCCGACCAGTGCCCGCTGTGCGCGAGCAAGCTGGGCAACCCGACCGAGATCCCGGACCTCGACTACAACGTGGCCGTGTTCGAGAACCGGTTCCCCTCCTTCGCCGGACCCGGCCGGACCGAGGTGGTCTGCTTCACCAGCGACCACAACAAGTCCTTCACCGACCTGTCCCAGGGCCAGGCCCGGCTGGTGGTCGACGCCTGGGCCGACCGGACCGCCGAGCTGAGCGCCCGCGAGGACGTCGAGCACGTCTTCCCGTTCGAGAACCGCGGTCGCGAGATCGGCGTGACACTGAGCCACCCGCACGGCCAGATCTACGCCTACCCGTTCCTGCCGCCGCGGATGCGCACCCTGCTGGCGCGCGCCCGCGAGCACAAGGCGGTTGCCGGCAGCAACTTGTTCGCCGACGTCCTGGCCGGCGAGAAGAAGGACGGCACCCGGGTCGTCGCGGAGAACACCAACTGGACCGCCTTCGTGCCCGAGGCCGCCCGCTGGCCGGTCGAGGTGCACCTGTACCCGCACCGCCAGGTCGCCGACCTCAGCGAGCTGTCGGTCGGCGAGCGCGACGACTTCGCCGAGCTCTACCTGGACGTCCTGCAGCGGCTCGACGGCCTGTACGGCGACCCGCTGCCCTATATCGCGGCCTGGCACCAGGCCCCGGTCCGGGTCGACCGCGAGCTGGGCTACCTGCACCTCGAGGTGTTGTCGATCCGCCGGGCCGCGGACAAGATCAAGTACCTGGCCGGCTCGGAGTCCGGGATGGGCGCGTTCATCAGTGACACCCGGCCCGAGGACGTGGCCGAGACCTTGCGGAGGATGGGTTCGTGAGCTTCGAGGACGTGTTCGGCGTCGCTCCGGAAGGCAGCTGGCGGGCTCCCGGCCGGGTCAACCTGATCGGCGAGCACACCGACTACAACGACGGTCTGGTGCTGCCGATCGCGCTGCCGAACCGCATCCAGGTGACCGCGTCCGCGCGGGCCGACGGCCGGATCGCGGTGGCGTCCAGCGGGCACTCCGGCGTGGTCGAGTTCGCGATCGACGAGCTGGAACCAGGCTCCGTCGGCGACTGGGCGGCGTACCCCGCCGGTGCGGCCTGGGTGCTGCGCGAGTCCGGCTACGCGATCGGCGGCGCGAACCTGCTGATCGACTCCGACCTGCCGTCCGGAGCCGGGCTGTCGTCCTCGGCCGCCCTGCTGTGCGCGACCTCGGTCGCACTGCTCGGGCTGCTCGACCTCGAGGTCGACCCGGCCGAGGTCGCCCGCCTCGCCCAGAAGGCCGAGAACCGGTACGTCGGTGCGCCGGTCGGCCTGATGGACCAGATGGCGTCGATGTGCTGCACCGCCGGGCACGCGCTGTACTTCGACATCCGCGCGATGTCGACCGACCAGATCCCGTTCGACCCGGCCGCCGACGGCCTCGCGCTGCTGGTCGTCGACGTCAAGGCCCCGCACCGGCACGTCGACGGTGAGTACGCCGCCCGCCGCACGAGCTGCGAGGAGGCCGCGGCTTTGCTCGGCGTCCCGGCACTGCGATCGATCGCGTTCGAAGACCTCGGCGACGCCCTCGACCGGTTGCCGGACGACGTGGCCCGGCGCCGGGTGCGGCACGTGGTGACGGAGATCCGCCGGGTCGAGGAGGCGGTCGAGCTGATGCGCTCCGGCCGGCTGCGTGCGGTGGGACCGCTGTTCACCGCGTCGCACGCGTCCCTGCGCGACGACTTCGAGATCACCGTGCCGGAGCTCGACGTCGCGGTCGACACCGCCCTCGAGGCCGGTGCGCTCGGCGCCCGGATGACCGGCGGCGGTTTCGGCGGCTGCATCATCGCGCTCACCGAGGCGGACGCGGCCCGCGCCGTACTGTCGGCGATCGAGAAGGCCTTCGCCGACCACGGTTTCCGGGCCCCGAGCTCGCTGGCCGCGGACCCGTCAGCCGGTGCGTCCCGCGTCGACTAGGTCGTCGGACGCGCTCCCGTTCGCTCAAGGGTCCAGAGCCCGGTGGGGCCGGCCGAGCGGCTCCGGGCGGCTCAGGAAGTGATGACGAGCTCACACCCCGTGTCGCGCATCGCCTTGCGGGCCTGGGCGGAGAGGCCGGTGTCGGTGACGATGACGTCCAGGTCCGCCCAGGTGGCGAACGTGCTCAGGCCGACCGTGCCCCACTTGGTGTGATCGGCGACCACGACCACCTCGCGGCTGGCGGCGATGAAGGACCGGTTGGTCTCGGCCTCCATCAGGTTCGGCGTGCTCAGGCCGTGCTCGGCGTCGACACCGTGCGCACCGAGGAACAGCAGGTCGAGGTGCAGCGAGCCCAGCGCGGCCGTCGCGATCGGGCCGACCAGGGCGTCGGACGGAGTCCGGATGCCGCCGATCAGCACCACCGTCCGGTCGGAGCGACTGTTGCCGTGGAACACGTCCGCGATCCGGGCCGAGTTCGTCACGACCGTCAGGTTCTCCACCCGGAGTAGTTGACGGGCCAGGGCGTACGTCGTGGTCCCGGCGCCGATCCCGATCGCACTGTCCGGCTGGACCCGGCTGGCGGCCTCGGCCGCGATCGCCTGCTTGGCGGCCGACTCCTGGGTCAGCTTGGCGTCGAACCCCGGCTCGTGCGCGCTGCGCAGGCCGACCGATGTGGCCCCGCCGTGCACCTTGTGCAGCAGCCCGCTGGAGTCCAGCGCGTCCAGGTCGCGGCGGATCGTCATGTCCGACACCCCGAACCGCTCCACCAGCTCGGCCACCGTGACCGCACCACGACTGTTGACCTCGGCAACGATCGTGGCCTGCCGCTGGGCGGCCAGCTGCCCTCCCCGGCCCCGCGGTGCCTCTGCTCCGGCTGCGTTCACGGTCCACAGCCTAGTGGCGATACGGCGGTCTGTCAGGGAAATCTCGTTGCCCCGGCGGGTGGGGAGTTGTCACGCTGAGACATGCGATTCCCCGAGGACGTGCCCGTGCTGACCGATGACGTGGTGACCTTGCGTGCGCACACCGAGGCCGACATCGACCCGGCGTACGTGATGTGCCAGGACCCGGAGATGCAGCGCTGGACCACGATCCCGGTCCCCTACCGGCGCGAGAACGCCGTCGCCTTCCTGACCGAGCTCGTCCCCAACGGCTGGCGTGACGGCGGGATGTGGGCCTGGGCGATCGAGTACGACGGCCGGTACGCCGGGACCGTCGACCTGCGCGACGGCGAGGGCCGGGTCGGCGAGGTCGGGTTCGCGGTCGGACCCGACGTCCGCGGCGCCGGAGTGATGACGCGGGCGCTGCACCTGGTGGTCCGGTACGCGTTCGACGTCCTCGGCTGGGACCGGGTGATCTGGCGGGCGTTCGCCGGCAACTGGGCTTCCCGCCGGGTCGCGTGGAAGGCGGGGTTCCGCGGTCTGGTCGTCGTACCTGGTGGCGGGAAGGCCCGGAACGTGCGGCACGACGAATGGATCGCGACGATCGGGCGGGAGGACACGCTCGAGCCGCAGGGCGACTGGTGGAAGGCCACGGTGCTCGAAGGCGACGGTCTGAGGCTGCGGCCGTTCCGGCCCGAGGACGCGGAGCGGATCGTCGAGGCCTGCAACGACGAGCGGACCCAGCACTGGTTGGCGGGCTTGCCGTCGCCGTACACGCTGCAGGACGCGCAGACCTTCATGGACGGCCGGATGGAACCGCAGGCGACCGGCGAAGGCGTCTCGTGGGCGATCGCCGATCTCGCGACCGACGAACTGCTGGGCTGTGTCAGCGTCTTCGGCATGACCCGCCGCCTGGATCCGACCGTGGGCGAGATCGGGTACTGGATGCACCCCGCAGCCCGGGGTCGCAAGGTGATGTCGACGGCGGTGCGGATGGTCGTCGACCATGCCTTCACGCCGGTCGCCGACGGGGGCCTGGGCCGGCGCCGGCTGGTGCTGTTCGCTGCCGACGGCAACAGCGCGTCGGCCCACGTTGCCGAGGTCAACGGGTTCACCCGTTTCGGCACCGAGCGGTCCGCGGCGGCCCGCCGGGACGGGTCGTACGTCGACCACCACGGCTTCGACCTGCTGGCCGCGGAACGGACCTGATTCACCGGTCCCGAGGGGTTGCCGCCGCGGGCCCGGAGCGGTAGTGGTGACGGTCCGGAACCGGTGATGTACGGCCAGTTGGTGTCAGACGACACTGTTCCCCTCGCCGTCTCGCCATCCGGCTGCTTGAATCGACGGGTGAGAGATCGTGAGGAGCTCGTCCGCCGCTGGCAGGCCGGGTGGTCGGTTTCGAGGGGCTGGACCACCGTGGAGGACGACAACGACGGCATCCTGACCGTCCGTGCGGGCGAGGAGAACCGCGCGATGGAGTACGTCGTACTGGACGCCGACGACAAGCCGGAACGGGTCGAACGTGCCGCCGAGCTGGCCCTGGCCGCCGGCGGCGGCCGCGGCGCCGGCTGGATCACGCTGGCGACCGACGACAAGGAAGCCCGGATCGAGCAGCTGGAGGATCTCGGCCTCGAGGTGCAGCAGGACCAGGACTGGCTGATGACCATCCAGCTGTCCGAACAGCCCGCGCTGAAGCTGCACGAGCGCTACGCCCTGCACACCGAGCTCGAGTCCGACCTCATCATCACCCGGGCCACGCTGCACGGCGGCGTGGTGTCGAGCGGGCGGATGGCCGTGGTCGGCGAGGACGCGGTCGCGGACCGGATCGAGACCGACCCGGCACACCGGCGGCGCGGGCTCGGCAGTGCGGTGATGGCGTCGCTGGTCGAGACGGCCGCGGCCCAGGGGGCCAAGCGCGGCATCCTGATCGCCTCGATCGACGGCCTGCGGCTCTACCGCAGCCTCGGCTGGAAGGTGGTCGCGGACATCGTCATCGCACGTTCCCGGTGACCCTCGTCACGTTCAAACGCATGACATTGTCAAAGGTTCGTGAAGTGCGGGCCGGGCGGGGAGTCACCCGCGCGCGGCGTGGGCAAGGCTTCGCACCATGACGAGCCACAAACGCCCGCAGCAGCGCTTCGGAGTGATCGGGCCGGTTCTGGCCGCACTCACGGCTCTGGTGCTGATCGCCGGCGTCGGGTGGTTCGTGCTGGACCGGACCTCGGACGTCCTGACCAGCCAGGACAGGCCGTTGACCACCACGACGGACGAGTCCTCCGCCACGCCACCTGTGACCCCGTCGGCCACCGGCTCGCGCTGGACGACGCCGACGCCGGTACCGACCGCCACCCCGACCCGGCCGAAGGCCACGAGGACAACCCCCACCCCGGCCCGGCGGCGCTCGACCACGGCACCGAGCCGGGACGGCTCCCGGACTCCGAAGCCGTCGCCGAGGCCGACCCGCACGAGCACCAAGCCGACGGCCACCAAGACGACGACCACCGCGCCGTCCGGCGGATCGGGGACGCCGGAGGCGCAGGTGCTGAAGCTCACCAACGACGAGCGCGCCAAGGCCGGCTGCGGTCCCCTCAGGACGAACAGCGCTCTGACCAGGTCCGCGGAGGGGCATGCGGCCGACATGGTCGACCGGCACTACTTCTCGCACGACAGCCTCGACGGCCGCAGCCCGTTCGACCGGATGAAGGCGGCCGGCTTCCGCGGCGGCGCGATGGCCGAGAACATCGCCGTCGGCTACCAGAGCCCGGCGGCCGTGGTCGAGGGCTGGATGAACAGCGACGGGCACCGCCGGAACATCCTCAACTGCACCTACACGATGATCGGCGTCGGGTACGACGCCGGCCAGGTGAAACCCGAGTGGGGCAACGGCAGCTGGGTGCAGAACTTCGGCGGCTGAACCGCCGCGCCGAGCGCGTTCGTCGATCACTTCCCGGCGAACCTTCGGGAAGTGTTAAGAGCCGTCGCCGAACTGTAACGGTGACCTCACTCCTCGGTTAAGGTCGCTGTTCGGTGACCAGGGGGGACCTGGCAACAGAACTGAACACGGGGAACGACGAGCACTCGGTACGACGAAAACGAAGAGGATTCGCCCACCCATGACGGATTCGCCTACCCCCCGGCGACACCGCGGCAGTCGACGAGCTTCCCGGCGGAGCCGTGGCCTGATCGGCCCGATCGTCAGCGCGCTGTCCGTACTCCTCGCCATCGGCCCGGTGGTCTGGCTGATGTCCCGCGACAGCTCGACGGTCGACGACGCCACCAAGGTCCTGAACGTGTCCGAGGACACCTGGGACGACGGCGGCCGCTCGGTTGTCGAGGGCACCAAGTTCTCCGGTGCACCGGACGGCGCGGTCACCAGGACGCAGCCGGACGGCACCACCGCGACCGTCGCCGGTACGCCGGCCCTCGGTTCGACCGCGTCGACCTCGACCTCGGACACGCCGGCCACCACGCCGCCGGGGACGCCGGGGACGCCGGCGAGCATCGTCAGCACGCCGACCGGCAGCCTGACCGCCGTGACGGTCAGCCCGACCGCGTCGCGCACCGCGAACACGAGGAACACCTCGAAACCGCGGCCGACGCGCACCACGCCGACGAAGCCCGAGACGACCGAGCCGCGCCCGAGTGAGACGGCCACGTCGCGGCCGCCGGCCGACGGCGGCGGCACGAACTCGCAGGAGCGGGCCGTCCTGAACTACACCAACCAGATCCGCGAGCAGCAGGGCTGCGGCCCGCTCCGGCTGGACGGCGCACTCGTAGAGGCGGCCGGCCGGCACGCCTCCGACATGGTGCGCCGGCGCTACCTGGACCACACGAACCCCGACGGCCAGGACCCGGGCGACCGGATGGCGGCCGCCGGCTACCGCGGCTCCGGCTGGGGCGAGAACATCGCCGCCGGCTACGACAGCGCGCAGAAGGTCGTCGCGGCCTGGATGAGGAGCGAAGGACATCGCAGGAACATCCTGAACTGCCGGTTCACCTCGATCGGCATCGGCTACGACCCCGGCCAGGTCCGGTCCGACTGGGGACCGGGCAGCTGGGTGCAGGACTTCGGCCGGAGCTAGGCAGGAATGTCATTGTGTCGAACGCACCGAGTGTGGCGGAGACGTTGTCTCACAGCCACAATGTCCGGTCGGTTCACGGCCGGTCACCGCGGGTAGATCCGTCCTTGTCATGTCGCCGGACCCTCCAGGGGGCTCCGGCGAGACGTACGTCGATGAGGCATGTCTTGGGTCGACGATCGTCCACGTCCAGTGGGCGGAGACAGTGAAGGGACCAAGCGAATAATGTCCGAGTCCGGCAACGGCCGGTACAAGCCGCGCAGGAAGGCGACCCGGGCCGCACCTCGCGGATCGCGAGCCGGCGCGGCTCGGCCCACACCGGCGGAGACCCCTCCGCCGACCCCACCGGAGCCGCCCCGGTACGCACCGCGGACGAGTGACGAGTCCCCGTTCTGGGCGACCGCACAATCCGCGGGCGCGGCGAACGAGTCGCCGTTCTGGGCCGACACCCAGTCCACCCCCGGCGCCGGTACCC
>NZ_SMKR01000143.1 GCF_004348725.1 Kribbella turkmenica
CTGAGCGTCACCCCGGCCGCGAACAGCGCGAACAGCGGTACGGCGACGCCGGCGGACCACGGCCGGAGCCGGTGCTCGATTCGCTCGGCCGGCGAGTGCTCCTCGGTCGGGTCCACCATCACCCGGGTGACCAGACCGAGGGCGACGCCGGCGATGGTGGCGTGGATCCCCGACTCGTGCATGCACCACCAGGCGCCGATCGCGATCGGGACGTACAGGAACGGCGTCCGGATCCGGCGCCGCTGCAACAGGTACCAGAGCGCGATCAGCGCGACCGCCGCCAGCAGCCAGCTCAGGTGGAAGCCGTGGGAGAAGAAGACCGCGATCACCAGGATGGCACCGAAGTCGTCGACCACCGCCAGCGTGAGTAGGAACGCCCGCAACGCAGTCGGCAGCGACGAGCCCACGATCGCCAGCACGGCGAGCGCGAACGCGATGTCCGTCGCCGTCGGCACCGCCCAGCCGTCGGTCTTCCCGTTGTCGGCGGCAAGGTTGACGGCCAGGTAGATGATTGCCGGGAGCACCATCCCGGCGACGGCGGCGACCACCGGCACGACCGCCTCGCTGAGTCGCGAGAGCGTACCGACCACGAACTCGCGCTTGAGTTCGACGCCGGCCAGGTAGAAGAACAACGTGAGCGCGCCGTCGGAGGCCCAGGCCTCGACGGTCAGCGGTCCGAGCTCGGTCTCGCGCAGGTGGTGGTAGGCGTCCTGCCAGGGCGAGTTGGCCCAGGCCAGCGCGACCACCGCTGCCGCCAGCAGGAGCAGACCGCCGGTCGTCTCGGCGCGCAAGGTGTCGGCGAGGAAAGCTCGCTCCGGCCCGAGGACGCGCGGAAAGGCGCGCTTCTTCGGCTGGATCCGCGGCGGCTGGGTCATGGTCGGCGGCCCTTCGTCAGGGGTCGTTCGGACACTACGCCGACCAGGCTTCCCGGCACACCTGCGCCGCCCGTCGGGGGCGGCGCATTCAACGGGGTCAGTCTATCGGGCGCTGTTTGCCCGTGCGGTCCCCGATGCGGCAGGGTGGTCCACGGTGCGCCGGGAAGTCTGGTCGGCAAGCTCGTACTCAGCCGGGTGCGAGCCTCGTCACCGTCCCCGGGAGGTCCCGTGCTCGGCCAGAGTTCTGTGAGAGACATCACGCATCCCGGCGAGCGGTCGGCACCGACGTTCGGCGAGGTCGCCGGATGACGGTCATCGCGGTCGTCGTCTTCGTGATCGCGTACGTGCTGATCGCGACCGAGTGGACGCACAAGTTGCTGGCGGCGCTCGGTGGCGCGGCGGTGTTGCTGGCGCTCGGGGTGACGGATGCCGAGCACGCGTTCTACTCGCACGAGACCGGCGTCGATTGGGACGTCATCTTCCTGCTGTTCGGGATGATGGTGATCGTCGGCATCGTCCGGCGGACCGGGGTGTTCGAGTACATCGCGATCTGGGCGGCCAAGCGGGCCAAGGGTTCGCCGCTGCGGGTGATGATCCTGTTGACGTTGATCACCGCGGTCGCGTCCGCGTTGCTGGACAACGTGACCACGGTGTTGTTGATCGCGCCGGTCACGTTGCTGGTGTGTGACCGGTTGGGGATCAATCCGGTCCCGTTCCTGATCGCCGAGGTGCTGGCGTCGAACATCGGTGGTGCGGCGACGCTGATCGGTGATCCGCCGAACATCATCATCGCCAGCCGGTCCGGGCTGACCTTCAACGACTTCCTCGTGCACATGGCTCCGCTGGTGGTGATCGAGCTGATCGTGTTCACGCTCGTGCTGCCGTGGTTGTTCAGGGGGTCGTTCGACGTGGATCCCGAGCGGGTCGACGGGGTGATGCAGCTGAACGAGCGGGAGGCGATCGAGAACCCGCGGCTGCTGATCAAGTGTGGCGCGGTGCTGCTGCTGGTGTTCGCGGGGTTCGTCGGGCGTGCGGTGGTGGACATCGAGCCGTCGGTGGTGGCGCTGCTGGGTGCTGGGCTGCTGGTGTTGATCTCGGGGGTGGAAACCCGGCATTACATGGTGAGCGTGGAGTGGCAGACGCTGTTGTTCTTCGCGGGGCTGTTCATCATGGTCGGTGCGCTGGTGAAGACCGGGGTGATCGGGAGTCTGGCTGAGCAGATCGGCAATGTCACCGAAGGCCGCGCGCTGTTGGCGGTGATGCTCATCCTGGTCGTGTCGGCGGTGCTGTCCGGCATCGTGGACAACATCCCGTACGTCGCGACGATGAGCCCGGTCGTGCTCGAGCTCACCAAGGGCATCCCGGACCCGGTCCAGGCCGAGGCGTTGTGGTGGTCGCTGGCGATCGGCGCCGACTTCGGCGGGAACGCGACCGCGGTCGGGGCGAGTGCGAACGTCGTGGTGATCGGGCTGGCGTTGCGGGCCGGGCATCCGATCTCGTTCTGGGAGTTCACCCGCAAGGGCGTGGTGATGACCGCGATCACGATCATCGTCGCCGCGCCGTACCTGTGGCTGCGCTACTTCCTCCTGTCCTGAAGCGCGTCTGCCAGCCCGGCCAGATCCGGCGCGACCAGATCGGGTTCCGAGAACGCCTTCGGGTACGGCGTTCGACGCCGGTCGAGGTAGTAACCCTGGAGCCCCGCGCGGCGCGCACCGTCGATGTCCCACGGGTGCACCGCGACCAGGGCCATTCGGTCCACCGGGACCCCGCACACGTCGGCGGCGTACCGGTAGGCGTCCGGGTGCGGTTTCCAGCGCTGCGGCGTGCCGACGTCGAGGCGGTGCTCGAGCAGCGGCATGATGCCGCCGTCGGTGAACATCCGCTCGGACATGGCCGCGGCGCCGTTGGTCAGGGTGATGATGCGCAGTCCGGCCTCGTGCAGCCGGCGCAGGCCGGGCTCGACGTCCGGGTGCAGTGACAGTTGCGTCATGCCGGACAGAACTCCGCCGATGGTGTCCTCGGCCGGCTCGATGCCCGCGGCGGCCAACTGTGCGGTCAGCACGTCTGCGGCGACCGTGCGGAACTCGGCGTACGCACCGGCCGCGGTGAGCGCGAAACCGTCCCGCAAGGTGGACGCGAACCAGTCGTCCAGGTTGTGCCGGGGCAGACCGGCCGCTGCGAACCGCTCCCGCATCGGCTCGAGATCCGACAGCGTCTCGTTCACGTCGAGCACCAGCACGTCGACCATGGCAGCTCCCTTATCTTGAACCGTTCGTTCCAAGATAAGATGCTCGGCATGGCGGATGTCAAACACTTCGACGAGGCGGCCGCACTGGCCGCGGTCGAGCAGCTGTTCTGGCGCCGCGGCGTGGCGGCGACCGGGATCCGGGACGTCGTCGCGGCCACCGGGCTGAGCCGGTCGAGTCTCTACAACGCGTTCGGCGGCAAGGACGAGCTCTACCTGGCGGCCGTCCGGCGGTACCTGGACCATCGTTCCCGGCCGATGTTCGAGCGGCTCGCCGCCGACGAACGCGGACTGCCGGCGGTGGCGGCGTTCTTCGACCAGCTGCTCGGACTGCGGTGCGCCGGCGAGTTCGCCGGCTGGGGATGTCTGGTCTCGAACGCGAACGCCGACAACCCGCCGGCCGCGGCCCGGCCGCTGCTGGCCGAGCACCACGCCGCCCTGAGGGATGCCTTCGCCGCCGCGCTGAGGAATGCGGAGCTCCGGGACGGCGTCCGGGTGGGCGACGCTGCGGAGCTGCTGACCTTGCTCGCCTATGCGGTCAACCTCCGCTCCCGGTCCGGAGCCACCCGGGCCCAGCTCGAGGCGGCGGTCGACGCCGCGCTGGCCGGTCTCGGCCGCTGATCAGGCGGCCATCCAGGCGCGCGGATCCGGACCCTTCGCAACGATGCCGTTCGGGTTGATGGTGTCGTGGGTCAGGTAGTAGTGCCGCTTGATCTGGTCGAAGTCGACGGTCTCGCCGAACGACGGCAGCCGGTACAGCCGGCGTGCGTACGCCCAGAGGTTCGGGAACTCCGTCAGCTTGTTCCGGTTGCACTTGAAATGCCCGTGGTACACGGCGTCGAACCGGACCAGCGTGGTGAACAGCCGGATGTCGACCTCGGTCAACCTGTCCCCGAGCAGGTACTCCCGGTCCGCCAGTCGCTCCTCGAGCTCGTCGAGCCGCTCGAACAGAGCGTCGTACGCCGACTCGTAGGTCTCCTGCGTAGTCGCGAACCCGCAGCGGTAGACGCCGTTGTTCACGTCCTGGTAGATCTCCTCGATCAGCCGGTTCAGCTCCGCGCGGTCGGCCGGGATCAGCCGCGGCGCGTCCGGGCGGTGGAACTCGGTCCACTCCGTCGAGAAGTCCAGCGTGATCTGCGGGTAGTCGTTGGTCACGACCAGCCCGGTGACGGTGTCGACGATCGTGGGCACGGTCACGCGGCCGTCGTACGACGGATCGGTCCGGCGGTAGGCGTCGGACAGGAACTCGATGCCGAGCACCGGGTCGCGCCCGGCCGGGTCCAGCGTGAACCGCCAGCCGCGGTCGTCCCGGATCGGGTCGACGACCCCGAGGCTGATCGCGTCCTCCAGGCCGAGCAGCCTGCGGACGATCACCGACCGGTGGGCCCACGGGCAGGCAAGGCTGACCACGAGCCGGTAGCGCCCGGTCTCGACCGGCCAGCGACCCCGCTCGTCCGGCCCCTCGCCGGGCCGTGCGGTCGACTCGCGGGTGATCCGGCCGGTGAACCAGTTGCTCTGGCGCTTCCACTCGCCACTGGGTGCGCTTTCCTTCACGAATTGTGCGCGGCTCATGTCGGTCGGGTACCCACTTCCCGGGAACTGCCCACACTTTCACTTTGTCGCCGGCCGATTCGGGTTGGCCCGGGACCGGAATCGCCAACGCTGCCCGGTCACTGGCCGTGAAGCCGGGGCGGACGTTACAGTCTGGCTGACAAGGTCATCCGCGCCAGCGGTGTCGCGGGCGGCCGCACTACCGAACGATCAGGAGCACGCCCCGGCTCGCGTCCCCCGGCAACCGGTTTGCCGGGCAGATTCCCAGGGATACTGACCTCATGGCCCGCCCAAGGAACAACCCCGGCGACCTCGCCGAGCTCCCCACGGAGCTTCGGACCGATCGGCCGAAGGGTGACCAGATCCGCGAGATTCTGGAGAACCTCACCCGCAGCCTGGCGGTCGGCACCGTGCTGCCGTCCGAGCGTGTCCTCGCCGAACGCTTCGGCGTGGCCCGGATGACGGTGCGGCAGGAGGTGGACCGGGTGGTCGCCGAAGGCCTGGCCGCGCGCCGCCCCGGCGGCGGCACCTTCGTCGCCGAGCCGCGCCCGTCCCGGATGCTCGCCTCGTCGTTCAGCCAGGACATGATCAACCGCGGCATCAAGCCCGGCGCCAAGGTCCTCGAGCACCGGGTCGGCACCGCCGACGAAGACCTCGCCCGCGAGCTCGAGGAACCCGTCGGAACCCCCGTCCTGCACCTCATCCGCCTGCGCACCGCCGACGGCGAGCCCATGGCCGTCGAGCGCACCGCCCTCTCCCTGCACCGCTACCCCGGACTCGACGAGGTCGACTTCGCCGAGAACTCCCTGTACACCGAACTCGCGTCCCGCTGGGGCGTCACCCTGGGCATGGTCTCCGCCTCCATCGTCGCGGCCCCACCCGACCCGGTCGATGCCGAACTCCTCGAGATCGACTCCACCACCCCCTGCCTGATCATCACCTCGGCCCCCCGCACCGCCTCCGGCGAAGTCATCGAGTTCGGCCGCTCCGTCTACCGGTCGGACCGCTACGACATCACCGTCGCCTACCGGGCCACGTAGCTACTGCGCCCGACGCCAGTTGGCGTTAGCTGTTGAGGCTGCGGAGGACGTTGGGGGTTTGACCTCGGGCGGTCAGGCGGGTGACTATCTCGACGGTCAGGGCTTGGGCGAGCATGGCGCCGACCATCGTCGACGTGGCACCGGTGCGTTCGGGGCTGCCGGGGACGTCGATCACCGCGTCGCCGGGTTCGCCACAGTTGTCGATGACTACGTCGGCTCCTTCGAACAGGCGCTGGCCGCCGGGTGCCCGTGAGGTCACGGACGTGCTGTGGGCGAGGGAGGTCAGCGCGATCACCTTGGCACCCCGAGCCCGGGCGCCGAGCGCGAACTCGACCGGTACGGCGTTCCGGCCGGAGTTCGACGCGATGAGTACGACGTCGTCCGCCGTGATGTCGTTCGTCTGCAGGAGTACGCCGGCCAGCCCGGGCAGGCGCTCGAGGAGGGAGCTCTTCCGCAGACCCTCGTGGAGCATCAGCCCGGGCTCGAGAACGGCCCGTACGTCCGCCAATCCGCCGGCCCGGCCGTAGAGCTCTTCGGCGATCAGATGGCTGTGCCCGGTCCCGAACACCCAGAACACGCGAGCGTCCACGACCAGCTCGGCGGCTCGGGCGATCGCGTCCGCCTGCGTTCTCGCTGCGCGGGACGCGATCTCCAGCGCCTGCCGCATGAATCCCTCAGCCCCAGACATACGCCTGAAGTTACCGGGGGCCGGGCGCCGAACCCCAGCAAGTCAACTAGACCACTCCGAGAACCTGGCGGTGGTGCCTGGGCTGTTCGTACTCGTCCAGGAGAGCGATCGCGAAGTCGGCGTACGACGTGAGCGTGGTGGGGTCGCCGGGGGCGAGGCGGTAGCTGCCGGTACGGCGGGGATCGGCGTGGTTGAAGTCGCCGGCGGGCGCCAGGGAGACCCAGTCGAGGGTGGAGGCCGCGAACGTGTCGAGGGCAGCTTGGTGCGCGAGGTAGAAGGCGCGGTGTTCCTGCGGGTAGCCCGGGGTGTCCATCAGTGGGGTGCCGTCGCGGCCGGGGAGGAGGGAGGCGAGGCCGACCCAGATCAGGCGGACGTCCGCGAGACTCCCGACCAGAGCACGTGCCGCCGCTGGATAGAACACCGCGGGGTCGGTGCCGCCGTCGTACACGGCTGCGATCACCGCGTCGTGCCCGGCCGCGAGTTCGCGGATCCGGCCGGCATCGGTCACGTCCCCCGCGACCACGTCGGCCGCGGGACCCGTCGTACGGGCGATCGGGGTGACGTGATGTCCGCGGGACCGGGCTTCCGCGATCGCGGCTCGGGCGGCCCGGCCGCGGGCGCCGATGACGAGGATCTTGCCCACTGCAACCTCCTTGGGTCTGGCTGATGCCGTGACCGTAGAAGGCGGCGCAGTTACCAATTGGGTACCGTGCAGCGGGTGGAGGCACTGCGCGCGGACATGTTCGAGGAGATCTGCCCCTCGACGTTGCTGCCGTTCCGGATCGGTGGGGACAAGTGGGCGGCCCTGGTGCTCAGGTGCCTGGAGGACGGTCCGCGGCGGTTCTCGGAGTTGCGGGTCCCACTGGCCCGGGTGTCGCCCAAGGTGCTGACCCAGTCCCTGCGCACGCTCGAACGCGACGGATTCGTACTCCGGACACAGTACGACGAGCCGGTACGACGCGTCACCTACGAGCTCACCGGCCTCGGCCGCAGCCTGCTCGAGCCGATGCGGCTGATGTGCGCCTGGGCCGAGGACCACTGGGACGAACTGCTGGACGCCCGGGAATCGTAGGTCGCGCCAACGCTAGACTCGAACCGTGGACGAGCAGACGCCGACCGTGTTGATGCAGACGCCCAGCTGGTTGCTGACCCAGAGCGCGGCGCACGCGCACCGGATCATCACCGAGACCTTCGTCGCCGGGGGTGCGCGGGGGTACCACTTCCGCCTGCTCGCGACGCTGGTCGAGTTCGGCCCGGCCAGTCAGGCGGCGCTCGGCCGGCACACCGGCATCGACCGCAGCGATGTGGTTGCCGCTCTCAACGAGCTGGCCGCCGACGGGTACGTCGAGCGCAGCCCCGACCCGGCCGACGGCCGCCGCAACATCATCACGCTGACCGCGTCCGGCCGCCGGCACCACAAGCGGCTCGCGGCCCTGGTCTCCCGGGCCCAGGACGAGATCTTCGCCCCGCTCAGCCCGGCCGACCGCGCCCGCCTGACCACCCTCCTCGGTCGCTTGGTGGCCTATCACCAGACCAGCTGAGCAGCATCACCAGATCGGCAGCTGGGCACGGGCAGCCCTCTGAATCCGGCGGACGCGGTGCTCCCGGGCGTGGACCCGCTTCCTGGCCGCGCGAGAGATCTTCCGCCGCCCGGCGTCCGTCGTCGGCACCGGCTGACCACCTGTCTGCGGCGCGTTCACGTTTCTACCGATGCGCGACCGGCCCGAGCGGTTCCGTCGTACCGTGGAATTGTGCCGTTCGGCCGAAAATCCGATCTGTTGAGCGCAGATCGGGGGCTGCTGGGCGATACGGCGGTTCCGTGGGCGGGGCGGCATTGGTAGAAAGGGGACCGGGCGCTCCAGCGCGCCGAAGCTAGCGAGGAGGAGTCCGCGACGTGACGAATGCAGAGTCACCCCAGTCCGATGCCGCCCAGTCCGAGGCCCTGTCGAACCTGATGCACGAGGAGCGCCGGTTCCAGCCGCCCGCCGACCTGGCCGCGAACGCCAACCTCAAGGCCGACGCCTACGAGCACGCGGCGAGCGACTTCGAGGGGTTCTGGGCCGAGCAGGCGAAGCGGCTGACCTGGGCGGTCGAGCCGACCGAGACGCTGGACTGGAGCAATCCGCCGTTCGCCAGGTGGTACTCCGACGGCAAGCTGAACGCGGCGTACAACTGCGTGGACCGGCACGTCGAGAACGGTCTCGGCGACAAGATCGCGTACTACTTCGAGGGCGAGCCCGGCGACACCCGGGAGATCACCTACGCCCAGCTCAGGGACGAGGTGAGCAAGGCGGCGAACGCGCTGCTCGAGCTCGGTGTCCAGGCGGGCGACCGGGTCGCGATCTACATGCCGATGATTCCGGAGACCGTGGTCGCGATGCTGGCCTGTGCCCGGGTCGGTGCCCCGCACACGGTCGTGTTCGGCGGGTTCTCCGCGGACGCGCTCAAGGGCCGGATCCTGGACTGCGACGCCCGCGTCGTGATCACCGCCGACGGTGGCTACCGCCGGGGCGCCCCGGCCGCGCTCAAGCCGGCTGTGGACGCGGCGCTCGAGGACTGCCCCGACGTACGGAGCGTCCTGGTGGTCCGCCGTACCGGTCAGGACACCAACATCGTCGAGGGCCGCGACCTGTGGTGGGAGGACTTCGTCGGCAAGCAGTCGACCGAGCACACCCCGGAGGCGTTCGACGCCGAGCACCCGCTGTACGTGATGTACACGTCCGGGACGACGGGCAAGCCGAAGGGCATCCTGCACACCACCGGCGGCTACATGGTCGGTACGGCGTACAGCCAGTGGGGCGTGTTCGACCTCAAGGCCGACACCGACGTCTACTGGACCGCCGCCGACATCGGCTGGGTGACCGGCCACAGCTACATCGTGTACGGCGCCCTCGCGAACGCGACCACGTCCGTGCTGTACGAAGGCACCCCGGACACCCCGCATCAGGGCCGCTGGTGGGAGATCGTGCAGAAGTACAAGGTCTCGATCCTGTACTGCGCGCCGACCGCGATCCGCACGTTCATGAAATGGGGCGCGGACATCCCGGCCAAGTTCGACCTGTCCTCGCTGCGCGTCATCGGGTCGGTCGGTGAGCCGATCAACCCGGAGGCGTACATCTGGTACCGGGAGAACATCGGCGGCAACCGGGCGCCGGTGGTCGACACCTGGTGGCAGACCGAGACCGGGATGCACATGATCTCGCCGCTGCCGGGGGTGACCGCAGGCAAGCCGGGGGCCGCGATGAAGGCGATCCCGGGCGTCAGCGTAGACGTCGTCGACGACAGCGGGAAGCCGGTGCCGGACGGGTCCGGTGGCTACCTGGTGATCACCAAGCCGTGGCCGGCGATGCTGCGCACGCTGTGGGGCGACGACCAGCGGTTCGTCGACACCTACTGGTCCCGCTGGGAGGGCATGTACTTCGCCGGTGACGGCGCGAAGAAGGACGAGGACGGGGACCTCTGGCTGCTCGGCCGGGTCGACGACGTGATGAACGTGTCCGGCCACCGGCTGTCCACCACGGAGATCGAGTCCGCGCTGGTCTCGCACCCGAAGGTCGCCGAGGCCGCGGTCGTCGGCGCGTCCGACCCGACCACCGGGCAGGCGATCGCCGCGTTCGTCATTCTCCGCTCGGAGGCCGGCGACGGCGGCCCGGACGTGGTCCAGGAGCTCCGCAACCACGTCGCCAAGGAGATCGGCCCGATCGCCAAGCCGCGCCAGATCATGGTCGTCGCCGAACTGCCGAAGACGCGGTCCGGCAAGATCATGCGCCGGCTGCTGCGCGACGTCGCCGAGAACCGCGAGGTCGGTGACGTCACCACGCTCGCCGACTCCACCGTCATGGACCTGATCAAGTCCAACCTCGCCGCCGGCAGGTCCGACGAGGACTGACGAACACCGACCTCAGCCCGTACGACGCACCGTCGTACGGGCTGAGGTCGTGATCAGGAGAGTCACCGCGGTCGTGCCCGCGCCGATCCAGGCGGCGGCGGTGTAGCCGGACTGCCTGGGGAAGACCGCGGTCGTGTGGGCGGCGAGGACGAGGCCGCCGAGCGCGCTGCCGATCGAGAAACCGACGCTGCGAACCACCTGGTTGACGCTCATCGCGCCGGCCGTCTCGGCCGTCGGGGTCGCGGCCAGGATGACGGCCGGCATGGCCGCGAAGAACATGCCGACGCCGAACCCGAGGACGCTCATGGCGATCACCGGTCCGGCGAGGTGGCTGCGCGCGAGCGCGAAGACCGGGAACGCGGCGAGCACGACGGCGGTGCCGGCCGCGAGCAGCGTACGGGCGCCCACCCTTTCCCGGAACCGCGGTACGACCCGGCCCGCGGCGAACCCGAGCAGCGAGAACGGGACCAGGACGAGCCCGGCCTGGAAGGTCTTCAGCCCGAACCCGTAGCCCGCCGAGGCAGGGGTCTGGACGTACCGGGTGATCAGGCTGAGCAGCAGGTACATGCCGATCCCGCAGGTGAGCATCACCAGATTGGCAGCGGCAACCGCCGGCTGCCGCAGGAGCCGTACGTCGACCAACGGCTCCTCGGTGCGAGCCTCGAGGATCACCCAGGCGGCGAGCAACAGCAACGCAACGACCAGCGTGGTCGCAGCGAGACCGGGGTGGTCCCGCCAGAGCGCGGTTTGGCTGATGACGACCAGCAAGGCGAGCAACGCGATGGTGAGCAGCACTGCGCCACGAACATCGATCGGTGAAGCCGGTCGTACCGGTGCAGGCGGCAGCACCAGCGCGGCCACGATCAGCGCGGCCGCGGTGACCGCCAGGCCGAGGCCGTACGCCGCGCGGATTCCGGCGAGGTCGGTGAGCAGACCGGCCAGCGGATAGCCGACACCGATCCCTGCCGTTGAGGCGACGGCAAGCAGCGCGATCGTGCCGGCGGAACGCTGTTCGTCCAGGTGGTCGCGGGCCGTGGCCATCATCAGCGCGGTCAGCCCGAGCCCGGCACCTTGAGCGGCGCGACCCGCGAGCAGCAACGCGAAGGGAAGCGGGATCACCGTGAGCAGGCTTCCTGCCACGACGAGGGCCAGCGTGGCCAGTACGACGGTACGCCGTCGTGGACCCGAGCCGAGCCGGCCGAGCAGCGGAGTGGCGATCGCCCCCGACAGCAGGGGGATCGTGAGGGTCCACTGCGCGGCGGCCAGCGACACGTCGTACTGCTCGGCGACCGCGGTGATCAGCGGAGCGCCCAGACTGCCGACGACGGCGACGACCAGGGCGACGAAGACCACGCCCGCGCTCAGGAACCGCGACGTGACGCGGACGGCCTGCATGGGTGTCAAGCTAGTAGGGCTGTTCGGCCACTTTCGAGCGAATGTCTGATTCCTCACGACCCGGTCGTGCACGAGAGTGCTTCGCGCCGGAGCACTAGGCTGCCCTGCATGACTGCTGTCGTCGCGATCGTGCATGCGGGGCTGGCGGCGGCCTGGGCCGGCGGGATGGCGTACTCGCTGTTCGTCGTCCAGCCGAAGCTGAAGAAGTACTTCGGCCCCGACCAGGAAGGCCGGGAGACACTGACGACTGTGATTGCCTCAGGCAACCGGTGGAAGGTGGCGGGACTGATCGCGGCGATCGCGGTCAGCGGGCTGGTGCTGCTGCTGATCGAGAACGACCACTGGGGGATCCACACAGTCAAGGGTCTGCTCCTGCTCGGCGCGACCGGGATCTTCTGGTACGTCTCCTGGCGGCACTGGCCGCGACGGGTGTTCGCGACGGCCGCGGAACTGCCCGGGATGCACCGCCGGCTCGTCGTCCTCGCGACCACGATGCTCGGGCTCACCGGACTCGCGTTCGCCCTCGGGGTGGCCGCCGTCCAGCTCTGAGGTTCGTGTCTTAGCAGATCGGCGCCCTGCTGTGTGAGGATGACGCAACTCGTTCGGAGGTGATCGCGATGGCACCGGAGGCCCTGCAACTCCTGGTGAGCATGCACCGTATCGTCCGGCATCTGCGCCGGAGCCGGACCACCTCGGCCCTGCACCCGACGCAGTTCCTCGCGTTGATGCTGATCGCCGACGAGCAACCCCTCCGGATCGGCGAGATCGCCAACCGGGTGCCGTGCTCCCAGCCCACCGCGACCACGACCGTCGCCGCCCTGGAGGAGGCCGGCCTCGTCCGCCGCGAGCAGGACCCGGTCGACGGGCGGGCGACGGCCGTCGCGCTGACCCCGGCCGGCGCGGAGATGGTCGAAGCCTCCGGGCGGCAGGCCGCGGAGGAGCTCGCCAAGCTCCTCCGCCGCCTCGACGACGCCGACCGCGAGCTCGTCCTGCGCGCCGGGGTCGTCCTCGCCCGGATCGCCGACGACCTCTGACTCAGGCGCTCCGGTTCTCGGTGTCGCCGGCGCTCACCGCGGCCCCCGACCACCGAGATCGTGGACGGCGGAGTGCCCGGAGCGACATCGAGCTGGCTGTTCACCCACAGCAGGCGGGCTTCCGGCCGAGGTCGAGCCGTTCATGCAGAGCTTGCTCGCCGGGCACACCGGAGCACGCCGGGCGCTCGGCAACGCCGTACGCGAGTGCATCAGGAGGTCCTGACCTCGTCGTCCGTCGAGCTCGACCGCCGGTACGCCGCTGACCCTGTACTGCGGTCCGGGCATTACTCCACGCGGCCTCGACGCGCTGCTGACGTCCCTGCATCCGGACATCGAATGGTCCAACCCGGGCGGACCGGACTGCGCCGTGCTAACCACGCACGGTCCTACTGTCCGACCCGCGCTCGAGGAGTCCCGGCGCTGGCAGGTCAGGCCTTATTCGGCCCAGCTTCCGTTCGGTGCCGCCATCCTCATCATCCAGTAGCTCGATGGAACATGGGTGGCATCGTTGATGACCTTGCCCTCGACCTGGCCGAAGGACCGCAGGGCGAGCTTCTCGAACGCCGCCGGCTCCCGGACGTATTCGCCGCGGTCGTTCTCGGACATCCACCGCGAGATCCGGCCCTGGGTCGGCTCGAAGCAGGTGTCGACGCTGATCACCCGGCCGCCGGGACTCAGTACGCTCGCGGCCAGGTTGAGCAGTTGTGAGCACTGCTCGTCCGACAGGTGGTGCAACAGCCCGAGCAGCAGCACCACGTCGATCGGCGGCAGCGATCGGGCGGCGGCTTCGTCGAAGTTGCCGCAGTGGAAGCTGGCGTTCTCTCCGCCGAAGCGCTCCTTGGCCCAGTCGATGTACGTCGCATCCGTGTCGAACCCGTGATAGTTCAGCGGCTGGGGCAGACTCGGGAAGTAGTACGCCGGGCCGCAGCCGACGTCCAGGACGGTTTCACCGGGCCGGATCTCCTCGATGCACCGGTAGCGCAAGCGGTCGGCACCGACGACGCGCTGCAGCAGGACGTAAGCGGGCACATGCCTGAGAAGGCCTTTCAGACCCTCCATGCGGATCTCCTCGGTCGGGAAAATACCTATGCTGGGTGTCCGGACCCCGCCAAGTCAACGAACACGATCAATCCGTCAGCTCGTAGATGATGACTTGTCCTTGGGTATGCCGCCGGTCGGCGAGCCGGTCGAGAGCGCGCTCGGCGACCGTGCCCTTTCGCCTGTCCGCGAAAACCCAGCGGACGCCGTAATCGCTGCGCAGGGCCTCCAGCAGATCAGGCGTCGGCGCCGTGAGTGCCTTCGTCGTCAGCGCCACCCGGTCGGGCCAGGGCGACGGCAGCAGGCTGTATCCGACGTTCAGTTCGCCTTGGTTCGCCAGCGACTGCTGGGTGTAGGCCCAGCCCTCCATCAGCGTCCGGTGACCGCCGACACCGCTGACCAGGTAACCGCGCGCGTCGCAGACCGGACCAGGGCGTCGTCGCGACTGGCAGGCGGTGTTCGTCACGACCACGTCGTCACGTCCCGCGTTGCGTTCCAGCCACAGCGCGGCCTGGATCTCGTCCGTGGTGTACAACGGAGCGGCCGGGACCGGAATCTGCCGGGGCTCGCCGGTGACCCGGTCCGCCGCATTGCGCCATTCCGACCAGGGCCGGCTGAGCAGGGCGAGGCCGACCGCGACGCACATCAGCAGCGCCAGGCCGAGGCCGCGGACCTGCGGACGGGCGGCGCGGAGGACGAGCCAGCCGAGCAGCCCGGCCACCAGTGCCGTCGCAAGCCACAGCATCGGCTCGGCCACCGCCCGCGTGATCTCCGCCGGGGAGACAGGCCGGGTGTCGATGTTGCCGAACGCCCGGATCGCCGGAGCGAGCGCCGCACCGGCCAGCAGACCACCGGCGATGATCACCCGGCGGGCCGCGCGCCGGCGTCCGGTGACCGCGAGGTGGACCACATGTCCCGCGGCGACGCCGGCGAAGGGCAGCGCGCCGCCGAGGAAGTAGAACTGGCCGAAGCCCGGATGGTCGACGACAACGAAGCCGAGCATGGACGTGAGGAGCGTGCCGACCAGCCACCACTGCACCGGATCGGTACGGGTCCGGCGCTGTGCCAGACCCAGAAACGCCACCGCCACCACCGCCCTGCTCACCACCACGGACGCAAGGATCGCGATCGCCCAGGTCCACGTCTGCTGGTCGGCGTCACGGAGCCCTTCGATGATCCATCCACCCGCAGCCGGAGCGCCGGTGACACCGGTCAGAGCGGTGTATCCCTGGAAAGCCCGCAAGACCCCGAACAAGCGCAGCGGAGTACCCGCGGTGCTGCCCGCGACAGTCAGCATCGACGCCACCATCACGCCCACCAGTGCGACGCCGACGCCGACGGTCGGCCAGGGGATGCGTCTGTTCCGCACCATTAGGAACAGCGCCGCCAGACCGGTCCCGCCGAGCAGCAGCGGCACAGCCGTGGGCTTGGAGCCGGCGGATGCGCAGACGACCAGCAGCACGATCGCCCAGGACCGTCGCGGGGCACCGCGGTACAAGGCGCCGATCAGCAGCGCCGCGGCTCCGACGCTGACCGCCGTCCCGAAGGACTGCGACGGGCTCAGGAAGACGAGTGGTGAGGACCCGACGCCGCCGGCGTACTTCCAGATCGCGACCCGCTGGACGACCGTCGTCAGCGCGACCGCCAGCGGGGCGGTCCACCAGGCACCGCTGACCTGGCGGGCGAGTGCCGCGACCGCGAGGACGAGCCCGATGATGATCGGGGCGAACCATAGCCTGAACAGCACGAGCCGGGGGTCGATCCCGGCGATCTCCGCGGCCGACGCCAGATGAGCGTCGGCGAACCAGTGGTACTGCATCGTCTCGCCCGCCACCTGCGGAATCTGCGGCGGGACGGAGCGGCCCAGCTCGTGCACGATTCCGAGGTGCCAGAGCAGGTCCTGGTAGTAGTTGCCGCCGTTCTCGGGGATCGGCGTGGTGCTGACCGTGGTGCCGTAGTACATCAGCAACGTCGCCGACATGAGCAGCGACAGCGTGGCGCCCCAGGCGAGCGGCAGGCGCGGCGCGTCCAGCGCCTGCGCCCGCCAGCAGCGTCGTAGTCGCGGTACTGCGGCGAAGACGACCAGCACCGCCGCGGGCCACAGGACCAACCAGTCCTGTACCCCAGCGGCTGTGAACAGCGCCCACCCCGCCAACTCGTAGGAGAGGCCGACGACGATGCCGATGCCCACGTCCTCCGGCCAGGTCCGCCGGCCCGGCGCGAAGGCTCGCAGCAGCAACACTCCGGGAAGCACCACACAGCCCGCGAAGTAGACCGAGTAGCGGAGGATGTCGCCGTCCGTCACCTCCGTGCCTGCAAGCACCCAGTACAGGGTCACCGCGGGGAGCAGCCAGACGAGTGCACCCACGAACCGTGGCCTTGACGACCTGCCGAGCCCGTGCGTCATCGAGACGGTCGATGCGAACGGCGGCTCGATGGTCCGCTTGTCCGTCATGGCGCGGAATCACTGTGCCCGGCGGTCCCCGTGCGATCGGTGACAGACGGAGCGCCCTTGGTGAGAGGAATCAGGTCGGGCATAGTAGTGGAGCCTAACCGTTGCCGACAGCTGTTGGGCGAGTGCGTAAATTCCTTCAGGATCTTGGATATCAACCCTGGTGCCGGGCCGCATCTGCCCGCTCTGGCAGGAGCCGCCGAGAGGGTCCTCGGCGGCTCCTGCTTGCGGTCAGTTGCCGGTGAGGGTGAAGGTTGTCGTGGTGTTGCGGATGTCGGTGTGGTTGTTGGTCAGGGTGAGGTTGTCGAAGGTGGCGGTGCCCCGGGCGGGGCCTTCTCCTGGTTCGGGGAGCTCGTTGGCCCAGATGCCGTAGCCGGACTTGGCGTCGAAGGCGTCGCCGGACTTCCGGGCTCCGGAGATCGAGGTGTTGGTGAAGACGGTGTCGGCGACCGGGAAGAGTGGCTGCCCGCCGACGTAGTCGGTCTGGAACATGATCCCGGAGTACGTCGGGTCGACGATGTCCAGATCACTGACGCGGATCCCCTGGAAGATCTTGGTCGCGGAGTAGATCCACAGCGCGGGGAACGTCTGGTTGCCCCAGAAGTGCCCACCGGCGCGGACCAGGCTGACGTTCTCGAACCGGGTCGGCGGGGTCGCGCCGAACCCGTTCATCGGGATCCCGAAGTCGAGCGACGAGATCGTCACCCCGGGATAGGTCAGCATGTCCGCCGCGTACAGATTGCGGAACACGTTGTTCGTCCCGCCGTACACCGCGAACCCGGCGGCCCGCCAGGTCAGCGTCGCGGACAGGTTCTCGAACACGTTGTCGCGGACCTCGCCGCCGCCGGAGTCGGTGGCGTTGAAGAGCGCGAAACTGTCGTCACCGGTGGCCCGGGCGTCGTTGTTGCTGACCAGGTTCCCGGCCGACCCGTTCGTCATGTTGATGCCGTCGGCGAACATGTTCCGGATCCGCGAGTTCCTGATCGTGGAGTTGTCGGTGTTCGCACCCCAGTACAGGCAGACCATGTGCTCGACCCAGATGTTGTCGATGACCATGTTCGCGGTGTTGGCGAAGTCGAACACCTTGCCGGGACCGTCGATCCGGGAGGTGTAGTTCCCGAAGTACGCGAACCCGGTGAACGTCGACCCGTTCGCCGACGCCTCGGACCGGAACCCGACGTCGGTGTTGTCCTGGGTCGCCGGCGCGTGGAACCGGGTGTACCAGGGCCCGGCGCCGACCACGCGGACCGCCTTGCCGTACACCTGGAACTTCGACGAGGTCTGGTAGTCACCAGGCGGCAGGTAGACACCCTGCAGCGCACTGTTCTGCCGCGCCTGGTCGAGCGCGTTCTGCACGTCCTGGTGGGTGAAGCCGGACGGCGTCACGTATCCGGAGCCGGGGTTGGCGATCGGCGCGACCTCCTCGGTGTCGACGAAGTCGATCGCGTACGTCGTACTGTTCGCCGGATCCTTCTGGAGTTTGATCTTGGTGCCCGCCGGGAAGCTCGCGTCGAGCATCAGGTGCGCCTCGTCGTAGATGTGCCGCGCGGGTCCGGAGCCGGGTGAGTTGTTCGGACTCGCCTCCGCGCCGTACAGCCAGGCATAGCGGGAGGTCAGCGGCAACGCCTTGTGGAAGGCGCCGTTCACGTACACGTTGACGGTCGAGTCGATCCCGCCGCCGCCGGCCGAGTCCGGGATGGAGAACCGGGTGACGAGGGTGTTCGTCCGGGCCCGGGTGGTGAACTCGACGAACGAGCCGTTCGAGGTCAGCGTGACCGCGCGTCGCCCGGAGGCTTCGCCGGCCAGGTCGCCGATGGCCCGGTTCGGACCGACCACGACCGCGCCGCCACCGACTGACGCGTCCTCGGCCTCGAGGTGGTCGTACGGCATGTTCGCGCCACGGCCCACGAAGAACGGCCGCTCGCTGGTGTTGTTCGTCCGCTTCACCGGCAACTCGTTGGCGTCGGCGGCGAGGACGACGCGGACGGTGTAGCGGCCGTTGCCCGCCGTCCAGTTGCCCAGAGCAACCGCTGCGGTGGTCGCGCCGGCCGCGATCGCACCGTTGTGCGAGCCGGTCAGTGTGGCCACGACCGTGCTGCCGTTCAGGATCGTCAGGGTGATCCCGTGCGCACCCGAGGCGGACGCGACGCTGCCCTGGTTCTTGAGCGCGACCGAGAAGGCGACGCTGTTGCCCGCGGACGGATTGCCGGGCGTCCAGTTGACCGCGGCCGCCACGAGGTCGGAGCTGGCCACCGGGGTGACGACCAGCGGCCCGGCCGCGTTCGCGGTGTTGTCGGCGTCGTTCTGCTCGATCACCGTGTTCGCCTCGTCGACCTTCGCGCTCAGCGGGTAACTGCCGGCGTCCCGCGCGCCGATCGCCGCACTCACGGTGGCGGAGGCGCCGGCCGCGAGGGCGCCGACGGGCGCCGTACCGACCTTGGTCTCGCCGAGGTAGAAGTTCACCTCGGTCGCCGCGGAGCCCGCGGTTCCGGAGTTGCCGACCGTCGCCCGGACGGTGATCGTGTCGGTCTCGACCGGTGACGTCGGCGTCCAGGACACGTTGGAGAGTGTGAGATCCGGGTTCGGCGCCGGAACGCCCATCACCTGGAACTCGGCGACCTGCCCGGCCGGGGCGCCGGTGTTGGCGGTGACGTTCAGCCGTACGCCGGCCACCCGCGCACCGACCGGGATCGTCACGCTGTTCCCGCTCGCCGGACTGAAGGCGTACGACGCACTCGGCACGATCGTGGTGAACGCCGACGCGCCCTGATCGCGGCCGAGGACGGAGAACGTCTGCGTCCGCGCAGCCCAGGCGGAGTCCGGGTTGAGCCGGATCACGATCGAGCTGAGATCCGCGTTCGCGCCGAGCTCGGTGGTCAGCGTGGCCGGGTTGGCGTTGCCTTCCCAGTACGTCGTCACATTGTCGTCGTTGGCGTTGGTCGCGACGAAGGTGTGCACGAACCCCGACGCGGTGATCGGCCTGCCGAGCGCGAGGTTGCTCCCGGGACCGTTGCTGCCGTTGCGGGTGACCGTGTTGCTGTTCGCCGACTGGTTGCCTGCGGCATCTTTGGCGCGGACGAAGTACGACACCGACGTACTGGCCGGCTGGTTGTCCGTGTAGGTGAGGACGTCGCCGGCCAGGCTGGTGCGCAGCTGGCCGTTGGCGTAGACGTCGTACCCGGTGACCCCGGCGTCGTCGGTCGACGCTGTCCAGGTGAGCCGGATCTGGCCGGCGGCCGGTTCGGTGAAGGCCAGGTTGCCCGGGGCGGTGGGAGCCTGGGTGTCACCGGTCGCCGGACCGTAGACCTCGAGCTCGGACAGCTGCCCGGCCGGCCAGCCGGTGTTCGCGGTGATCCGGATCCGGACGTAGCGGGTGGTCACGGTGCCGTAGTCGATCGTCACGGTGTTGCTCGGCGGGTTGAACGCCCGCGCGGCGGAGGCGGTCAGGTCGGTGAAGTTCTGTCCGTCGACACTGCCCTGGACGGCGAGGGTCTGCGTACGGGCGCCCCAGTCGACGGTCGGCAGCTTGATCACGACCTGGTTGGTGGCGACCGTCGAGCCGAGGTCGACCTGCACCCACTGCGGGAACGCGTTGTTGGCGCTCTCCCAATAGGTGCCCTGGTTGCCGTCGGTGACGTTCGATGCTGCGTAGTTCTGGATGACGCTGCTGGCCGACGCGCTCTTGCCGGCCGCAAGGTTCGGTCCGGCCAGTACGGCGGCGGTCGCGGTGTCGGCCGGGGTCGCGCGGACGAGCGGGCCGGCCGACAAGGCCAGGCCGCCGGCCAGCAGGGCGGCGAGGAGCCGCCCCGCCGTCAGTCGGAACTGCGGGATTCTCATGGCCTCTCC
>NZ_SMKR01000144.1 GCF_004348725.1 Kribbella turkmenica
ATCATGAACTGCCTCCTACTGCGTCGGGGCGGGGACGAAGCGGATGGTTAGGAAGGTTTCCTATTAATTCACCGGAACGTAGCCCCTGGCGCGGAACGCTGTCAACCGGTCGCACAAGGTGATCAGAATCGATCAGGCGGTGTCGCGGGCGGGCCACGCGGCCTGCAGGGTCGCCAGCGTGACCGCGATCGCGGGCCGGCGGGCGGCCGTCGTCCGCCAGACGGCGTACAACCGGCGGCTCGGCGCAGGCTGGAGCGGGATGACGACGACACCGTCCGGGACGGTACCGCGGCCGAGCCGGGGAAGCAGTCCGATGCCGATGCCGCGGGCAAGCATCGCCAGCTGGGTCTGGTACTCCGCGATCGAGTAGGCGACGTCCGGCTCGACACCGGCGCGCCGCATCGTCCGCATCAGCCACTCGTGACAGATGGAGCCGGCCGGCTGGCAGATCCAGCGCTCGCCGACCAGGTCCTCGGCGCGGACGAACTCCTTGCCGGCCAGCCGGTGCGTCGCCGGCACCAGGACGTCGGCCGGCTCGGAGCCGAGTTTCAGCCGGGACAGTCCCTCGGGCAGCGTGAGCGGGGTGTTGTGCCAGTCGTGCACGACCGCGACGTGGATCTCGCCGCGGTTGACCGCGGCGACAGCCTCGAACGGGTCGACCTCGATCACCCGGACGTCGAGGTTCGGGTGCTCGTCGATCAACGTCGACAGCGCGCCCGGCAGCAGGCCGCGCGCAGCGGTCGGGAACGCCGCGATCGTCAGTGTGCCGATGGCCTGACCGCGCTGCTCCTCCAGTGTCAGCTCGGCGTCCTCGACGAGCTCGAGCACCCGAGCCGCGGTCGCGGCCAACTGCTGGGCCGCGTCGGTGAGCACGATCCCGCGGCCGCGGCGTTCGACCAGGACGGTGTGCGTCTCCCGCTCCAGCTTGGCCAACTGCTGCGACACCGCGGACGGGGTGTAGCCCAGCACCTCGGCGGCGCGGTTCACCGACCCGTAGAGCGAGACCGCGTGCAGGGCCCGCAGCCGACCGAGATCGATCATGTAGCACTCCTACATCGAAGGCGGTAGCAATCAGTGCTGGTTCTTAAGTGTAGTCCCGCGCAGACTGGACCGCATGAAACCTCGTGACCTGATGCTCGCGCTCGCCGTCGTCATCGCTTGGGGCGTGAACTTCGTCGTCATCGAGGTCGGCCTGGAGGACTTCCCGCCGTTGCTGTTCTCCGCGCTCCGGTTCTTTCTCGCCGCGGTCCCGGCGATCTTCCTCGTCGGCCGGCCGCAGGTGGCCTGGCGGTACGTGGTCGGCGTCGGACTCGCCCTCGGGGTGGCCAAGTTCGGCCTGCTGTTCGTCGCGATGGACCGGGGTGTCCCGGCCGGCCTGTCGTCGCTGGTGCTGCAGAGCCAGGTGATCTTCACGGTCCTGTTCGCGATCGTCGTCCTGCGGGAACGGCCGCGCGTGACCCAGGCCGCCGGGATCACGATCGCGTGCGCCGGGATGCTGCTGATCATGCTGGACCGCGGGCTGTCGGCGCCGCTGGGTGCGCTCGCCCTGGTGATCGCCGCGGGCGCGTGCTGGGGTGTCTCGAACACGATCACCCGGCACGCGAAGCCGCAGGACACGCTGCGTTTCATGGTCTGGGTGAGCGCGGTGGCCGTCGTACCACTGCTCCTGCTGTCGCTGATCGTCGAAGGGCCGCGGGCCGACGTGGACGCGCTGCGGAGCATCGACCTGACCGGAGTCGGCGCCCTCGGCTACCTGGCCTTCGTCGCGACCCTGTTCGGCTTCGGGGTGTGGGGCTACCTGCTGCGCCAGTACGACGCCAGCACCGTGGCGCCGTTCTCGCTGCTGGTGCCCGTGGTCGGGATGGGCGCGGCCTGGCTGCTCCGCGGCGAGGCGATCGGCGTGCAGCAGGCGGTTGCGGCCGTCCTGATCATCGGCGGGATGGCGTGCACGGTGATCCGCCGCCTGACCCCGCGGCCGGCGGAGCCCGGCGAGCGGATCCTCACCGGGTCAGTTGGCCGGTAGCGGCATCGGCGGCATCTGCCAGCCGCGGGCCAGCGAGGACGCGTACGCCGGTGCGCCGCCGGCGAAGTACTCGGTGAACTTCATGATCAGCGGGTCCCAGGCCAGCGGGTCGATGTAGCGGTCGTTGCTCATCAGCAGGTCCTCGCGCACGTGCACGCGCTCGATCTTCATCTCCAGCGCCCGCAGGTTCGACCCCGCGCCACCCACGTCGAAGATCGCCTCGATCCGGCCCTCGAGGTTGATCGGGCTCTCCAGCACGGCGTCCACGTCGACCAGGTCGCTCGGCGCGCGGGTCAGCCCGGCGGCACCGAACTTGTCCGGTTCGTACCGGTAGCCGCGGGCGCGCTTGGCGTCCGACATCTCCGTCGAGCCGGTGAGCAGGGCGATCCGGTCGAGGGCGGCGACCATGGCCGGGTCGACCAGGTTGAGCACCGCCTCCGGGCGCTCGGTCAGGTTCTTGACCGTCTGCGAGCCGGCGCTCATCCCGAGCATCGCGGTGTACCCGAGCCACCAGGCGGACGACATCGGGCCGAGGTTGGTGGTGCCGTCCGGGTTGCGGGAGCTGATCAGGACGACCGGCGTACCGAAGTAGAGGACCTTGGGTTCGACAGTTCGCTTCACGGAGATGGAACGGCGCGGGACGAGGAAGTGTGAGTCACTCGTAGGGGTTGGCGGGCGCGGGGACCGTCGTGATCGACTCCACGGTGAGGGCGGCCACGTCGCCGTCGGCCCGCCTGGTCGGCTCGGCCCACTCGCCGGTGACCGTGACCCACTGGTTCTTGGGTGGGGCGGCCTGGCCGCGGGCCTCGACCATGAACGCCGTACCGTCGGCGACGCAGCAGGTCAGGCCGATGCGGGTCACGTACCAGGTGCCGTTCTTCGCCGGGGTGACGAAGCCGGTCAGCGTGAACGCGCGGCCCTTCATGCTCTCCTTCTCCCAGACCGCCCAGACGGAGTAGTCCCGGACGGCCAGCGCCACCGGGGCGTCGCCCCGGGAGTTGTTCGCCAGCCAGGAGTTGCTCTTCGGATCCGCCGGTTTGGCCGCGACCGGCGACTGCCGCTGCGCCGCGTCCGCGCCGAGCGCCGGCGGGTCGACGACGAGCAGCGCGAAGATCGGGACCAGCAGCAACCAGGCCGCCCGCGGCAGGCCGTGGTGCCCGTGGCCGTCGTCGGCATGCTCCTTCTTGCGGGTGTCCGCCAGTACGTCGACCACCGCGAGCGCGATCAGGATCAGCCCGGCCGCGAGCAGCATCCACCGCATCCCGGGCTTCACGTACCGCAGATACGTGTTCGACGTGGCCAGCTGCACCACCGCGGCCCCGACGAACACCACCACCAGCCCGGCAACGTTGCGCCTCACAACAACCACCACCCGACGAGGAGACTGGCCAGGATCGCGACCACGAACGTGGCCGGTGCGAACCGGGCGGCGAACCTGGGACCGAAGGTGCCGGTCTGCAACGCGATCAGCTTCACGTCGACGACCGGACCGACCACCATGAACGCGAGCTTCGCGGTCAGCGAGAACTGGGTCAGGCTGGCGGCGACGAACGCGTCCGCCTCGGAGCAGATCGCGAGCAGTACGGCGAGCAGCCCGAGGATCACCACGGACAGCAGCAGGTTCCCGGCCACGTGGTCGAGCCAGCTGCGCGGTACGACGACGTTCAGCGTGGCGGCCGCGGCCGCGCCGATCACCAGGAAACCGCCGGCGTGCAGGAAGTCGTGCAGCATCGCCGACCGGAACACGTCGAACTTCCCGGTCCCCTCGGCGTGCCGGTTCTTCGGCATCCGCAGCCAGGACGCGCCCCTGCCGGTCGCCAGGAACAACCAGCCGAGAATCATCGACACCCCGAGCGAGGTCACCGCCCGGGCGGCCACCACCTTCGGCTGCCCCGGGAACGCGACCGCGGTGGACGCCAGCACGACCGGGTTGATCGCCGGCGCGGACAGCAGGAACGCGATCGCCGCGGCCGGAGTGACACCGCGGTTCATCAACGCGGCCGACACCGGCACCGAAGCGCACTCGCAGCCGGGCAGGACGACACCGGACGCGCTGGCGACCGGCACCGCCAGGGCCGGCCGCTTGGGCAGCGCCCTCGCGAAGAACGACGGAGGGATGAACGCCGTCAGCGCGGCCGACAGCAGCACACCGAGGACCAGGAACGGGATCGCCTGGACCGTGACGCCGACGAACATCGTCGCCCACGTCCGGATGCCCTCGTCGGTGAACCATCCGGCGAAGATCCGCCGCCCGAACAGCGCCAGCCCGACCAGCAGGACCAGGGTCGCGGTGAACGCGATCGAGGAGCCCGCCGGCTCCTTCTTCTCCGCGTCGGGCGGCTCGGAATCGACCGGCGGTGGGGCGGTCGGGTTGGCCGTCATGGGCGGCATCCTGACACAGCGGAACGCATCCGAACGAGGACCCGGCGCGTGCGTCGAGGGAAAACCCGCGTGGTCGCGGGGAATACTCGCGTCGGCCCGGACTGCCAGGCCATCACAATCGGCGTCCCGGCGGAGCCGCACGCGGGGCAGGTGCGCACCCGGGCAATCGTGATGGCTTGGCGGTCCGCGTCGGTCGCGGGCCGGGAGCGTGGCAGGGTGGAGGAATGGATGCCGACGTGGTGCGCGCCGTCAACGACCTGACCGCCCGCTGGGCCCGGAACCTCCCGGAGGGCAACACCGTGGTGTCGGGCCTCGGCCTGTGGCCGCTGCTCGCGATCCTTGCGACCGCCGCGGATGAACCGGGTCGCGCCGAGCTGGCCGCGGCCGCGGGCGTCGGGGCGTCGGCGGGCTCACGACAGGCGCTCGAGCTGATCCAGGCGATCGAGGGGTCGGACGACCTGCACGCGGCGCTCGGTGTCTGGGTGCAGGAGCGGTTGAAGCTCGCCGAGTCGTTCGACAGCGTGATGCCGGCGCCGCTCGTCGGCACGCTGACCGGCGACGCGTCCGTCGACAAGCCGAAGCTCGACGCCTGGGCCGCCGGCCACACCGACGACCTGATCCGCGAGATGCCGATCGAGGTCACGCCCGACCTGATGCTCGTGCTCGCGTCCGCGCTGTCGCTCCGGACGACCTGGGTGACGCCGTTCAAGGAGCAGGTCCGGCGGTTCTACGACGGTCCGTGGTCCGGCGGTTCGTGGCACTGGCTCGAGCGGGTCGACGGCGACCTGGACGCCGTACGCCGGTACGAGCATCCGGGGACGGCGGGGTTGACTGTCGTGACGGTCCCTGGTGACGCGGATGTCGACGTGCTGCTGGGCATCGGGCAGCCGCAGGAGTCGCAGGACGAGGTGCTGCCCGCGCTCATCGAGACAGCAGTCCGGTCGACGGACGGCGTACCGGGTTCTCAGCTGCTCGGGCAGGGCGAACCGGGGGCGGAGGTCGCCCCTGGGGTGAAGGTCGGCCAGACGACGGTGCCGCGGCCGGACCTGAAGCTGTCGCTGCCGTCGTTCACCGTGGAGGCGGAGCACGATCTGATGGCTGCGCGTGAGTTGTTCGGGTTGAGCACGGTCTCCACGGACCCGGGCGCGCACGGGCACTTCGGCGCGATCAGCCCGACACCGCTCGCCGTCGGGCAGGCCAAGCAGAAAGTGCTCGCGCGGTTCTTCGCCACCGGGTTCGAGGCCGCGGCCGTGACCGCGATGGGGTTGATGCGGACCTCGATGCCGACCCGGCAGGCGCGGCGGCTCGAGGTGACGCTGGACCGGCCGTTCGGGTTCGTCGCCGTACTGCGGGAGTCGCGGCTGCCGATCGTGGCCGGCTGGGTCGCGACGCCTACCGAGCCGGGAGACTGAACAGCCGGTTCAGCAGCGCGGACGCCTCGTCGACCGCGTGCCGGTCGCCGGTGAGCAGCAGGTCGAACAGCAGTCCACGCGAGGCGGCGAGGCCGAGGCGTGCGTACGCCGGTGCCTCCTCCGGCGGAATGCCTGCACGGATGCACAGCTCGATCACCGGCGGCAGCCAGACGTCGATCAGATCCGCCTTGAGAGCCGCGGTGTGCGGCCGGTCCTGCATCGCGTGGGCGCTCAACTCGAAGAACAGCGGGCCGTAGACCAGTGTCGCCTCGGTGACCCGGCGCCAGAACAGGTCGGCCTGCTCCTCGATCGGCAGCTCCTGCGCCAGCACGTCGGCGAGCAGGTCACGCTGCTGCTGCTCGACCGTCCGGACCACCTCGGCCAGCAGTCCCTCGCGGGAGCCGAAGTGGTAGATCAGCATCCGGTGGCTGGTCCCAATCGCGGTCGCGATGCCCCGAAGGCTCGCGTCGCCGATGCCGTTCTTCGCGAAGTGCTCGACCGCATCGCTCAGTAGAGCGTCACGACTCATCCGCGTCCTCGCTTCGCTGCGAAGCGGCTGAGTCGCCTGCGGCGCTGTGCTCGACGGTGAGCTCGCTACGCGCGCTCACTGATCTGCTTCAGCCTCTCGGCCTCGGTCCGGATGTAGCGGCGGGTGAGGCCGGCGTACAGCTTGCCGAACAGCCAGCCGAGCGGGCCCTCCTGGATGATGGTGGCGGTCGCGACCGTGCCGTCCGGCGTACTCGCCACCCGGTGGCCCCCGGTCGTCCGGATGCCCGGCGCTTTCGAGACCCATTCGAAGTACTCGCCCTCCTTGAGTTCGGTCACCTCCCAGACCGCGACCGGGAGCTTCGGCTGGCGGATTCGCGTCCGGGCGCCGACCCGCAGGCGGCCTTCGTCGAGCCGCTCGACGGACTCGATCGTCGGCGTCCACTCGGGCCACCGCTCGACGTCGCTGTACACCTGCCAGACCCGCTCGGGCGGGGCCTGGACCGTGACGGAGTGATCGAGGCGCATGTACCGAATGGTACATCAGGTCTTCGTGAGGTTCGCCGGGCGGTCCGCGGCGCGGGGTCCGCGGCCAGGTAGGGTCTGGGGACATGGCTGAGCAGAACGTCCCGCACAACGTCGAGAACGAGCAGGACCCGGGCGCGAACACCCAGATGTTCCGCGCCTTCGTGAACGAGGGCCAGGCCGAGGCGACCGCCGAGCCGAAGCTGAACGGCCGTGTCCTCGCCGGCGTCCTCGCGGCCGTCGTCCTGATCGCCGTCGTCGCCGCGATCGTCGTCTTCTGAGTCCCGGCGAGCACCCGGAGTGACCGCGGTTCACGTCGAGGTCGTCCGGGTCTTCACCGACCCCCACGGCCGCTTCGGCAACCCGCTGGGCATCGTCGACGGCGCATCCGTCCCACCCGTCGAACGCCAGCGCGTGGCCGCCGAGCTCGGCTACAGCGAGACCGTGTACGTCGACGACGCGGACACCGGCACAATCCGGATCTTCACCCCCACCGGCGAGATGACCTTCGCCGGACATCCCACCGTCGGCACCGCCTGGTGGTTCCACTCCCAGGGTCACCCGGTGGATTCGCTGGAAGTCCCCGCCGGCACGATCCCCGTCAGCTACGACGGCGACCTCGTCCGTGTCCGCGCCGACACCACCTGGGGCAGCCGCTGGGACTGGCACCAGCTCGACACCCCGGAAGCCGTCCTCGCGGCCGACCCCACGTCGTACTCAGCCGGCCACACCTACCTCTGGTCCTGGATCGACGAACCTGCCGGTACCGTCCGCGCCCGCGCCTTCGCCCCCGCCATGGGCGTCCCGGAAGACGAAGCCACCGGCTCCGCGGTCACCCAGCTCACCGCCCACCTGACCCGCAACCTGCTTGTCGTCCAAGGCCGAGGCTCCCACCTCCACACCACCTGGCACCCGCCGGCCCAGGCCACAGTCGGCGGCCGGGTACTCCCAGAACCGCCCCGCAGCATCACGATCTGACTCTCCGTGCTCGCCGGGATCCCGGCATCCGTTGACTGGCGTGGGGGAGCGGATGGAGCATGGGTGCTCGGCTAGTGGTGGGAGGGCTGATGGCGGAGGTTGTGCGGGCTGCGTTGGTGCAGACGTCGTGGACGGGTGACAAGGAGTCCATGATCAAGGCGCACGAGGAGTATGTGCGACAGGCGGCCGCGGCCGGGGCGCGGGTGATCTGCTTCCAGGAGTTGTTCTACGGGCCGTATTTCTGCCAGCTCCAGGATGCCAAGTTCTACGAGTACGCCGAGTCCGTGCCGGGGCCGACGACGGAGCGGTTCGCCGCGCTGGCCGAGGAGCTCGGGATGGTGATGGTGCTGCCGGTGTACGAGCAGGAGCAGCCAGGCGTGCTGTACAACACGGCCGCCGTGATAGATGCTGACGGCAAGTACCTGGGCAAGTACCGGAAGAACCACATCCCGCAGGTCAAGGGCTTCTGGGAGAAGTTCTACTTCCGGCCCGGCAACCTCGGTTATCCGGTGTTCGACACCGCGGTCGGCCGGATCGGGGTGTACATCTGCTACGACCGGCACTTCCCCGAGGGGTGGCGGGCGCTCGGCCTGGCCGGGGCCAAGATCGTGTTCAATCCGTCAGCGACCCACCGCGGACTGTCGTCGTACCTGTGGAAGCTCGAGCAGCCCGCCTCGGCGGTGGCGAACGAGTACTTCATCGGCGCGATCAACCGGGTCGGCATCGAGTCGGACTACGGTGACAACGATTTCTACGGTACGTCGTACTTCGTCGACCCCGAGGGCAAGTTCGTCGGTGACGTCGGGCACGACCACGATCCGGAACTGATCGTCCGGGATCTGGACCTGGGCCTGCTGGACACAGTCCGGGACCGCTGGCAGTTCTACCGCGACCGCCGCCCGGACGCCTACGGCGACCTGACCAAGCCGTAGAAGGGTCTCGAAGCGTCAACGCCGTCTCGAAGGGGAGTGCGGACATGTCGTTGCTGGTCAAGGGTGGAACCGTCGTCGGACCGACCGGGACACAGGTCGCCGACGTCCTGGTCGAGGGCGAGAAGATCGTCGCGCTGCTGGACCCGTCGTTCGGCCACTCGATCACGCCCGACCAAATGATCGATGCCGCGGGCAAGTACGTGATCCCGGGCGGGATCGATGCGCACACGCACATGGAGCTGCCGTTCGGCGGCACGGCGGCGAGTGACACGTTCGACACCGGCACCCGGGCCGCCGCCTGGGGCGGGACGACGACCATCATCGACTTCGCCGTCCAGCGGACCGGTGAGGTCGTCCAGGACGGACTGGCCGCCTGGCACGCGAAGGCCGACGGCAACTGCCACATCGACTACGCGTTCCACATGATCCTCGGCGGTGTCGACGACGACTCGCTGAAGGCGATGGACCAGCTCGTCTCGGACGAGGGCGTGACCAGTTTCAAGCTGTTCATGGCCTATCCGGGGGTCTTCTACTCCGACGACGGCCAGATCCTGCGGGCGATGCAGACCGCGCGGGAGAACGGCGCGATGGTCATGATGCACGCGGAGAACGGGATCGCGATCGACGTGCTGGTGCAGCAGGCGATCGCCCGCGGCGAGACCGACCCGATCTACCACGGCATCACCCGGCCGGCCGCGCTGGAGGCGGAGGCGACGAACCGGGCGATCGCGCTCGCCGAGGTCGCCCGGGACTGCCCGCTGTACATCGTCCACCTGTCGGCCAGCCAGGCGCTCGAGCATGTCGCGCAGGCGCGCGACGCCGGCCGGAACGTGTTCGCCGAGACCTGTCCGCAGTACCTGTACCTCACCCTGGAGGACCAGCTCGGCGCACCGGGTTTCGAGGGCGCGAAGTGGGTGTGCTCGACGCCGCTGCGGAGCAAGCACGAGTCGCACGCGAAGGACCTGTGGAAGGGGTTGCGGAGCAACGACCTGGCGATCGTCTCGACCGACCACTGCCCGTTCTGCATGAAGGACCAGAAGGAGCTCGGGCTCGGCGACTTCTCCAAGATCCCGAACGGGATCGGCGGGGTCGAGCACCGGGTCGACCTGATCTACCAAGGCGTCGTGGACGGGCAGCTGTCGCTGGAGCGCTGGGTGGAGACGATCGCGACCACGCCGGCCCGGATGTTCGGGCTGTACCCGCGGAAGGGGATCGTCGCTCCCGGCTCCGACGCGGACCTGGTCGTGTACGACCCGAACGCGACCACCCGGATCAGTGTCGACACCCACCACATGAACATGGACTACTCGGCGTACGAAGGGGTCGAGATCAAAGGCCGGGTGGGCACCGTCATCTCGCGCGGCGAGGTGATCGTGGCTGACGGCAACTACCATGGCCGCAAGGGCCGGGGGAAGTTCCTCGAGCGCGGCCTCTCGTCGTACCTGGTGTGAGGGGGAACAGTGGACTTCGGAGTGGTATTCCAGTGTGATCCGCCGGCGTCCACGGTCGTAGACCTGGCGCACAAGGCGGAGGAGGCGGGGTTCGACTACGTCTGGACGTTCGACTCGCACCTGCTCTGGCAGGAGCCGTTCGTCATCTACAGTCAGATTCTGGCCGCCACCGAGCGGGTGATCGTGGGCCCGATGGTGACGAACCCGGGCACCCGGGACTGGACCGTGATCGCGTCCCAGTTCGCCACCTTGAACGAGATGTACGGCAACCGGACGATCTGCGGGATCGGCCGCGGCGACTCCGCGTTGCGCACGCTCGGCTCCAAGCCCGGCACGATCGACGACCTGAAGCACTGCGTCGACGTGGTCCGGTCGCTGGCCCGCGGCGAGACGGTCGAGTTCCGCGGTCAGCAGCTCAAGTTCGCCTGGGTCGAGAACGGCGCCCTGGACGTGTGGGTCGCCGCGTACGGCCCGAAGGCGCTGGCCGCGACCGGTCAGGTCGGCGACGGCTACATCCTGCAGCTGGCCGACCCGGACATCGCCGAGTGGATGATCGCGGCGGTACGCCGGTCCGCCGAGGAGGCGGGCCGGGATCCGGCCGGGATCAAGTTCTGTGTCGCGGCACCGGCGTACGTCGGTGACGACCTGGACCACCAGCGCGACCAGACCCGGTGGTTCGGCGGGATGGTCGGCAACCACGTTGCCGACATCGTCGCCCGCTACGGCACGTCCGGGGCGGTGCCGAAGGCGCTGACCGACTACATCGAGGGCCGCAAGGGCTACGACTACTCCGAGCACGGCCGCGCCGGCAACCCGCACACGACGTTCGTCCCGGACGAGGTCGTGGACCGGTTCTGCATCCTCGGCCCGCCGGAGAACCACCTCGCCCGGCTGGCTGAGCTGAAGTCACTCGGCGTCGACCAGTTCGCCGTCTACCTGCAGCACGACGCCAAGGAAGAAACTCTGGCGGCGTACGCCAAAGACATCATCCCGTCCGCACGTTGAGCCGTTCGCGGCCCGCGGGACCTGGGACAGGATCCGGCGGGCTGGGACCTGCTCCTTCTGGTCTCAGCTCGCCACCAAAGGTCTCAGCTCCTCACTGCAGGAGTGTCCTCGGCCGGTGGGTCAGGGGTTCGGCGTCCAGCGGTAGGACTCGGGGAGGAGGTCGGTGACGGGGACCGAGCCGACGCCTTCCGCAGTGGGGAGAATGACGCGAATGCCCGGGTGGTAGTCGATCAGGACCTGGCGGTCCCGGCCGCAGGGGCCGACCACTCCGCGGCCCTCGTTGCCCACGGCGACGATCGTCGCGAGTTCGCGAGCGCCTTCGGCCCGGGCCCGGCCGAGCGCGACCAACTCGGCGCACGGCCCGCCGGTGAAGTGGTAGAGGTTGATGCCGGCGTACATCCGCCCGTCCACACCCCGGACGGCGGCGCCCATCGTGTACACGCCGTCAGGCCCGTCGGTGTTCTCGTCGACGGTCCGCCGGGCCAGCGCGATCAGCTCTCGGTCCTCGTCGGTCAGCGCATGCACGGTGATCATCCCCTCACCCTGCCATGCCGAAACCAGGCGTCGGCGGGAAGGTGACGCGAAGTGACGGGCCATCACTTCCGTCTGTCGATCCGGCGCCAGGGAATGAACTGGCCGGGGTAGTGGTTGTACAAGACAGGTCGAAGTTTCACAAGCTGTGGTTTACCCCCCGGCCCGCGGATCCGTCCGCGACCGGGTGTTTCTTTTGCGAGAGATGGTGCGGTGCCGCCGATGCGACGAACGGCCGGGCCGGTCGCGATTGCGGCTCGCCCCCATCTCCGACAAAGGAGCAACAACATGGCACAGGGAACTGTGAAGTGGTTCAACGCCGACAAGGGGTTCGGCTTCATCACCGTCGACGGCGGCGCCGCGGACGTGTTCGTCCACTTCTCCGCCATCCAGTCCGACGGCTTCCGTAGCCTCGAAGAGAATCAGCGCGTCGAGTTCGACATCGCCCAGGGCCCGAAGGGCCAGCAGGCGGAGTACGTCGAGGCGCTCTGATTTCAAAGTGGCAACGCCCGCGGCCCCTCACCGAACGGTGGGGGGCCGCGGCCGTTCCTGGTCCGTCCCGTATGGGTACGGGAACAGCCCGACGAGGAAGGAGCGCGAACCGATGCCGGCCGACCACAACCGTGACCTCGGCGACGCGATCGCAGAGACCGTCGAACCGCTGAAACCCACCCTTCGCGGCGTGCTGCACGCAGGGACCTTCCCGCTGGCGCTGCTGGCCGGGCTGATCCTCATCCTGCTGGCGCAGAACGGGAGTACGCGGACGGCGGCAGTGATCTTCACTGTCGCGTCGTCACTGCTGTTCGGCGTCTCAGCGCTCTATCACCGCCTCCGGTGGGGTCCGAGGGCCCAGGCGCTCTTGCGCCGCCTCGATCATTCGAACATCTTCCTGATGATCGCCGGTACCTACACACCGTTCGGCATCCTGCTGCTCCACGGCGCGGATCGCGTCGCACTACTGGCGGCGGCCTGGGGCGGAGCCTTGCTGGGCGTGGTGTTCCGGGTGTTCTGGATCAATGCGCCGCGCTGGTTCTACACGCCGATCTATCTCGCCCTCGGATGGGTGGCGATCTTCTGGCTACCCGACTTCTACCGCGGCGGAGGTGCGGCTGTGGTGACGCTCCTGGCGGCCGGTGGTCTGCTGTACTCCCTGGGTGCGCTCGTTTACGCACTACGGCGGCCGAACCCGTCTCCACGGTGGTTCGGATTCCATGAGGTGTTCCACGCCTGCACGGTGGCGGCGTTCGCCTTCCACTACGTCGCCGTCAGCCTGATCAGCTTCAACTCGCCGGATATCGCTCGCTGATCCACCACCGCTCCACGCCGTGAACGATCGAGCGCGGAACTCATCCGGCGATGCGCTCGAGTTCGGCCTCCGCGACCGCCTTGACCGTCTTGATCTCGGTGGCCGGGTCGCTGCCGTTGCGGATGATCCGGTTGAGGGCGTCGGAGTACGCCGTCGCCGACTTCGGCGACCACAGCAGCGGGGTCTGCGCGCGCCCGTTCTCGTTCACGAACCTCACCGCGTCCGCGGCCGGGCCGGACGTCAGCTTGTCCGCCTTCCCGGCCAGGCTTTTGCGGGCCGGGATGTGGAAGCCGTACGCCTGGGCGAAGTCGAGCTGCTTGTCGGTCTGGTCGACCCACAGCCACTTGACGAACTTCTCCGCCGCGTCGACGTTCTTCGACGTCGCGTTCACGAGCGAGCCGTAGGCGCCGACCGGCACACTCGGCTCCCCGGTGGTCGCGTTCAGCTTCGGCCAGGGAAGTACGCCGAAGTCGTCCGCGAGCGCCTTCTCGATCGCCGGCAGGTTCCACAGGCCGGTGAACTGCATCGCGGTCAGGCCCTGGGTGAACGCGGACGGCTCGGCCCAGTCGGTCGGTGCCCCCAGCAACAGGCTCTTCGAGGTGAACAGCTCGCGCAGCTTGCGCAGCGACTCGGCCGCGGCCGGGTCGTCGAAGCCGAACCGGTTGTCCTCGGTGAGGTAGTCCAGTCCGGCGGACCACAGGGCCGGGCCGCCGAGGATGCCGACACCGCCGTCGTTGCCGACGAACAGGCCCTTCACCTTGTCGTCGGTCAGCGCCTTCGCGGCCGCGAGCAGGTCGTCGACGGTCTGCGGCGGCCGGACGCCGGCCGCGCTGAGGAGACTCGGGCGGTAGACGAGCAACTGCATGTCGGTCACCTGCGGGATCCCGTACAGCTTGTCCTGGTACATCATCCGGGTGATCAGCGACGGCGTGAAGTCGGCCTTGGTCGCGTCGTCGAGCAGGTCGGTCAGGTCGACCACCTGGCCGCCCTTGATCATGTCGATGGTGGGGCCGTTGCCGTACTCGAAGACGTCCGGGCCGTTGTCGGTCAGCAGCGCGGTCGACGCCTTCTTGTCGTAGTCGCCCGGCGACCACTGCACGGTCACGGTGGCGTCCGGGTATTCCTTCGCGTACCGCTCGACCGCCTGCTGCGTGCCGGCTTCGCCGTACTGGTGGTACCACTGCGACAGCGCCGGCTTGTCGCCGCTCGAACCGCCCTGACCGGTGTCCCGCCCGGTGTTCGAGCCGCAGCCGACGACGGCGACCGCCGCCAGTCCGCTGCCCATCGCCAGTAACCGCCGCCTGGTCACACCGGCATTCGCCACGTCGCCGTACCTCCGGTTCCTGCGCGGTCCCACAGCCCGCGCCACCCAGGACCCTACGACTCCCGAGGCGCCCGGTCCGCGATTTCAGGCGTCGGAGAGCCGGGCGATCGTGGCGGAGGCGCGGCGGACGATCGGGACGGGGCCCTCGGGGAGGACGTCGCCGACGAAGCTGTAGTGCCGGAGGACGTCGGGGTCGACGCCTCCGGGGCGATGCCGGCTGTGGTCGCGGACCCAGTCGATGATGTCGCCCCAGCCCGGCGCGGCGAGAGAGCCGCCGAAGTGCTGGACCGACAGGCCGGCGCACAGGTTGCCGAAGGCCAGCCGGTGGGCCAGCGGCCAGCCGCGCAGCGTGCCGAGGACGAGCGAGGCGAGGAAGACGTCACCCGCCCCGGTCGGGTCGTAGGACCGGACCGGCAGCGCCGGCACCCGCTCCTCCTCGCCGGTGGTCGCGTCGATCGCCAGTACGCCGTCCGAGCCGTTGGTCACCACCGCCAGTGGCACACGCTCGGCCAACTTGTGCAGCGCCGCCTTCGGCGTGTCGGTCCGCGTGTAGGCCATCGCCTCGCTCGCGTTCGGCGTGAACGCGTGGAAGCCCTCCAGCACGTCGAGCACGGCAGGGGACCACTGGTCGGTCGGGTCCCAGCCGACGTCGCCGAACAGCAGGGCACCTGACCGCATCGCCTCGAGCGTCCAGCCGGGCAGTTCGTCCTCGACCGGCACGATCGCGGAGCGCGTGTTCAGGCCCGGACCGACCAGCTTGCTCGGGTCACCTGGCGCCTCGTGCGCGTGCGTCACCATCGCACGGTCCCGGTCCAGCGTCATCGAGACGGTGACCGGGGAGTGCCAGTGGCCGATCCGGCGGGAGTGGGACAGGTCCACGCCCTCCTGGTCGGCCAGGGTCCGCCAGCAGAAGTCGGCGTACACGTCGTCGCCGAAGACGGCGGCCAGCCCGGTCTTCAGGCCGAGCCGGCTGGCGGCGATGGCGAAGTTCGCGACGCCGCCGGGGCACGACCCCATCCCCTCGGCGAAGATCTCGGTCCCGGTGGTCGGGGCGGACTCCAGACCGGTCAGCACGATGTCGAGGAACACAGTCCCCTGCACGAACACGTCGTAGCGGTCCGGCTCGTCCATCTCGGTGACACTGCCCCTCTGTCATTCTGACGATCTGTCGGTGGCGGGTGGAACGCTCCCTTCGTAGCATCATCGCCCGGTCACCACCATGGATTTGGGAGGACGCGTATGGATGGCGAGCTGTATCCCGTGATTCCGACCTGGATCGCGGTGATCGGCGTCGTCGCCACGGTACTGAGTCCGTTCCTGGCGCTGGGTGGGGTCATGCTGGGTGCTTATCTGACCCGCAAGTCCGACCGTGAGCTCGACGTCTGGCGGCACCGCGAGGAGACGATGCGGATGGTCCGGTGGGCGGTGGAGCAGATCCTCGAGGGCACCGATGCCGGGACGGACGCCGGTGTCGTCACGCTCCGCTCACTGATGCGGTCGGAGCTGTTACAACCAGAGGACTACGACCTGGTCGCCGCGCTGACCGCCTCCGTCGCGATCGACCGCGTCGGCCAGGCCGCGTACGCTGATATCGCACAGACAGATACCGAGGTCGTCGAGGGAGACAGTGCCCATGGCTGAGAAGAAGACCGTGAAGGTCTCCCGCCAGGCCGTCGAGCTGGCCCGGCTGCACGTCGAGGCGGCCCGCAGAGCCGGCCGCAAACCCGAGCCGGGCCTCGCCCGGATCGCCGACGCCCGGCCCGACCACGCCAACGGTCCCACCCCCGCCCCGGCCTGACACCCGTTCGAATCCGGCGCGCCGCGCTCCGGGTATCGGACGCGGCCGTACGGTCCGGCCCGCCTGGTCGGCGCCACGCCCGGGAGCCCCTAGACTGATCCGCGGCCGCTCCGGTGGCGTACGGTCTCCTGGTGGTTACCGCTGCGTCGCTTCCTGTTCCCGACCACGGCCGGATGATCCCGTGATCCGCTTCGAGAATGTGTCAAAGACGTACGAGGGCCAGTCCAAGGCCGCTCTGCTGAACGTCAACGTCGAGATCGAGAAAGGCGAGTTCGTCTTCCTGGTCGGCACCTCCGGGTCCGGCAAGTCGACGTTCCTTCGTCTGGTCCTGCGCGAGCACCGGTCGTCCAAGGGGCACATCATGGTGGCCGGCAAGGACCTGAACCGGCTGGCCAGCTGGCGGATCCCGCAGATGCGCCGCCAGATCGGCACCGTCTTCCAGGACTTCCGGCTGCTGCCGAACAAGACGGTCGCCGAGAACGTGGCCTTCGCTCTGCAGGTGATCGGCAAGCCGCGCTCGCACATCCGCAAGACGGTTCCCGAGGTCCTGGAACTGGTCGGCCTGGACGGCAAGGAGGACCGGCTTCCCGACGAGCTGTCCGGCGGTGAGCAGCAGCGGGTCGCGATCGCCCGGGCGTTCGTGAACCGGCCGATGATCCTGATCGCCGACGAGCCGACCGGAAACCTGGACCCGGGGACGTCGGTCGGCATCATGAAGCTGCTGGACCGGATCAACCGCACCGGGACGACGGTCGTCATGGCCACCCACGACGTGTCGATCGTCGACCAGATGCGCAAGCGCGTGATCGAGCTGGAGAACGGTCATGTCGTCCGCGACGAGTCGCGCGGCGTCTACGGCTACCAGCACTGAGACCCCGACGATACGGACTGACTGACCTATGCGTCTCAACTACATCCTCTCCGACCTCGGGATCGGCCTGAAGCGGAACCTGTCGATGACGATCGCGGTCGTCGTCACCATCTGGGTCTCGCTGTCGCTGTTCGGCAGCGCGCTGCTCGCCCGCGAGCAGGTCGAGCTGATGAAGGGCAACTGGTACGACAAGATCCAGATCTCGGTCTTCCTCTGCACCAAGGACTCCGGCGGCCGCGGCTGCTCGGGCACCGAGGTGACGACTGAGCAGAAGAACCGGATCCGCCAGGTGATCGAGACGAACCCGGACACCGCACCCGACGGCGTGTTCGGCGAGTCGAAGAAGGAAGCGTTCGATCAGTTCAAGAAGCTGTACAAGGACTCGCCGATCGTCTCCACGGTCACCGAGGACCAGATGCAGGAGTCCTTCCGGGTCAAGCTGAGGGATCCGCAGCGCTACCAGAACCTGGTCAGCGCGGTCGCCGGCCTGCCGGGGGTCGACACCGTCCAGGACCTCAGACAGTACCTGGATCCATTGTTCAAGGCACTCAACGGCTTGCAAGTCGGCGCGTTGGTTGCCGCTGGCCTCTTGTTGGTCGCCGCCCTCATGCAGATCTCGAACACGATCCGGCTGGCGGCGTACGCCCGCAGACGAGAGATAGGCATCATGCGGCTGGTCGGCGCGTCGAACTTCTATATCCAGCTGCCGTTCCTGCTCGAAGCGGTCCTGGCAGCACTCATCGGCGCGATCCTTGCCTGCGGCACCTTGTGGGTCGGCGTGTACTTCGTCGTCATGCAACGGGCCCAGGAGACGTTCCGGGTCTGGCACTGGGTCGGCGCGACCGAAACCTTCCGCGCGACCCTGATCATGGTCGTGGTCGGCCTGGTGCTCGCCGTGGTCCCGACATTCCTGACGACGCGGAAATACCTCAAAGTCTGACCCCGGTGATCTATCGTGCGGTAACAGGAGTACCAGCAATCACTCCTGTACCGCACGACAAGTGAACCCAGAGCAAGGGGGCGACCTGTGGTCCCGCACTTCCCCGGTGCGAACCCGCGTGAGCGGGGGAGCATCAAGCGAGACGACAGCACCGGCACCTCCGCGAGGCCGCGCCCGGACGCACGCACGAAACCGGGCCGGCAGACGGTCGTCGCCGCATGCTGCCTTGTCCTGTCCCTGTCCGCCGGAGTCCTGGCGGTGGTGTCGCCTGCCCAGGCGGACCCACCGGATCCAGCCGCCAAGAAGAAGCAGCTCGACTCGCAGATCGACCAGTCCAAGGCCGATCTCGCGGCCGCGTCCGACCAGCTCGGCACATCGGTTGCCGCGTACAACGTCGCGGACGCGAAGTACAAGGCCGTCCAGGCCCGGTACGCCGCCGCGCAGGGCCGGCTCGCGGCCGCGAAGGCGGCCGATGCGGTTGCCGCGAGCAAGCTCCGGGTCGCCGAGCGGTCGCTGCGGGCGGCCGTGGCCGACGTGGCGGCGGGCGAGCGGCTGATCGCCGAGAAGAAGGCGGTGGCGGGCCGGGCCGTCCGGTCGGCGTACCAGCAGCAGAACAGCCTGGTCGGGTTGGCGATCGCGCTGCGCGGCGCGTCGCCGGCGGACGTCGCCACCGGGATGCAGGTCCAGCGGAACGTGTTCGGCATCCAGGGCAACGCGATCACGAACCTGAACAACGCGCAGGCCCAGCTCGTCAGCAAGCGGGCCAAGGTGGCGAAGGCCGAGAAAGCCGCGGAGGCCGCTCGGGCCGAGGCGGCGCGGACCGTGCAGCAGGTCACCGAGCTGACCAAGCAGGTGGCCGCTGAGCGGGCCGAGGCCGCCGTGGTCGCGCAGGCCAAGCTGGTCGCGTTCAAGGCCGCCGAGAAGGAGAAGATCACCGAGCAGGCGCAGTACAACGCCCTGCTGCGTGAGCGCAGCCGGGTCGAGCAGATCCTGATCGCCCGCGCCCGCGCCGAGAAGGCCGCTGCTGCCCGCCGCAAGGCGGCCCGGGAGAAGGCGGAGCGGGAGAAGGCCCGCAAGGAGGGCCGCCCACCGCGTCCGGTTCCCGACGACCGGGAGGACAACGGCCGGCTCAGCTATCCGATCAAGAGTTACATCACGTCGCCGTTCGGCATGCGGTTCCACCCGGTCCTGCACTACTGGAAGCTGCACGACGGGACCGACTTCGGCGGCGGCTGCGGTACGCCGATCCGCGCGGCGGCCAGTGGAGTCATCACGGACCGGTACTACAACGGCGGTTACGGCAACCGGGTGTTCATCTCGCACGGCGTGATCGACGGGCACTCGGTCACCACCGTCTACAACCACCTGTCCCGCTACAAGGCCCGCGTCGGCGAACGCGTCAGCCGCGGCGAGATCATCGGGTACGTCGGCACCACCGGGTACTCCACCGGCTGCCACCTGCACTTCATGGTCTACCAGGACGGCCGCGTGGTTAATCCGATGAAGTGGCTCTGACCGATCTGGGATACTGGTCGGATGGTGAAAGAGACCGGCCGGAAACCGATCGCGCAGAACCGTAAGGCGCGACACGACTACCACATCGAGGACGTGGTGGAGGCCGGACTCGTGCTGACCGGGACCGAGGTGAAGTCCCTGCGGCAGGGTCGGGCCTCCCTGGTCGACGCGTTCGCGGCCGTCCGGGGCAACGAGCTGTGGTTGCAGGGGATGCACATCCCCGAGTACAAGCACGGCACCTGGACGAACCACGAGCCGCGCCGGACCCGCAAGCTGCTGCTGCACAAGGACGAGCTGCAGAAGATGATCCGGGCCGTCGAGCAGCAGGGCGTCTCGCTGATCCCGCTGTCGCTGTACTTCAAGGACGGCTACGCGAAGGTCGAGCTGGCCACCGGCCGCGGTAAGAAGGACTACGACAAGCGGCACGCCCTGGCCGAGCGCCAGGCGAACCGTGAGGCCCAGCGGGCCCTGTCCGACCGCCGGCGCCGCTGAGGACGCCTTCTCAGCGTCCTCTGAGGAAGTGCCTGGGGTCTGCTCAGGGGTCGGT
>NZ_SMKR01000145.1 GCF_004348725.1 Kribbella turkmenica
GTTCTGGGACAACCTGGTCGGTGGGGTGGAGAGCATCCGCCGGTTCACGCCTGACGAGGTGCGTCAGGCCGGCGGGCGGCCGGATGGTGGGCTCGTCGCGGTGAGTGGCGCACTCGAGCATGTGGAGTCGTTCGACGCGCGGTTCTTCGGGTTGGGCGACCGCGAGGCCGAGTTGATGGATCCGGCGCAGCGGTTGTTCCTGGAGGTCTGCTACCAGGCGCTCGAGCACGCCGGGTACGCCGGGACCGCGAGCCGGGTCGGGATTTTCGCCGGCTCCGGCATGAACCTGTACACCCAGCAGAACCAGTCCCGTGACTCCCTCGCCACCCGGGTCGCGTACCGCCTCGGCCTCACCGGCCCGGCGATCGGCGTCCAGTCCGCGTGGTCGTCCTCGCTCGTCGCGGTCCACCTCGCCTGCCAGGCCCTCAGGTCCGGCGACGCGGATCTCGCCCTCGCCGGCGCCGCCGCCGTACAGGTGCCGCAGGCAACGGGTTATCACCCGGCCCCGGACTCGATCCTGTCGCCGACCGGTCGGGTACGGGCGTTCGACGCCGACGCCGACGGTACGGTCGGCGGCAACGGCGTGGCCGCCGTACTGCTGAAGCGGCTCGACCAGGCGGTGGCCGACGGCGACACCGTGTACGCCGTCATCCGCGGCACGGCGGTCAGCAACGAGGACGCGCCCGCCGGCAACCAGGTCGAGCTGATCGAGCGGGCGCTCGAGCGCGCCGGGTTCGCGGCCGACTCGCTCAGCTACGTCGAGGCGAACGCGATCGGCAGCGCCACCGCCGACTCGGCCGAGGTGAAGTCGCTGACGACCGCGCTGCGCCGGCACACCGACAAGGTCGGCTTCTGCACGATCGGCTCGGTGAAGCCGAACATCGGCCATCTCGACAGCGCCGCCGGGATGGCCGGCCTGATCAAGACGATCCTGATGCTGCAGCACCGGACACTGGTGCCGACGATCAACTACACCGCGCCGAACCCGGAGCTCGCCCTCGACGGCAGCCCGTTCGTCATCGGCACCGAGGTCCGTGACTGGACCGCACCGGACGGCAGTGCGACGTTGCGCGCCGGCGTCAGCGCACTCGACGCCGGCGGCACCAACGCGCACGTGATCCTGGAGGAGGCGCCGCGGCAGATCCGTCGTGGCGACGACGGCCCGGTCGTGCTGCCGCTGTCCGCACCCGACTTGGATGCACTGGCCGACTTGGTCGAGCTCTACCGCACCGACCTCGGCCATGGCACCGGCCACCGCCTCATCGACCTCGCTGGTACGGCGGCACTCGGCCGACCGGCGTACCGTCACCGCATCGCCGTCGCCGGCTCGTCAGAGGCTGAGCTAATCGATGCGCTCGGCACTGCTCAGGCTGCTGAGGTGCCGCGCGGTGGACCGGGTCCCCTGGGCTATGCGTTCACCGGACAGGGAGCTGCGCGTCGGGGCATGGCCGCTGGGCTGGCGGCCCGCTTCCCGGTGTTCCGGTCCGTGCTGAACGAGTGCGACCGCGTGTACGCCGAGGAGACCGGCGGCAGTCTGCTGGAGCTGTTGCTGACCCCGGCTGGTTCGTCGGAGGGTGTCTGGCCGACAGAGACCGCGCAGCCCGCGCTGTTCGCGTTCGAGCTTGCGTTGGCGCGGCTGTGGCAGTCGTTCGGCGTGCAGCCCGCGTTGGTCGTCGGGCACAGTGTCGGCGAGTACGCCGCGTTGTGTGTCGCCGGTGCGTTGTCACCGGGCGACGGCGTACGGCTGACCGCCAAGCGCGGCGAGCTGATGCAGCGAGGGACGGTCCCCGGCGCGATGGTCGCCGTACGGGCGGATGCCGACCGGGTGCGCGAGCTGGCTCAGACGCCCGGCGTAGAGATTGCCGCAGGCAACGGTCCGCAGTCGTTCGTGCTGACCGGGTCCGAGGTGATCGTCGGGCAGCTGGCAGCGCAGCTGGACCGGTTGGAGGTCGCGTGGCAGCGGCTCGACGTCGACCGGGCGTTCCACAGCTCGCTCGTGGACCCGATCCTCGCGGACTTCGCGGCGATTGTCCGCGAGATCACGCTGAAGCCGTTGCGTACGCCGATGGTGTCGAGCTGGTCCGGTGAGCTGCTCGAGTCCGGAACAGTGCTCGACAGCGACTACCTGGTCGGGCAGCTGCGGCAGCCGGTGCTGTTCGGTGACGCGGTCGAGGCGGTGACGGCGGCCGGCTGCCGGCGCTTCCTGGAGCTCGGGCCGGACGCCGTACTGAGTCCTGCCGGGCGCCGGATCGCGCCGAACAGCACGTGGATCCCGGCGCAGCGGGTCGGGCAGGATCCCGTGCTGGCGACGATGAACGGGCTGGCCGAGCTGTACGAGCAGGGGACCGAGATCGCCTGGTCGAAGGTGTACGCCGACGGCGGTCGGGTGCCGTTGCCGACGTACCCGTTCCGCCGGGTGCATCACCCGATCGACACGTCCGCGGCCGGGGTTGTGCGGGGCGAGGACGAGCATCGTGCGGCTGCGCGTGGGCAGTTGAACGCCTTCGAGCGGGCCGCGCGGGCGCAGGCGGCGGCGTTCGAGCCGGTGAGCGGGACCGGGCCGGCGGTGAAGCGGATTCCGCTGGATCCGCCGAGTGAACCCGACCCGGCTGAGTCGGTGGCTGACGAGGCGGAGGAGCGGTCGCCGTTCGCGCTGCCGGCGGAGACGCATGCCGTGGATGCGGACTACCTGGCGCAGGCGGGGTCGTTGTCGGGTGACCAGATGTCGGCCGAGCGGTACCGCGAGTCGCTGGACGCGGTGCTGGATCTGGCGTGCGAGGAGCTGTCGCTCGATCCGTACGATCTGACGGTCGACCACACGTTCGCCGAGCTGGGGGCCGATGCTGCGTCGATGGCGCCGGTGGTCGCGCAGATCAACGAGCGGTTCGCGGTTGCGTTGACTGCTGAGGATCTGTTCACCACGCACACGACGCCGCACAGGCTGGCGACGGCGGTGGCGGTCCGGGCGCGGTCGGAGGACGGTGTCGAGGGCGAGTCGGTGGCTCCTGTGGAGGAAGTTGCTGACGGCACCGAACTGGTGGGGACGCCTGCGGTCGTCGAGGAATCGGCCGAGGACGGAGCCGAAGTGCGGGATCCGCGGGCCGCGTTGGCGGTGCTCGGGTCGGGGTTGGCGGAACTGGCGGCGAGAGTGGACGAGGCGGCCGCGGCGACGAGTGAGGCTGAGCTTCCTGGGTCGGGGATGGCGGCGCTGATGTCCCAGCAGCTGCGGGTCGCCGGGCAGCTGGTCGATGGCGTCACCAAGCTGATGCGCGAACAACTGGCGCTCCTCGAGACGAATTCGCCGTCGACGGGCGATGTGGCTTCAGCGGTGGATCGTGCCGAGGTGGATGCGCGGGCGGCGGAGACCGCGGATCATGTCGACGTGGACGCCGCCGCTGTGGTGGCGCACGAAGGTGCCGCTCCGCACAACGCTGCCGGGCACACACCCGCCGATGAATCGGCGCCCGCCGGTGAGTCGGCGCCCGCCGGTGAGTCGGCGCCCGCCGGTGAGTCGGCGCCCGCCGGCGAGTCGGCGCCCGCCGGCGAATCAGCGCCCGCCGAGGAGCAGGCCGCCGGTGCACGGGCGCCCGCCGAGGAGCAGGCCGCCGGCGAAGCGGCTCACGTCGGTCAGCGGACCGCTGGTGAAGCAGAGCCCGGTCCTGAACACCCCGCGGTGGTGCTGTCGGCTGCTGGTGAGCAGGCTGTCGAGGAGTCGGCGGTTGGGGAGGCGGCTGCCGAGGCGGCTGACTTGTTGGAGGAGCGGCGGCGGGGGTTTGCTTACTGGGACTTGGCTTTGGCGGGGTCTCAGCCATTGGTGTTGGTGGGGGATCGGGCCGGTGGTGAGGCGCGCGTCGGCTCGGTGAAGGCGGACCTGGACGACGAGCTCGGGGACGCGGTGTTCGGGTTCAGCCGGGAGCGCAAGATCAATCCGGTGATCGTGATGCTGGCCGCGGTCGGCACGGTGCTGGGGCGGTTCGCGGCGCAGGACGACGTGACGATCGGTACGACGCTGATCCGGCCGAAGGGTGACACCTCGACGACGGCGCAGCGGGCGCTGCCCATTCGGATCGACCTGTCCGGTGAGCCTGATCTCGGTGAACTCGCGCACCGGGTGCGCGACGTCACGACCGGCGCGTTCGACCACGGCGGCACCGACCCCGCCGTTCTGGAGCGCGACCCGCTCTTCCACGTGCTGGTGGAGTTCGAGGACGGTGACGGGGAGCTGCCGAAGCACCTGCACCTGCGGCTGCGCCTGACGCAGCACGGCGCCGGCATCACATGTACGGCGGACTACCGCGCCGACCTGTTCGAGCAGTCCACGATCGACCGCCTGCTCGCGTACCTGGAGGCGGTGCTCCGGCGCGCGACCAGCCGGCCGCGCCTGCGTCTTCCCGACCTGATGCTGCCGATCGAGTCCGACCTGGGGAAGCTTCGCGAGCTGGAGGGTGACACCGGCGCCGTCGGCCCGATCGGGCGCCTACGACGGAACGCCGTGGTGGCCGGTGAGCTCAGCGGACTCCATACCCTCTTCGAGCAGCAGGTCGCCCGCACCCCGGACGCGACCGCCGTCATCCAGGACAGGCGAGAGCTGACGTACGCCGAGCTCGACCGCCGCGCCAACGCGGTCGCGTGGCAGCTCGCCGACCTCGGCGTGAAGCCCGGCCAGCTGGTCGCCGTACGCGTTGCCCGCGGTACCGAACTCGTGGTCGCGGTGCTCGCCGTCCTGAAGTCCGGCGCGGCGTACCTCCCGCTGGATCCCGGCGTGCCGGAGTCGCGCTGGGCGTTCATGGCCGAGGACTCGTCCGCGGTCGCACTGGTGGGTGACGACGCGGCCCTGGCCGATCGCCTCGGACTGCGACTGGTGCCCGTCGCCGCGGTGGACGGCGACCCGCGTTCGCAGCAGCCGCCGCCGGTCCGGTCGGCCGCCGATGACGTTGCCTATTGCATCTACACGTCGGGTTCGACCGGCAATCCGAAGGGCGTGCTGGTCCCGCACCGCGGTCCGGTCAACCTGGTGCGCCACTACCTGCGGACCCGGAGCTCGCTGCGCACACTGCAGTGGACGTCGTTCGGTTTCGACGTTCACGTGCAGGAGATGTTCACCGCGCTGGCGTCCGGCGCCCCGCTGATCCTGATCGGCGAGGACGACCGGTACGACCCGGACGCGGTGATCGCGGCCCTGCGGGACCACCGGGTCGAGCGCCTGTTCATGGCCTTCAGCCCGTTGACCGCGTTGCTGGCGACCATGCGCCGCCTGCCGGAGCTGCCCGCGCTGCGGGAGATCGTCGCCGGCGGCGAGGCGATGGTGCTGACGCACAAGGTGCGCGACTTCCTCGAGGCTCACCCGGACTGCCGGCTGTTCAACGAGTACGGGCCGGCCGAGGCGTCGATCGTGACCACGATCCACGAGGTCGACCCGGCGGAGGACCGGCCGTCGATCGGGCGTCCGGTCGAGGGCGTCGTCGTCCGGCTGCTGGACGAGGCGCTCCGGCCGGTGCCGGTGGGTGCGGTCGGGGAGATCCACCTCGGCGGCGCGGCCGTTGCCCAGGGCTACATCGGCCGGCCGGAGGAGACCGAGCGCGCGTTCGTGCCGGACCCGGGGCACCCGGGCGGGCGGCTCTACCGCAGCCGTGACCTCGGCCGGTGGCGTGTGGACGGGACGCTGGAGTACCTCGGCCGCGCGGACGACCAGGTGAAGATCCGCGGCCACCGGGTCGAGCCGGGGGAGACCGAGCACGTGCTGGCCGACCAGCCGGGCGTGATCGACGCCGTGGTGGTCGCGTGCCAGGACCCCGGCGGCGACACCTGCCTGCTCGGGTACGTGGTCCTGGAGGACAGCGATCCCGCGGTCCTGGCCCGGCTGATGCTGGACCTGGGCAAGGAGTTGCCGATCTACCTGGTCCCGGCCGACCTGATCCCGATCGAGGAGCTCCCGCTCGACGACAACGGCCGCCTCGACCGGACCCGCCTGCCCGAACCCGAGTGGCTCAAGCCGTAGGTCCTGGCCGCCCCGGACGTACGTCGGTTCTGCACCGGGGACGGGGGTTGTGTCGGTGGCAGCCCTCCCGCAGCCACCGGCCCACCGTCCACGGTGCAGAACCCGCGTCGATCCTCATCCCTCCCGAGGATCGATCGCGCTCCCTGGTGTCCCGGCCCGTGTCCCGGGGACACGCGCCGGCCGGCCGCGGAACAGCGAGGCGCTGATCAGGCAGACGAGCAGGGAGTAGATCGCGAGCGCGGACCCGGCCGTCGCTCCGACGCCGCCCGCACCCGTCCCGTTCCCACCGGACGCGGATCCGGAACCGAGTGCGACGACAGCGGTGACCACGACCAGCGCGATCAGCGGTCCGGTCCAGCCGAGCACGCCCATCCGGAGCGCGTGCCGGTCGTCGGTCTGCCCACCGGAACCCGAGCCGGGCCCCGGCAGAGCCTCCGCGCGGGAACCGCTGCCGGGTCCCGGTGAGCAGGCCGCGGCCGCGCCGGCGACGGTCGCGGCGGGAGCCGAGCCGGCGAGGGCTCGTCCGCGCAGGCAACCGTGCAGGGCGGCGACGCCGCACGCGGCGGCGACGTTCAGCAGCAGGAGTCGGTCGGCCACGTCGGTGAGCCGTGTTCCGCCCGGGCCGATCGTGCCGTACACGACGGCGTACAGGTCGACCGGAACGGTGGCCGCGGCGGCGCCCAGGACCGCTCCTTGGAAGAGCCGCGGCCGCCGTACCGATGCCCGTAGTACCTCGGTGCGGGTCATGGTCGCGACGGCCACAGCGGTGGTGAAGAAGGCGAAGACCAGGAGCACCGCGACGTCCATGAGGACCGATCTCTCTGGTCGAGCGTTGCCCCGGACAACGCTGGTGGACGGTTCTGCTCACCTGCGGTACTGCGGTCCTGCGACGCGATGGCGGCGGGGAGTCTCCTCCCCGCCACCTCCGCGTTCTGGTCGGTCCAGCCCCCTGACCGGCCGTTCCTGCCGGTCCGAGCCCCCTCGACCGACTGTGGATGACGTGCCCCCACCCCATCCATCCGTTGCATCGGGTACGGCGGGCCTGTCGTTACACAGTTCTGGGCAATTCGGTGAAAACTGCCCAAAGGTGTTCGGGATAACCTTTTCCGCACAAGATGACTGCGTGATGACAGAAACGAAGCACCGACGCCCCGAGACGGCGCCGGTGTGCGGGTCGCCGCCGAGGTCTAACCGACAGCGGACCAGGCCTGGTGGGCGGCGCCGAGCAGACCGGCGTTGTCGAGCTGGGCAGGCTCGACCGTGAGGTCGGTGACGAAGGGGAGCTGGGCGAGCCGCTTGACCCAGGCCTGGACGGGATCGAACAGGACCGAGCCGGCCTTCGAGACCCCGCCGCCGATGACGACGGTGGTGAGGTCGACGGTCACCGCGGTCGCGACGATCCCGGCGGCGAGCGCCTGGGCCCCGTCGTCGAAGGTGGCCAGCGCGAGCTCGTCGCCCGCGGCCGCGTCGGCGGCCAGGACGGCGGCGTCCACGTCCTCACCGGTCCGCCAGCCGCGCCGCTTGGCCCGGGTCACCATCCGCGGGCCGCTGGCGTATGCCTCGACGCAGCCGAACGACCCGCACGCGCAAGCCTCGCCGTCCAGGTCGACCACCACATGACCGATGTGCGCCGCGTTGCCGGACTGTCCGATGACCGGCTTGCCGTCGACGACCAGCCCGCCGCCGACGCCGGTCGACACCACGATGCCGAGCAGGGTGTCGGCCTCCCGGCCCGCCCCGGTCCAGAATTCACCGAGCGCGAAGCAGTGCCCGTCCACTCCGAGCGTCACGGGTACGTCGCCGACCAGCGCACGGACCCGGTCGACCAACGGGAAGTTCCGCCAGCCGGGGATGTTCACCGGCGACACCAGGCCGTGCACCTGGTCCAGCGGCCCGGCCGAGCCGATCCCGACCGCGAGCGGCCGGGCGTCGCCGCGAACCCGCTCGATCAGCTCACCGAGCGCGGCGAAGACCTGGTCGGCGTCACCGGCCGGAGTGAGGATCCGGTCGCCGGTCAGCGTCCGGCCGTCCGCGGACACGAGAGCGGCGGCCATCTTCGTGCCGCCGATGTCGATCCCGAGAACCGTGTCCTGTTCGGTCACCGCAACGTCGCTCATCGTCCCCCCGTCAGTGCCGGTGCAGGTTGTCAGGTTGGTTGCTGTCGCCCGGGTGCTCGAGCCCGCGGACCAGCTGGACCCGCTCGTGCGTGGCCGCGTTCAGCCAGCGAGCGAACGCTTCCAACCTGGCGCTCTGCAGCAGTTCGCGATGCCAGCCCGCCGTGGGTGCGCCGGGATCGGCAGGTGGCTCCTCACCCAGGACGTCGGCCGCGTACGCCAACTGCCCGGCCGGGATCCGGACCTCCGCGGTCACCAGCGCGGCGACCCGCCGGACCGCCTCCGAACCGGCCAGGGCCGCGGCCGTGATCGAGCCGACAGCGATCGCCGTCGACACCTCGATCGGCTCCGGATCGTCGCCGTCCGACGTCCCGGTGGGTGCCTCCGCGCGGCGACGGAGCTCGTCGAGGCACACCTGCTCGGTGAGGACCACCTGAGCGACCCAGCGAACGAGTTGCCGGCCTTCGCGGCTGTCCGGCCGGGGGAGGACGCATGCGGCGTCGCCGGCGCGCAACGCCGCGAGCCGATCGTCGAGCAGCGCGCGGGGCACGGGTGCACTGTTGAGATACGCCATCACCTCAGGTGGTGCCGCCGGGGCGTGCGTGTGCCCGTGACCGTGGCCCACGGTCAGCGCGGCCGTCATTGGATCTCCAGGCGCACAACAGGCGCGTACTGCGCCCGGCCGAACCACATCACCTTCGGCAGCACCCATGCGTGTGCCGGCGTCGCATCCGCGGGAGCATGGACCGGCACCTCGACGGTGACCGACGACTTCGGCGGTACCACGACCAGCCGCACCGGCTCCGGCAACCACGACCACGTCCCGTACGGCGATGCCAGCTGCAGCTCGGCGCGGATCTCGCCGGACGTGCTGTTGGCGAACTCGAGGGCGAGCGTGTCCGAGGCCCCGGCCGGCAGCCTCAGGTCCTGCGTCGCCGGCGTCACCGTCAGACCGGTCGGGCGTCCCGGTTCGCCCTCGGCCGCCCCGGCGTTGGGGTTCAGCGGCTCGGTCGGCGGCAGGCCGAAGCCGAGGGTCGCGGTGAGCTCCGGGCTGTCGCCGACGAAGACGGTGACGACGTCCTCGACCGCCGTGACGCCGGCACCACCGGCGAGCTCGTCGGTCCTGGTGAGGACGCGGGCTGCGACGAAGTACTGGCCGGGTTCGCAGTCGGCCGGCGGGTGTACGTAGGCGAGGTGACGTACGTATCCGCCGGGATCGAGTCGTAGTGGACGATCGGACTGATCGGTTGTCCATCCGTCCGGGATTGCGATTGTCAGCAATCCTTCGGCGGCCGTGTCGGCGTACTGGTTCGCGATCACCATCGAGATCTCGAACGGCTTGCCGGCCGTGCGCGCGACGGTCGGGGAGACCGAGAGGCTGACCGGCAGGAAACCCATCTGCGCGGGTCCGCGGTTGTGCAGCCAGTAACGCGCGTACGACGGCTGCGCGATCTCCGCGGACCGACCAAGAACGGCGGAGCCGGCGGGAGCGGCCCCGTCGACGGTCAGCACGAAGGTGTCGACGGCGGAGCCGGCCAACCCGACCGTGAGGTTGCCACTGGCAACTTCGATCGGTGCTGCCGGGCTCTCCAGCAGGTCGGCGTGGTGGGCACCGGTGATCGGAAGTGCGGAGCTGACGGTCGCCGTCGACCCGAGTCCGGTCGCCTCGACCAGCCGCAGGGTGACGCCGTCCCGCGGGTCGGCCGGGACACCCGACCCGCGGGCGATGGGGTTGCCGGCCGGCTTCAGCGTGGAGACCAGCACGTCCCGCTCCGGGCTGACCTGGAGCAGCGAGTGCGTGCCCGGCAGAGTGCCGTCGTGCGCCGTCGTGAGGGCCGCGAGCAGCGGTGAGGAGAATTCCTGGCCGCGACTCGGCAGTTGCTGTGCGCGCCAGTCGCCTTCGCCGCTGGTCAACGCGTACCGGAACTCGTGCGTCCAGTGCTGCAACTGGAACGCTGAGCCGTCCGGTGCCGATCGCCGTGGCGGATCGATCCAGATCCCCGACGGCCAACCGGTGCACGATCGCAGCAGGGAGGCGTGCAGTGCGCCGGTCGGATCGACCGCGAACCCCGGCAGGCCATAGGTCAGCAGGGCAACGGTCCGGTTCTCGAAGTCCTCGATCACGCCGTCACCGTGGACGGTCGCGCTGACCCGGGCCTCGGCGAGCCCGGCCACCGCAGCGTCGACCGCGGCCGCGTTCGGAAGCACCAAGGCCGGAATCGACCGTACGTCGCGCACATCCGCGTTCGGCTTCCACACCTCGGCCAGCGCCGTCCGTGGCGGGACGAACGAGATTCCCTCACCGGGCACCTCCTCGCCCAGCAGAGCTGATGCTGTGCCGACCAGGATGCGGAGGTCCGGGAGGTTCGAGTCGACCTTCAGGTGACCGTAGCGGGAGCCGCCGGTCCGTGAGGTGGTAGCGGTGACGCCCACCCGGGCCAGGGCCACCACCAGGTCGCGGACGTCGGCCGGCTCGGAGTCGTCCGGTACGACGATCTCCGCGACCGCGAGCGGCCGGGTGCCGACCTGGTTGCCTGCCGCATCGATCAGCTCGATCCGGGCGGTCGCACCCAGGCCGAACCAGGTGTTGGCCGGATTGTCCAGCGTCCACGGGGCCTCGGCGCTGTCGACGTCGACGAGGCCGAAGCCGCGGCCGACGACGGCACCGGCGACCTCGCTGAGCGGGAGGGCTCCCGGGACGTCGGCCGGGAACTTCACGCGCACCAGCCGGTCCGACTGCGCGTGGTCCAGGATCCGGGTGGTGAACTCGATCCGGTCGAGACCGTCGTACACGGCGACGACGGCTTCGTAGGAGATCCCGTCGACCTCGCCGCGGCTGACGATCCGGCTGCCGAGCGGGCCGGTCTGGGTGAAGACCTTCGCCGGCGCCTCGCCCGAGCCGACCACCGGACCCGACGGGATCAGGTGCCAGGGTCCTTCGCCGAACCGCGGGTGGTCCGGGTACTCCTCGTACACCCGCAACTCGTTGCCGAGTCCGTCGAGAACCGGCCGGCCGGTCCGTTTGTCGACGATCTGACTGATGCCACCGCCGCGGACCGGATCCACGGTCACACTGAAGAACTCGTTCTCGATCGACTCACCCGAGTCCGCCGGCCCCCAGGAGCCGGCCGCGATCGGGTCCGCACCCGTCAGCCCGTACGTCCGCCACCCGAGCGAAGGTACGTCGACGGCCAGGAACGTGAGCTTGCCGCCCTCGAGCACCGCCGGCACGTCGAGACCGGCCTCGTCGACCACCCGCCACCGGCCGCCGGACTCCGGCAGTTGCACTGTCGCCAGGTCTGTCCGCGTGAACGACAACGTGTTGGTGACGACGACGGCGTGCTCCCCGACAGCGGACGTGTCGATCCGGGCCGCGAACGCCGCCAGGGACGTGGTCCGCGCCGCGTCAGACAGGTCGTAGGCCTCGCGCCACCCGGTGACGAGATCGATGTACACCTGGTCCGACTCGGACCCGGTGATCGCGTCGTGGTGCGCGCCGTACGCGAGTTGCCGCCAGGCCTTGTCCAGCGAGGCGTCCGCGAACCGGCCGAGCCCGAGCAGGTCGGCGTACGTCCCGAGCTTCTCCGCGTCGACCGCGGCGGCTTCCGCGGCTCGCTGCGCCTGCTTGGTGTCGATGTACGACACGTCCTTGCCGGTGTAGATCGGGTTCATGTCGCGTGACTGCGGTGACGGGCGGCGTCCGGTCTCGGCGAGCTCGGCGCGCACCCGGTCCATGAAGTGCTGCGTCGTACCGCAGACGAACTTGGGCCAGGCGTACCGCGCGTTCCAGTGATGGTGGAGCGCGGTGATCCAGTTGTTCGGCGGGGTGTAGTCCCCGCCGACGGGCAACAACGTGTTCCTGGTCGCAGCGACCGTTTTCAGCGTGGCGAAGAGCTGGTAGGCGACGTCACCGGCCGCTTCGACACTCGGCGCGTGCTGCAGGTCCCAGCCGGGACCGTAGTGGTCGGGCATGTAGTGGGTGAGTACGCCGTCCCCGCTCGGGCTGATCCACTCGAACTCGCTGGGGAACTGCATGGCCGCCGCGGTGCCGGCCTTCGGGTCACCCCAGGCTTGCCGCAGGGGCCCCCACTGGTGGAACGGCCCGCGGGCCCAGGCCGACCCGGTCAGACCGGCCTTCGCGAGGTACCCGGGGAACTGCGGGTCATGGCCGAAGACGTCCAGCTGCCAGGCGTTCCGCGGGTCCCCGCCGAGGATGTCGCGCTGGTACCCGACGCCGTACACGATGTTGCGGATGGTGGTCTCGGCGCCGGTCAGGTTGGTGTTCGGCTCGTTGTAGGTGCCGCCGATGATTTCCACCCGGCCCTCGGCGATCAGCCTCCGCAGGACGGCGCGGTTCTCCGGGAAGGTGTCGAAGTACGGCTTGAGGTAGTCCAGCTCGGCCAGCACGAAGCAGTACGCCGGATCGCGCAAGGCCAGCTTGATGTGCGCGTCGACCAGGCTGAACGCGTTGTGCGTGTACACCGGCCGCGTGGTGCCGTCGGGGCCCTGCAGGTCCCAGCTGGTCGTGTACGCCGCCTGGGTGTTCCACCAGACCGGGTCGTAGTGGAAGTGCGACACCATGACCATCGTCCAGCCGGGCTCGGCGATCACCACGATGCCGCTGTCGGCCGCCACGTCGGCACCGTCGGCCGAAACCGTCACGGTCGCCGTGACGCTCTCGCCGTACTGGGTCCGCAACGGCTCGGCGACCGTGAGCGGGATCTCGACCCGAACCGGGCCGTCGCCTGCCGGGAGGTCCGCGGCACCGGAAACGCCGTCACCGGCGACTCGCACCGACAGCGCGCCGTCGCCGGTGGAACGGGCCAGTTCCACCCGCAGCAGCTGGCGGGGATCGTCGTCGCCGCCGGCGAACAGTTCCGGGGAGGAGACGTGGGTGATCTGTACGGTCACGGTGCGGGCTCCGTCGAGAGCGGGCTAGGTCGAGAGACAACGTTATCCGTAGTCGGGCTCTACAGCGAGGGTCAATTTGCACGATTCCGCGTCGAACCTGCGGGAGTACGCGCAGAATTCCCGTTGACGAGGGCTGACAACGTTCGTCCTCGGTGGTCCTGAGAGCCGGTAATCATTAGCTGTCCGTGACGATGTGGCGGCGGTCGGCGGGGCACGGGCCCGGGTGGCGGCCGGACCCCGGGCAGGAGAGGGTGTGGGGATGAGTGATCACCTGGATCGTGATGCCGCCGGCGCCCTGATCGTCGGCTTCGACGGGACCACCGCCCCGGACGACCTGCGCCGTGCGGTGGCGGCCGGGCTCGGCGCGGTCATCCTGTTCACCCGGAACGTCACCGACGCGGAGCAGGTCGCCGCCCTCACCGCCGCCCTGCGGGCGGAGCGGCCCGATCTGGTGATCGCAATCGATCACGAGGGCGGCGAGTTCAGCCATCTCGCCCCGGCCGATCCGTGGCCGTTGGCCTCGCCGCGGATCCTCGGCGACCTGGACGACGCCGACCTGACCCGCGCGTCCGCGCGCGACGCCGCGGCGACGCTCGCGAGCCTCGGGATCGACCTGATGCTCGCGCCGTCGGTCGACGTGAACAGCAACCCGGCGAACCCGATCATCGCCACCCGCTCGTTCGGCCGGACCGCGGACGTCGTCTCGCGGCACGGCGTCGCCTTCGTCGAGGGCGTCCACGAGGCCGGGATCGCGGCCTGCCCGAAGCACTTCCCCGGCCACGGCGACGTCAGCGTCGACTCACACCTGGACCTGCCCCGGGTGGACCGCTCGATCGAGGAGGTGACCGAGGTCGAGCTCGTGCCGTTCAGGGCGACCATCGCGGCCGGCGCCGACGTGGTGATGAGCGCCCACATCGTCTTCTCGGCGTACGACGACCAGCCGGCCACCCTCTCGCACCGGCTGCTCACCGGCCTGCTCCGGGAGGAGCTCGGGTTCCAGGGGGTGATCACCACCGACGCGCTGGAGATGCAGGCGATCACCAAGACTCGGTCGATCGAGGACGCCGCGGTCGCCTCGGTCCGGGCCGGCGCCGACCTGGCCATGATCGCGATCGGCGCCGCCGACCCGGGGGCGCTGACGACGCACATGGTCGACGCCGTCAACAACGGCACGCTCGACGCCGGGCGGGTCGCCGACGCCGCCGCACGGGTCCGGGCCCTGGCCGCGAGCCTGCGGCAGCGCAACCGGCAGCCGGGCCTCGACGGTGCTCCGATCCGCGAGGTCGCCACCCGTGTCGTCGCGAGCCGGACTCTTCCGGCGCTCGGGCGTACGCCGTACGTCGTCGACCTGGCCCAGGGGCTGCACCCGGCCTGGAACCCGTACTTCAGCGGCCTCCCGGACATCTTCGGCCGGATCGCGCCCGGCTCGGACGGCGTGGTCCTGCGCGGCGAGCACCGAATGCTCGACGGCGCGGGCACCCGGTCCGAGGGAGCCGTCGAACGCGCCGCGGCGGCCGCCGCCGGCCGTCCGTTGGTGATCGCGGTGCAGGACGCCGTCCGGACGCCGTGGATGCGGGAAGCGCTGACGATCCTGCTGCGGGACCGCGGCGAGGACACCGTCGTCCTGTGCACCGGCATCCCGGAGGACCGCGAGCTGGTCCCCGAAGGCGTCGCCCACGGTACGACGTCCGGCCGGAACCTGATCGTCCTCGAGGCGGTCGCCCGGGCCCTTACCCGGGACGGCAGCTGAGCGTCAGGTCGAGGGCGTTCTGCTCGACGTAGTTGAGTGCGTGCCGGACCGCGCCGACGGACACGATCGCGTCGCCGAGGGACGAGACGGCGACGCGCGGCGGCGTACTGGTGAACCCGGCCAGTTGCTCCTCGATCTCGGGCAGCAGGGACTTGGCCGCCTCGGCGACCGCGCCGCCGAGGACGACCAGCTCCGGGTTGAACAGGATGCCGAGGGTGGCCACCACCCGGGCGGTCCGGGCGGCGACGTGCTGAAGGATGCCTAGGGCAACCTTGTCGCCGGCGTCCGCGGCGGTGAAGACCAGCTCCGCGGTCACCGGCCGGTCGGCGGCCAGCGCCCGCAGGGCGGTGTCGACGGCCGGGTCGGCGACGGCCGCGGCGCCCTGGTCGCGGGCGATCCGGGCGATGCCGTGGGTGTCGCCGACGCCCTCGACCAGCTTGAGGTAGACCATCTCACCGGCGCCGCCACGACTGCCGTGCAGCAGCCGGCCGGAGTCCATCAGACCGGAACCGAACCGCTCACTGGCCAGCAGTACGGCGAGGTCGTCGACGTTGCGGCCTTCGCCCCGCCAATGCTCGCCGAGGGCGGCCAGGTTCGCGTCGTTCTCCAGCAGGACCGGCCAGCCGTGCAGCTCGGTCAGCCGCCGGGACAGACCGGCGTCGAACCGGCGCCAGAACTCGTCGTCGACCAGGATGTTGCCGTCCCGGTCGACCGGCGCGGCCACGCCGGCGCCGGCCGCGAGCACGTGCGCGTCCGTCACCTGCGCGGTCTCCAGCGCCTCGACGACGGTCTCGTGGACGATGCCGGTCCGCTCGGCCGCGGTCGGGTCGCCGGGCACCGAGCGGACCACCTTCGCGACCGTCTCGCCGCGCAGGTCGGCGACCAGCACGGTGGTCTTGCCCGCGCCGATGTCGATGCCGAGCACGCAGCCGGCGCCGGCGTTGTACTCGAACCGCCGCGAGGGCCGCCCGACCGAGGTGTCGTCGCGGTGCGGGTCGAGCTCGACCACCCAGCCCATCGAGATCAGGTCGTTGCAGACCGCGTGCACGGTCGCCCGGGTCAGGCCGGTCGCCTCGATCAGGCCGGTGCCCGTCATCACGCCGGCCTTGGCCAGCACGCCGAGGAGCTTGCCGGCGTTGACCCGGCGCAGCATCGGCGGCGTCGCCGTGGGCGGAGTGGCCGCTGGTCTCGCCATGGAAGCCCCTTGACCTGTTGGGAACGGAAGCGCAGAATACTGCAGAATCTAAATTTAGAGTCTATATAAACAAGCGCGCAGTGTCGCCGCAACCGTCCGGAACCCTGGACCCGTGCCTTCCGACCCAAGTGAGGCTTCCTTGACCAGCACACCGCCGACCGACCGCGACTGGTGGCGCCAGGCCGTCGTCTACCAGATCTACCCGCGCAGCTTCGCCGACTCCAACGGCGACGGCGTGGGTGACCTGCAGGGCATCATCAGCCGTGTTCCGTACCTCGCGTCCCTGGGTATCGACGCGGTCTGGCTGAGCCCGTTCTACCCGTCCGCCCTCGCCGACGGCGGGTACGACGTCGACGACTACCGCGACGTGGACCCGCGGCTCGGCACGCTCGACGACTTCGACCGGCTCGTCGCCGCGCTGCACGACGCCGGCATCAAGCTGATCGTCGACATCGTCCCGAACCACACCTCGGACCGGCACGAGTGGTTCGTCGAGGCGCTGGCCGCCGGGAGGGCCTCGCCGGCCCGGGAGCGGTACATCTTCCGCGAGGGCCGGGGCGCGGAGCCGCCGTCGGACTGGGACTCGGTCTTCGGCGGCTCCGCGTGGGCGCAGGTCGAGGACGGGCAGTGGTACCTGCACATGTTCGCGGCCGAGCAGCCGGACCTGAACTGGGAGCACCCGGAGGTCCGGGCCGACTTCCTGCGGACCCTGAGGTTCTGGTCGGACCGCGGCGTCGACGGGTTCCGCGTCGATGTCGCGCACGCCCTGGTGAAGAACCTCACCGAGCCGTTCCCGTCGCAGTCCACGCTGCCGCGGCAGTCGGAGTCCAACGGAGCGCACCCGCTCTGGGACCAGGACGGTGTCCACGAGATCTACCGCGAGTGGCGGAAGGTCCTGAACGAGTACGACCCGCCCCGGTCGGCCGTGGCCGAGGCGTTCGTGCCGGCCGCCCGCCGGGCCCGGTACGCGAGTGCCGAAGGTCTCGGGCAGGCGTTCAACTTCGACCTGCTGCAGGCGGACTGGGAGTACGCGAAGTTCCGGCAGGTGATCGAGGACAACCTCGCGCTGGCCGAGTTGAACGGATCGTCCTCGACCTGGGTGTTCTCCAACCACGACGTCGTCCGGCACGCGACCCGGTACGGGCTGCCGAAGGACCCGTCGGGTCTCTGGCAGGACGGCAAGGCCTGGCTGCTCAGCAACGGGACCGAGCCGACCGTCGACGTCGAGCTCGGCCTGCGGCGAGCCCGGGCGGCGGTGCTGCTGATGCTGGCGCTGCCGGGATCGGCGTACCTGTACCAGGGTGAGGAGCTGGGGCTGCAGGAGGTCGGCGAGCTGCCGGCGGCGAACCTGCAGGACCCCGCGTACTTCCGGTCGAAGGGTGCCGAGAAGGGGCGCGACGGCTGCCGGGTGCCGATCCCGTGGACCGTCGGCGGACTCTCGTTCGGCTTCGGCTCCGGCGGTTCGCACCTGGTTCAGCCGAAGTGGTTCGGCGGCTACTCGGTCGAGGCGCAGGAGGGCGATCCCGAGTCGACGCTCAGCCTGTACCGCAAGGCGCTCGCCGTCCGGCGGGGGCTGCAGACGGGTAACTCGCTCACCTGGGTCGAGGCCGGCGACGACGTCCTGCACTTCGTCCGTCCCGGCGGCTGGCAGTCGATCACCAACTTCGGCGACGCCCCGGTCGAGCTCCCCGAGGCCGCGGTCGTGCTGTCCAGCGGCGCGCTCGAGGGCGACAAGCTGCCCGGCGACACCACCGCCTGGCTGATCTGAGATCCCTCGCTCCGCGGATCCTTCCCACCGAGGATCCACGGATCGAGTCGGCCACCCCGTGCGGCAGGATGGGGCTGTGAATCCGACGGTGGGTGATGTGGTTGCCGTGCTCGACCGGCTGTACGACCCGGCCTGGGCGGAGAGCTGGGACGCGGTCGGGCTGGTGACCGGGGACCCGGAGCAACCGGTGCGGCGGATCCTGTTCGCGGTCGACCCGATGCGGGCGGTCGTGAACGAGGCGCTCGCCGGTGACTTCGACCTCCTCGTCACCCATCACCCCCTCCTGCTGCGCGGGGTCAACAGTGTCGCGGCCACGACACCGAAGGGCCGCGTCGTGCACGACCTGATCCGGAGCGGCACGGCGCTGCACGTGTGCCACACCAACGCGGACAACGCGAACCCCGGTGTCAGTGACGCGCTCGCGGCCGCCCTCGGTCTGCAGGACACCCGTCCGCTGAAGGCCCTGCCCGCGGAGCCGATGGACAAACTCGTCGTGTTCGTCCCGGTCGCGGAGACCCAGGCGATGCTCGACGCCCTGTCGAAGGCCGGCGCGGGCCGGATCGGCGACTACGAGCGGGCCGCCTGGAGCGGCACCGGCGAAGGCACGTTCCGGCCGCTCGAAGGCGCCAACCCGACGGTCGGACAGGTCGGTGACATCGAGGTCGTCGCCGAGAACCGGCTCGAGATGCTCGTGCCGCGCCGCCGGCGTCGAGCCGTCGTCGAGGCGCTCAAGGCGGCCCACTCCTACGAGGAACCTGCGTACGACGTCTACGAGTTGGCGGCGCTGCCGAGTGAGCGCGGTGGCGGCCGGGTCGGCGTACTCCCGGAGCCGATGCCACTGGCCGACTTCGCCCGGCTGGTCGGGGACAAGCTGCCGCGGACGGAGCACGGCGTACGGGTGTCGGGAGATCTCGAGCGGACCATCTCGACGGTCGCCGTGGTCGGGGGTGCGGGCGACTCGGAGTTCGACCGGGTCCGCGCCGCCGGCGCCGACGCGTACGTCACCGCGGACCTCCGGCACCACCCCGCCACCGAGGCCCGGGCGTACGACGAAGGGCCCGCGCTGGTCGACGTCGCGCACTGGGCCAGCGAGTGGCCGTGGCTGCGGGACGCGGAGCGGCTCCTGCTCGAAGGGTTGGCAGCCCAAGGCAGTACCGTGGACACTCACATCTCGACGTTCCGCACGGACGCGTGGAACCTGCGGCTCTGACGTCCGCGGCAACTGACAACAGACACGACCAAAGGAGCCGACCCTGAACGCCGAGCCCGCTGTCCAACGCCGGTTGCTGGACCTGCAGGATCTCGACCTGCAGCTGGATCAGGTCGCCCACAGACGCAAGTCGCTGCCCGAGCACCAGGCGCTGGCCGAGCTGACCGCGGAGAAGTCGGTGGTCGACCGCGACCTGGTGACCGCCGACACCGAGGTCAGCGACCTGCGGCGCGAGCAGAAGAAGGCCGACAGCGACGTCGAGCAGGTGCGTCAGCGCAAGGCGCGCAACCAGCAGCGGCTCGATTCCGGCCAGGTCACCTCGCCGCGGGACCTGGAGAACCTGCAGCACGAGATCGGTTCGCTGGACCGGCGGATCTCCGACCTCGAGGACGCCGAGCTCGAGGTGATGGAGAAGCTGGAGGCGGCCGAGGCGGTGCAGGCCGACCTGCGGACCCGCGCCGAGGCGTTCGCCGGCCGGCAGGCCGAGCTGGAGAGCACCCGCGACGCCGCTCTCAAGGAGCTGGACGAGCAGCGCGCGGAGCTCGGTGACAAGCGGTCGACGGTCGCGGCCGAGCTTCCGGACGCCCTCGTCACACAGTACGAGAGGCTGCGCGAGCGCAACGGCGGGATCGGTGCCGCGCCTCTGGTCGGTAAGCGGTGCATGGGCTGCCGGATGGAGCTGGCGCCGTCGGATCTCACCCGGTTCAAGGCCGCCGCGCCGGACGTTGTACTGCGCTGTGAGGAGTGCGGCCGGATTCTGGTTCGTACGGCGGAGAGCGCGGTATGAGCCAGCTCATCATCGAGCACAGTGCGTTGTGTGCCTCATCCGCGCCCGGAGCGAAGCGAGGACGTGGATGAGCTACACCCACGTCATCGTGGAGGCGGACGGGGGATCGCGCGGGAATCCTGGACCGGCGGCGTACGGCGCGCTCGTGCGCGACCCGGCCACCGGGGAGCACCCGGAGGTCCGGGCCGACTTCCTGCGGACCCTGAGGTTCTGGTCGGACCGCGGCGTCGACGGGTTCCGCGTCGATGTCGCGCACGCCCTGGTGAAGAACCTCACCGAGCCGTTCCCGTC
>NZ_SMKR01000146.1 GCF_004348725.1 Kribbella turkmenica
GTCGCGAGCAGGTGCTCGGTGGGGTGCAGCGGAGGGCGGGGGCTCGGAGTGGGGTTCTCCGTGCCCCCGCCCTCCAACGCGGCGACGTGCCCCGCCGAGTGCCGCGCAGCACGCAGGGAAGTGAGAGACGTGCCCAGTCGTCCGGGGCAGGCCGGGAAGCTGCTCCCGCCCTGCCCCGGATCCGGTGGGCCTGAATACTTGACGATGTAAATTAAGGGCACCTAGGCTCGGCGAGGTCCGCTCACTCCTCCCCCGAGGGACCACATCGTGCTCAACTCCACCAGACGCCGTACCGCCGCGGCCGTGCTGGCCTCCGTCGCCCTGGTGTCGACGGCCGCCGCCATCGCACCGGCCGACGCGGCCCAACCGACCACCGTCCAGCCCGGCCCCAAGCCGGCGCTGGTCGAGCCCGACTCCGCGTTCCAGGGCACGCCCGACCTGACCTCGTCGGCCAAGACGCCGGCGACGTACCCGCAGGTCGCCGCGAAGCCCTACATGGGCTGGAGCAGCTGGAGCCTGCAGTCCACCAACTACCCGGGCGTCAACCCGGACGGCCCGGGCAGCTTCATCAGCGAGAAGAACATCCTCACCCAGGCCCACGCGATGGCGACCAAGCTCAAGCCGTACGGCTACGAGTACATCAACATCGACGCTGGCTGGCAGCTCGGCGGTGACGAGTACGGCCGGCCGGTCGCCAACCCGAAGCGGTTCCCGCGCGGGATGAAGGCGGTCGGCGACGACCTCCACAAGCTCGGCCTGAAGTTCGGCATCTACACCGTCGTCGGCCTCGGCTTCGACGTGTACCGCGACGGCAACACGCCGATCTACGACGCGCCCGGCTGCTTCACCCGCGACATCGTCTATCCCGACCTGCGCACGACGAACGGCTGGGACCAGGCGTACAAGATCAACTACGAGAGCCCGTGCGCGCAGAGGTACGCGAACTCGATCGTGAACCTGTTCGCCAGCTGGGGCGTCGACTTCATCAAGATGGACGGCGTCGGCCCGGGCTCGTGGAAGGGCGCCCCGGACGACCCGGACCACAACAACACCGAGGACGTCGAGGCCTGGTGGCGCGCTGTGCAGAACGCCGACCGCCCGATGATGTACACGCTGTCGTGGTCGCTCAGCCACCGGTACGCCGACGTCTGGAAGCAGAACTCGAACGGCTGGCGGATCGACACCGACGTGGAGTGCTACTGCGACACCATCGTCCGCTGGGACGGCTCGGTCAAGCAGCGCTGGTGGGACCTGCCGCAGTGGATCGACGACGCCGGGCCGGGGCACTGGAACAACCTGGACGCGATCAACGTCGGAGTCGGCGAGATGGACGGCCTGAACGAGGCCGAGCGGCAAAGCTACATGACGTTCTGGGCGATCAACGCGGCCCCGCTGTTCGTCGGTGACGACATGACCAAGCTGGACGCCTACGGCCTGAAGCTGCTGACGAACCGCGAGGTCATCGCGATCAACCAGTCCGGCACCCCGGCCCGCCCGCTGAACCAGGACCAGCTCCAGCAGGTCTGGTACGCCGGGAACGCCGACGGCAGCGTCACGGTCGGCCTGTTCAACCTGGCCGAGACCCCGGCCACGGTGACCGGCGACTTCGACCAGCTCGGCATCACCGGCGAGGCGACCGTCCGCGACGTCTGGGCCGACCGCGACAGCCGCAACGTCTCCGGGCAGGTCAGCGCCTCGCTCCCGGCCCACGGCTCGAAGCTCTACAAGATCGTCCCGGACAGGAGTAGCCACCCGGGCAAGCCGGCCGACCTCACCGCGACCGACGTGAGCCGCACCACCGTGTCGCTCAGCTGGCAGCCGAGCACCGGCGCGCCGGAGTACAAGGTGTTTGCCAACGGCAAGCAGGTGGCGACGAGCACCGGGACGACAGCTGTCGTGACCGGGCTGCTGCCGCAGACGCAGTACACGTTCACGGTGACGGGTGTGAAGAAGGGCCGGACGTCGGAGGCGAGCGCACCGGTCACCATGTTCACCTCGAAGTCGGGCGGACCGGTGAGGTACGAGGCCGAGGCGTCGACGAGCACGCTGACCGGGAACGCCGGGACCTCCGGCTGCAACCTCTGCTCGGGCGGCCAGAAGATCGGCAACATCGGCTACGACGCGTCGGTGACGCTGAACGGGATCACCGTGCCGGCGACCGGGACGTACCTGGTGAAGATCGCCTACACCGACGGCGACACCAGCCGGCAGAGCATGCTCACCGTCAACGACGCCGACAGCTACTGGGTGAACTACCACGGCCTCGGCGACAACGACTGGGGAACGCCGCAGGTGACCTACCTGCCGATGAGGCTCCAGGCCGGAGCGAACTCGATCAAGGTGCACAACCCGGGCGGCTACATCGCCGACATCGACTGGATCACCGTTTGAGGTCCGTGGGGCCGGCCTTCCCTGGGGCCGGCCCCACGCCTTTACTGGACCAATGAGCAGCTACCCCGAACCGCTGGTCCCGCCCGGCTCCACGGCCCCGGCCCCGCGACGGATCCGGGCGACGCTCGACGGTCGCGTCGTCCTGGACACGACGGACGCGATCTACCTGTGGGAGTTCCCGCCGTACCCGCAGTACTACGTCCCGCTGGCGGACGTGGCCGACGGCCTGCTGACCGACACCGGCGAGACCAAGACGTTCGGCCACGGCGTCGCCCGCGTGCACACCGCCGGGTCGGGTAAGGCCTGGCTGTACGACGACGGGATCGCGAAGGACCGGGTCCGGTTCCAGTGGGACGCGCTGGAGAGCTGGTTCGAGGAGGACGAGGAGATCTTCGTCCATCCCCGCAACCCGTACGCGCGCTGCGACGCGATCCGCACCGGCCGGCACGTCCGGGTCGAACTGGACGGCACTATCCTCGCCGAGTCCAGCTCGACCGTCATCGTGTTCGAGACCGGGCTGCCGCCCCGGTACTACTTCCCGCGGACCGAGGTCGCCTTCGAGCACCTCACGCCGAGCGACACCCGGACGGCGTGTCCGTACAAGGGACGCACGACGGCGTACTGGAACGCCGGCGACCGGCCCGACCTCGCCTGGTCCTACGACTTCCCGACCGCTTCCCTCGTGCCGATCGCCGGTCTTGTCGCCTTCTTCGACGAGAAGGTCGACACCTTCATCGACGGCGTGCGGCAGGAGCGCCCGGTCACCCCGTTCTCGGACTGAGCGCAGAGATCAGTTGGTGGAACGCCGGGCACTCGGTGAAGTCGGGTTGGTCGCAGGTCAGGGCGTGCTCGATCAGTCGCTTGGACTCGTGGGCCTCACGGATCTGCTCGTCGAGGGCGGCGTCCTGCTCGGCCAGGATCCGTCGCCGCTCGGGTCCGCCGGGCGCCTCGAACATCCGGCGGATCTGCTCGAGGCTGAGGCCGGCCGCCTTGGCCCGCTGGATCATCACCACACGGGCCACGTGCGACTCGTCGTACCGGCGTTGACCGCCGACGCGAGCGGCGGGAGTGAGCAGTCCCTGGTCCTCCCAGTGCCGCAGGACGTGGGTCGCCAGGCCGAAGCGGCCCGCCAGTTCGTCGATGCCGAACATCAGATCGCCGACGTCACGCCGCCGTCCATGGTGATGATCGCGCCGGTGACGTAACTGGCCGCCGGCGAGGCCAGGAAGACCGCGACGTTGGCGACCTCGGCCGGCTCGGCCGCGCGGCCCATCGGGATCTCGGCGACCATCTCGGCCAGCAGTTCGTCCTTCGGCCGGCCACTGGCCCGGACCGCGGCCTCGAGCCCCTCGTCGACCCGGGCGGTCCGGGTCATGCCGGGATTGATCACGTTCACCCGGACGCCCTGAGCGGCGTACGCCTTGGCGTAGCCGACCGACGCCAGCATCAGTGCCGCGTTGGCCGCGCCGCCGCCGATGTGCAGCGGGTTCGCGGCCCGGCCGCCCTGGCCGACGACGTTCACGATCGCGCCGCTGCCACGCTCGGCCATCTGCCGGATGACCGCCTCGGTCGCGTGCATGTAGGTGAAGTACTTCGCCTCCATCGCGGCGTGCAGCGCCACGCTGTCGAGCTCGTCGACCGGTGTCCGACGGGCCGCGCCGGCACAGTTGACCAGGATGTCCGGTACGCCGATCCGCGCGAACGCCGCCCTGGTCGCGTCGGCGTCGGTGAGGTCGACCGCGGCGACGTCGTACCGCAGTCCCCGGGCGGCGAGCTCCTCCTGCGCCTTCACCAGATTGCCGGGATCACGGGAGATCCCGGTCACCTGCGCACCCTCACGGGCCAGGGCCTCCGCACAGGCCAGACCGATGCCCTTGCTGGCTCCGGTCACGACCGCGGTCCGGCCGGACAGTTGCAGGTCCACTCGTGGTCTCCTTCTCGTCCGCACTCGCCTCGGAAGTCTACGGCGCGGTGTCGATGCCCTGAGCAATCGTCACCTTTCGACGTGGGGGCCGTGGGCAACGAATCCGGACTTTCGCTGTTCCGGCCTTGAACAGGCCAGTACGATGAGTAATCAGATCGACACTCTTTGTTTCGACGCCTGATGCCCGAGCTCTTGGCCCTGAGCACCGACGCCGGAGGGAACCCGTGCCGACCATGTCCACTTCTCATTCCCCGCCCGTCTCCAGTCCTGCGCCCGAAGGCAGCTCTACCTGGAAGTCAGTTCTTCACCACGACCTGCCGGCCTCGCTGGTGGTCTTCCTGATCGCAGTCCCGCTCTCTCTTGGGATCGCCGCCGCGTCCGGCGCCCCGCTGATCGCCGGCCTGGTGGCCGCGGTCGTCGGCGGGGTCGTCGCCGGAGCGCTTGGCGGCTCCGCGCTGCAGGTCAGCGGCCCGGCCGCCGGCCTCACCGTGGTCGTCGCCGGCCTCGTCAGCCAGTTCGGCTGGGCCGCGACCGCCGGCATCACCTGCGCCGCCGGCCTCTTGCAGATCCTGCTGGGCGTCACCCGGATCGGGCGACTCGCTCTCTCTCTTTCGCCCGCTGTGGTGCACGGCATGCTCGCAGGGATCGGCGTCACCATCGCCGTCCAGCAGCTGCACGTGGTGCTCGGCGGGCAGGCGCAGAGCTCGTTGGTCGCCAACCTGGCGGAGCTGCCCGGTCAGCTCGTGGCACACCACCCGCACTCGGTGCTGGTCGGCGTTCTGACCGTCGTCATCCTGCTGGTCTGGCCACGATTGCCCAAGGTCAGGGCGGTTCCCGCGCCGCTGGTCGCGGTGGTCGCCGTGACCGCGCTCGCGGCTGTCTTCATGGTCGACGTCACCCGCGTCGACCTTCCGGACCAGCCGCTGCAGGAGCTGGTGCTGCCCGCGATGCCTGCCGGCGCACCGATGGAGATCATCACCGCCGTACTCACGGTCGCGCTGGTCGCGAGTGTGGAGTCGCTGTTGTCGGCCGTTGCCGTGGACAAGCTCCATCGCGGCAGGCGGAGCAACCTCGACCGCGAACTGATCGGGCAGGGGGCCGCGAACGCGGTCTCCGGCGTACTCGGTGGGATGCCGGTGACCGGCGTGATCGTGCGCAGTTCCACCAACGTCGCGGCCGGTGCGCGCAGCCGGGCGTCGGCGATCATGCACGGCATCTGGATCGCCGCGTTCGTCCTCGCGGCCGGCGCCATGCTCGAGCTCATCCCGATGGCCGCGCTGGCCGGCGTACTCCTGGTCATCGGCTTGCGCCTGGTCCAGCTCGCGCACATCCGGACGTTGCGCCGGCACGACGAGCTGCTCGTGTACGTCGTCACCGCGGCCGGTGTCGCCGTACTCGGACTGGCCGAGGGCGTCCTCACCGGCCTGGTGCTGGCGCTGGCTCGCGTGCTGTACCGACTCGCGCGGGCGACTGTCACCGCGACCGAGGAAGACGGGCTGTGGACCGTGCGGATCCGCGGGACGCTGGTCTTCCTGGGCGTCTCGTCGCTGGTCCGGACGCTGCGGACGATCCCGGCGGGCGCCCGGGTCCGGCTCGACCTCGAGGTCGACCACCTCGACCACGCGGCGTACGAGGCGATCGAGGACTGGCGCCGCGGACATCTCGCGCGCGGCGGAACGGTCGAGCTCAACCGGGTGGCGTTCCGGGCCGTCATGCACACCGCTCCCGCCCGCCGGCTGCTGCCCTGGCAGCGACACGTCATCGCCGAGCCCGACCAGCGGGTGTCGATGCTCGACGGGATCCGCGAGTTCGAGGCGTCCGCCGGCGAGATCCGGCCGATGCTGGCGAGGCTGGCGGCCGACGGACAGCGCCCGGCGCACCTGTTCATCACCTGCGCGGACTCCCGGATCGTGCCGAACATGATCACCACGAGTGGTCCGGGCGACCAGTTCTGCGTCCGCAACATCGGCAACCTGGTCCCGCCGAAGGGGTCGAACAGCAACTCCGTGGACGCCGCGATCGAGTACGCCGTCGAGGTTCTCGGCGTGCGGTCGATCGTGGTCTGCGGCCACTCCCACTGCGGTGCCGCCGCGGCCGCGCTGGAGGCGACCGTCCCGTCCGGCTCCGGCCTGCAGAACTGGCTGCGCCACCTGGAGCCCTCGGTACGCCGTGCCGTCGGACTGCCCGACATCGTCGACCCGGCCACCGGCGCGACCCTGTCCCCGGCCGACAAACTGTCCGTCGCGAACGTCGGCGTCCAGCTGGCGAACCTGCGCAGCTTCGCCTGCGTCCGGACGGCGGAGGCGCAAGGACGGCTCGAGCTGATCGGGCTGTGGTTCGACATCGGCGCGGCCGCGGCCCGGCTGGTCCTCGATCGTGAGCCCTATCTGGTCCGCGCCGACGAGGAGCTGGCCACCGCCGGCACGTTGTCCGAACGCTGATCGAGCCCGGCGGTTGCGCTCTTCGGGCGCACCCGCCGCGGGTCGAAGATCAGCAGCAGCGGCAGGGCCAACGCGATCGCGACCACGCCGTCGAGCCAGTAGTGGTTGGCGGTGACCACGACCACGGCGAGCGTCAGCACCGGGTGCGCGATCCAGAGCCACCGCAGGCGCGAACGCGTCGACCGGATCAGGAACACCGCGATCATGAACGCCCAGCCGACCTGCAGACTCGGCATCGCGGCGAACTACCTGGGCGAAATCCTGTGCGGCCTCGGAACTCCGCGATCGCCCGACTGACGAGTCTGCCGCGGGCCCTCGGCGCGTGTGCGGTCCTCTTCGCGCCGACCGCCGTACGGCTGAGGCGTCAGCCGACCGCCGTCACCAACTGATCGAGGCGTCGAGCGCGGTGGCCTCGACCCGCAGTCGGCGGTCGGACGGCAGTTCGTCGTACGTGGGGTGGTCGACGACTACGACCGGGGTGGCGAGGCCGTAGAGCTCGTGGGCCACCAGGGCGCCGAGGGCGATGATCGTGTCCGGGCGGGCGAGGATGATCGCGGCGGGCGCGGTGTGCGTGCGAATCTGCTCGGCGAGCACGCTGGAGGCCGAGCTGGATCCGCGGCCGGACTCCATCACCAGGACGCGGCCGGCCAGGATCGCGCCGCATTGTGGATGGTGCGCGTCGACGATCCGGCCATGTTCGTCGGTGCCGCCCCAGAACGACAACGGCGCGGTCAACCGGACGGTCTCGCCGGAGGCGGTACCGGGGTGGAGGGTGCGTGCGTGGATCATGCGCCGAGCTCGTGCAGGACGACGCGACCCTCGCGGGCGGACGCGACGCACTCTTCGAGCGAGCCCAGGACGACATCGACGTTGAGATTCCCGGGCGCGTAGTGCGCCCACTTGCCGGAGTTCGTCATCACGTTCGTCCAGGCCGGCGACAAGATCGACGTCACGTAGGTGCAGGTGTCCACGACAACCGTGACGCCGGCGGACTCGAGCGTGCGCAGTACGCCGGTCTCCTCGGCTCGCGCCCGCGTCGCCCGCCCGGTCGACAGGTAAAAGGCGAGTCTCACCGGTGGTCCGTCGCGCAGCAGTCCGGCGAGCCGCTCGCATTCGGCGTACGACGCGTGCGGCGTGCCCACGCTGACCGCGTCGAGCTCGCCCGACGCGCTGGTCGACAATCGGCGCCGCGTGGCCCGCAGCGTCTCGAGGTCTACGTCGTACCGCGGCAGGTGATCGAGCGATCCGGTCGGAGCCTCGGGAGTGACTCCGACCGCGTGGAAGAGCGCGACTCCGCCGGCCGACGCGGCCGCGGCGCCGAACGCCTTCAGGTTGTCCTCGCTCACGTCCCCCGGAATCCCCACCAGCACCGGGATCTGGCCACCGGCGAGCGAGCCGACGTGGTGACCCAGCAACGGATACGCGAGCTCCGACCGCAGGAACCGTTCACCGAGCCGGCGGCAGTCGACGACCACGGTCCCGCGCCGGGCCTCGGTCGTCTGCAGCCCGGAGTACGGCGCTCGCCCGGTGATCGCGGCGCAGATGTCGACGAAGTCGCCGTACCGGTCCGTGCGGGCTCCGAGAACGGAGTTGGCGAAGACGACTGCGTTCGACTCGGCCCACGCGACGTGCTCACCGACCCCGGGCCTACCCGGGAGTTGGTACGGCGCGCACGTCCACGTCGGCGTGCACCCGAGGTCGACGTACGCCGCCATCAGTTCGCGACCGCGGACGGCGATCTCGCGTTCGGCGTCGGTGGTGGTGCGGACCAGGCCGGGATGCAGCAGATCCATCGACCCGACGTTCAGCGTGGTCGGCACGCGCACCTTCGCGCCGAGACCGGCCAGGGTGTGGGCGAAGTCCAGGCTGACCTGGCCGTGGTACAGGCAGGAGTCGACGTGCGCGGACGTGATCTCGACCAGGCGGGGTGCACCCCCCAGGCGGGCCAGGCTGACGATCACCCGCATCGCCAGCGCGACACCATCCCCGTCCTGACCGCCGAGCAGGCGTTCTTCCTCGGCGGTCAGACGAAGATTGTCCACAATTCGAAAACTACCTCGTTCAGACCGTGAGCCGGCGCGAGGCCACCAGCGCACCTGCCTGATAGCCGTCGGCCCGGAGCAGCTGGCCCGGCGTGACGTCGAGGATGTCGATGCTCAGCGGCGCGCCGGTCAGGTCCTCCGAGCTGATCGGCCGGCCCTCCAGGTAGAGGTCGACCCGGTCGATGCCTTCCACGTCCAGCTTGACCGTCAGCGTCGTACCGCTGAACGACGTGGTCACGTCGAGACGCCGGAACGGCATTGCCGCCAGCAACGACCCGGCCTTGTTCAGCAGGTCGACGTTGCCGTCGAGCAGGTCCGCCCGGGTCATCTTGTGCGTCTCGTGCGGCCGGATGCCGAGGTCCTCGACCGGGGTGCCGGACAGGTCGCCGACGCGCAGCGTGCGGCGGATCGAGACCCGCATGTTCGCGCCGTTCGGCAGCGCTTCGTACGGCGAGGTCGGGTCCGGTGGCGGCGGCTCGTTCAGCAGCGCGGCCAGCAGGCCGTGCGTCCACACGTTCGCACCGCCCGCGCCGGTGTTGTCGTCGACGCCGAGGATGATGCCGATCTCGTGGTCGGCGAACCCGGCGGCGAAGATGTCGGTCGCCGAGTACACCCGGGCGTCGGTGATCAGCACGGCCGGGCCGTGGTACGTCTGGCCGATGTCGTTCGCGCCCTCCTCGGGCGTGATCGGCTTCGCGGCCGAGAACGACGCCCCGGTCTCGGTCGCCAGGTCGAGCGAGTCGAACCACGGACCGAGATCGATCCCGGCCGGGTTGTCCTTGTGCCGGCGGCAGATCCGCAGGTTGAGCGGCGTACTGATGAACTGCACCGGCTCCGGCGAGATGCGCCGCGGTGTCAGCGTCTGCAAGGTGAACTCGCTGGCGTAGATGTGGCCGCCGCCGTTGTCGCGGACGTCGACGATCAGACCACGCTGCGGCAGCAGACCGGCCAGCCGGACGAACTCGTCCCGGAAGGCGACCGGCTCCTGCACGCTGAAGGTGAAGATCCGCAGGTGACCGAAGGTCCCGGACGGAGTGACCACCTCGCGGGCACGGAACACGCCCGGCATCGTGGTCGGGAGGTCCGCACCGCCCACCGCGGCCGGCGTACTCAGCTCGGCCGAGCTCTGGCCGCCCTCCAGCTCGACCACGTCGCGGACGTAGAGCGCCTTCTTCGCCCGGGCCTTCTCGTCGGAGTCCAGGTCGAGACCCATCGCGGCGGACGTCTCGCTGATCGAGTCCAGATCGGTCATCGGCGGCAGGTTCGCGGTCACCTTCCACTGCTCGCGCAGTTCCTGGGTCGAGCCGTCGAGACCGACGTAGGTGAGGTTCACCCAGTCCTCGTCCGGCGGTGACTGGATCACCAGCGGCCGCAGCGTCAGCGATTCCAGGCCGCGGGCGAGGTTGGCCGCGTCGTTGCTGCCCGCGAACTGCGCGCCGTTCAGGGCGACGGCGCGGGCGATCGGCGTACCGTTCCAGTGCGTCACCTCGGCTCCAGGCCCGAACTGCGGAGCCGAGTACCCGGTGACCGTCCGGGTCACCAGATAGTGCTCCCGGCCGCCCTCGTCGTAGCACTTCTCGATCATGAACGGCAGGTACGCGATCTTCCCGGCGAACGGCGCCGGCAGCAGGTAGTTGGTGTGCAGGTCACGGACCGAGTGGAAGATGCTCGACATCTGCCGGTGGAACATCCACTCGGGCTCCATCGTCTCGGCGGTCTGACGTTCCATCCGCGACCGCATCACCCGCAGCCGCTGCAGCGGGTTGACCGCGTGCATCGCTGCCTTGAGCGGCAGGTGCACGTAGTTCTGGTCGAGCAGCAGCAACGCCTGATCGACCAGCAACTTCCGCTGACCGATCGTCAGCGTACCGGCCGACGCGAGGAACTGCGGCAGCGGTACGGCGGCCGCGCCCTCGACCTCGACGGCCCGGGTCCTGGTGGTGCCGCTGATCGCCTGCCGGGCCGCGCGCTTGGTGGCGGTGGTCGCCCTCGCCGGCGCCTTCTTGGCGGTGCTGGTCTTCTTGGCGGTACTCGTCTTCTTGGCCGTGCTGGACTTCCTGGCGGCGCTGGTCTTCTCGGCAGTGCTCGTCTTCTTGGCGGCGCTGGTCTTCTTGGCGGCGCTGGTCTTCTTGGCAGTGCTTGCCTTCTTGGCAGTGCCGGCCCTCCTGGCGCTGCCGGTCTTGCTGCCGGCACTCGCTGTCGTGCCTCCCCCGGTGGCGATCGACTTCGCAGCGCTGGTCTTCTGGGCGGTGGCCTTCTTCGCCGTCGTCTTCGTGGCAGTGGACTTCATCGTGCGTGGCTGTGACATCTCTCCCCCAATGCGGCAGCCCTCCCCGGGCCGCGATCCCTCCACCGTCGTCCGCGCACCTCGTGATGTCAACGTGTCCGAGAGGTTGACCACCTGACTGCAAGGATGGGGTGGTGAACGAGGTCTGGGACAGCTTGACGTCGGTGCAGCCGGAGCCGTCGCTGCGGGTGGTGATCGGCACCGGGATCGCCGCGCTGCTGCTGATCGCGTGGCGGCCGGTCTGGCGGCACACGCGGCAGGTGGTGACGATCGCGCACGAGGGCGCGCACGGCCTGATCGCGGCGCTGGTCGGCCGGAAGCTGGCCGGCATCCGCCTGCACTCCGACACATCCGGCGTCACGGTGTCGCGCGGCCATCCCACCGGCCCGGGGATGATCGCCGTACTGCTGGCGGGTTATCCCGGCCCGGCGCTGTTCGGCCTGGCGGCGGCGTTCGTGCTCAGTCGTGGGTACGCCGTTGCGCTGCTCTGGGGACTGTTGCTCGCGCTGGTGATCCTGTTGCTGCAGATCCGCAACCTGTACGGGCTGTGGTCGGTTCTCGTGTTCGGTGGAGGCGTGTTCGCCGTGTCCTGGTGGGGATCGGCGGCCGTCCAGTCCGCCTTCGCCCATCTGCTCACGTGGTTCCTGCTGCTCGCCGCGCCACGCGCCGTACTGGAGCTGCAGCACTCGCGGCGTGGTGGCGGCGGCCGTAGCTCCGATGCGGATCAGCTTCGGCGACTGACCGGCGTACCGGCGTTGATGTGGGTCGGCGTGTTCGGCCTGGTGACGCTCGGGTGCCTGGCAGTGGGCGTCGTCTGGTCGGGTGTGCCGGCCGACTTGGGAGGCGGGCCCTAGGCCGGTGGTGGCAGTGTCACGCCGAAGCCGGTGACGGCCAGGCGGAGCAGCACCTGTCCGGGGCGGAGGAGGTCGGCGATCTTCGCGGCGCTGAGCAGCTCGAGCTCGGCGAGCCGGGTCGCGTACGCCGCTGAACCGTCGAGCCGGGCGCGTTGCAACTCGGCCGTGTTGTGCCAGACCTTCTGCCGGGACTCGCGCAGGAATCGCCGGGAGGCCCGCCGGTTGAGCGGCGTGAGGACACGGTCGAGCAGGCTCCGGGCCCCGCCGAGCGCGTTGTCCTCGGCACTGACCCGCTCCGCGAGTACGCCGTCGATCCGCTCGTGATCGCGGCGGCGCCGCTGCATCAGCTGTGGATCCGTGAAGTCGTCGTCGCTGATCACGGCCAGCAGTGCCTGCGGCAGGTCGTAGTTGACGTGCGCGTTGATGCCGAGCAGAACGTGCAACAAGGGCGGCAGGTCCGCCGGCGCGTCGAAGGCCAGCCGCCACGGTCGCGCTGCGCTGTGGGCCGCGTCATGGGCGTCCAGGTAGAGCTCGGCGAACTTCACGTCCCAGTCCTCGACCCACTCCGGATCCTCGAAGCGGCCGTGCTCGATCGCCGTACCGACCGTTTGGGTGGTACGGAGGTAGGTGGCCAGGAAGATCCGCCGGTGGTGCAGCTCGGCCGGCAGCCCGTCCAGCCGTCGCTGCAGGCGCTCGACGACGTCGTCGATCCCGTCAGTCATCGGACTACTTCCGGGCAGCGGCGTACTCCGCTCCCCGGACAGCGGTCGGGATCAGGCCCGGCCGCCGGCGATCGGGCGTCCTCGCTGGGCGACGCCCGGGCCGCCGTACGGGTAGTCGGCCGCGCCTGGGTCGCTGGCCTGGTCGAGCTTCGTGGTCTCGTCCTCGGTCAGGTGCAGGTCGGCCGCGGCGAGGTTGTCGTCGAGCTGCTCGAGTGTGCGCGCACCGAGGATGACCGAGGTGACCGCGGGCCGGTCGACCAACCACGCGAGCGCGACCTGGGCCATCGAGATTGCGCGGGCCTCGGCGATCTCCCGGACGGCGTCGACGACGGCGCGGACGCGCTGGTTGCGGCTGCGGCGGTGCCAGGACTCGACCCCGCGGTCCGGGTTCTCGCCCAGGCGGGTCGCGCCGGTCGGCTCCTCGTCGAACGAGTACTTCCCGGTCAGCCAGCCGCCACCCAGCGGCGACCACGGCAGCAGGCCGAGGCCGTTCTCCTGCGCGGCCGGGACGATCTCCCACTCGATCTCCCGGACCAGCAGGTTGTACTGCGGCTGCAGCGTGACCAGCCGCGACCAGCCACGGCGGTCGATCAGGTCGCACGCCTTCTGCAGCTGCCACCCGGTGAAGTTCGACAGGCCGCCGTACCCGATCTTGCCCGCCCGGACGGCGTCCTCGAGGAAGCTCAGCGTCTCCTCGAGCGGGGTGACCGGGTCCCAGGCGTGCAACTGGTAGAGGTCGACGTGGTCGACGCCGAGCCGGCTGAGCGACTGGTCGAGCGCCCGGCGCAGGTGCCGGCGGGAGGTGCCGACGTCGTTGGGCGAGTCGCCAGTCGGGAACCTGCCCTTGGTCGCGAGCACGACGTCGTCGCGGGCCGAGCTCTTCGCCAGCCAGCGCCCGACGATCTCCTCGGACACACCGGCGCTGTATACATCGGCGGTGTCGACGAAGTTGCCACCGGCCTCGACGTACCGGTCCAGCTGCGCGTGCGAACCGGCCTCGTCGGTCTCGTTGCCGAACGTCATGGTGCCGAGCGCGTAGGTGGAGACGACGGCGCCGCTCGCGCCCAGAGTGCGGTATTCCACAATTGCTCCTCGTTGTCCGGACAAGCCTTGCTGCCCACCTTAGGTCGTGGCTGGAACTGTCCACGCGCCGAGCTAGGTTGGCGTCCATGAAGACGAGTGAACTGCTGATCGACGCACACAGCCGGGCCCAGGAGGTGGTGCACGACGTCGTGGAGGGTCTCGACGAGAAGTCGCTGACCACCCGGCCGGGCGGGAAGGCCAACTCGATCGCGTGGCTGGTCTGGCACCTGACGCGCGTGCAGGACGACCACCTGGCCGACGCCGGCGGCCACGAACAGGTCTACTCCGCGGACGGCTGGCACGAGCGGCTCGGCCTCCCGCTCGACGCCGCCGACACCGGCTACGGGCACACGCCGGAGCAGGTCGCCCAGGTCAGGCTGTCGGCCGAGCAGCTGCTGGGGTACTACGACGCCGTGCACACCCGTACGGCCGAGTTCCTGAAGTCGGTCACCGACGAGAGTCTGGACCGGATCGTCGACCGCCGGTGGAACCCGCCGGTCACGCTCGGCGTGCGCCTGGTCAGCGTGATCAACGACTGCGACCAGCACGCCGGCCAGGCGGCGTACGTGAAGGGACTGATCAGCTGAGCCTGATCAGTCACAGCCTGGTCAGTTGAGCCTGGTTTTCCACAGCGACGTGCCGGCGATCAAGTAGAGCTCGCCGGAGTCGGTGAGCGCGGCATCGGTCACGAGGCCTTCCGGCCCGGCGGCCGACTCCCGCACCGTCCAACTGCCGTCGTGCCCGCTGACCACCTTCGCCTTGTTGTCCTGCGCAACGATCTGGACGATCTCGTCACCGACGACCATCGGCGGCGGCAGTTCGTCCTTGTCCCCGACCGGGATCGCCGGCACTCCGCTCATCCGCTTCGCGGGCCCGCTGCGCTCCACGTGCCACAGGGCCAACCGGTCGTCGACGTACCCCGAGACCAGGCAGGAAATCGGCGTACAGGACGCGGTCATCGCGTGACTGCGCTTGCCCGGGTCTGGCAGCGCCATCGCCTGCCAGCCAAAGTTGAGCTTGGCCGATCGCCAGATCGCGGCCTCCTGGGCGACCACGTTCGGTGCCAGCCTGACCTGCGACCCGACGAGGACGATGCTGTCGCCGAGCGCCGTACCGAAGCTGGGTCCGACCAGGAGGGACGGCGTACTCTGCAGCGCGGTTCTCGCCGGGTTCTGCCGGACCCACTTGGCGTCGCTCTCGGGCAGCCAGACGGCACCGTCGTTCCCGGTCTTGACACCGCCCCAGGAGCCGAGCAGCGCGCGGCCGCTCGGCGTGATGACGGCCGAGTACAGTGCGCCGGCGGTCTGCCCGCCGAACGTGTTGAACTCCTGCGGGCGCTCGGCCAGACCGCCGTCGACCGAGCCCGTCCACACCGTCCAGCGGGTGTTCGAGTGCGCCCCGCCGGCCGCGCCGCCGAGGGCGAGCAACTGCTTGCCGTCGTACGCGATCGAGTACCAGATCGCCTCGAACGCGTACGGGCTCGCCGGTGACGGCGTGACCGTGACCTGCTTGCGCTGGCCGCCCTCGAGGACGACGAGTTGCGGGTCGACCTCGGCGCCCCGGTCGCGCAGTCCGACCAGCAGTTGATCGCCGTGTCCGGTGAGCGTGACGGGCTCGGCGCCGACGTCGACCTCGGTCCAGGTCACCGACGGCGTGGACGGCTTGCTGTCGCTGCACGCGGCCAGGGAGGCCAGGACCAGGACGAGCGCCGCGGCGACTCGACGGCGCATCAGCGGTTCTGCGGGAGCTTGGTGGTCGTCTTGCGGCCGGTCCGCGGGGCGGACGGCGGGGGTACGACGGGCCCGATGTCGCCGTCCGGGGCGACGTCGAGGTCGAGGATGACCGGAGCGTGGTCGCTCGGCCCGGTGCCCTTGCGGGCCTTGCGGTCGATCCACGCGGCCTTCACCCGGTCGGCGACCGGCTCGGTCGCGAGCATCAGGTCGATCCGCATGCCCAGGTCCTGGTGGAACATGCCCGCGCGGTAGTCCCAGTAGCTGAAGACGCGCTCGTCCGGCCACCGGTCGCGGACGACGTCGTGCAGGCCCTTCGCCGACATCAGGTCCGCCAGCGCCTGCCGCTCCGGCGCGGTCACGTGCGTCGACCCCACGTACGCCGCCGGGTCGAACACGTCGGCGTCCGTCGGCGCGATGTTCATGTCACCGCAGACGATCTGGTCGGCCGGGCCGGCCGCGACGACCTCCGTGAGGGCAGCCAGCCACGCGAGCTTGTAGTGGTAGTGCTCGGAGTCCGGGACGCGACCGTTCGGCACGTAGAGCGAGTGGATGCGGATGCCGCCACACGTTGCCGCGACCGCGCGGGCCTCCGGATGGGGAAAACCCGGTGCTTCGGCGACACCGGTGACCACGTCCTCGAGGCCCACCTTCGACAGCAGGGCGACGCCGTTCCACTGGACCTCGCCGTACAGGGCGGTCTCGTAGCCGCGCCCGGACAACTCCTCACCGAGCAAGTCGGTGAAGGCGTCGTCCGCGAGCTTCGTCTCCTGCAGACACACCACGTCGGGCTGCCGCTCGTCCAGCCACCCCAACAACCGCGGGAGGCGCTGCTTGACCGAGTTCACATTCCACGTCGCTACTCGCACCCGACCACCGTAGTCCCATATCAGCTCGTTACAGACCGACTTTGGGGGCTCTCCAGACGAGAGTGTTCCGCAGATCGGTCGACGGCCGTTCGACGCAGTTGTTGTGCCGCGGCTTGTCCCTGCGGCCCCAGGCGTCGTCCCCCAGCCACGGCGGTACGCCGAACGGCAGGTCGCGGGCCGGGACCGGCGCGTAGTCGGACTCGAGGAACTTCGGGCCGTAATTCGGCACCGCGGGATCGGCATCGGTGTCGGGGGTGACGATCCGCCGCAACTCGTCGACCGCGTCCCGCCAACCGTCCAGCAGCGCCTTCGGGTTGCGGCTGGACGGGTGCGGCACCTCGAACACCGGTACCTGCGGTTTGTCGTCCCACAGTCTCAGCGCGGACCGCGCCTGCGCCCCGAAGGCGACGATCGCCTGGAGCTGCGGGCCGGTGATCATCTCGAGCAGCGCGTTGCGCCAGGCGAGGTGATCGGGCTTCGAGAGGAGTGGCGCTGCCTGCTGCGCGCGCGACGGCAGCAGTGCGTACGCGTAGGCGTTGACGAGCGCGTAGCTGCGGGTCAGACCGACCTTCGTCAGGAGCCCCTGGACCCGCTGCCCGGCGTCCCCCACCAGGGTCCGGCCCGCGATCCGCTCGGTCGGGCCGGGGTCGGACGCGATCGCCAGCAACCGCGCGGTGCGATTCAGCCGGCCCCGGTAGAACACCGGACCCCAGTCGTGCCAGAACAGCTCCCGGAACTCCGCATAGCTGGGCACTCTCGCGAAGTGTCGCGCCACCGCCGCCGGCGGGCCCGGATCGAAGTCAGCCATCGCGAATACCTCCCCCTCGACGATTCCTGACCTACTCTCGTGAACAGGGGCGGCACGGGGATTGTAGAACGGGAGGGGCCATGTTCGTACTGCGTGGAACCGTGGCCACGATGCGGCCGGACGGACAGGTGCTCGACCAAGGCACGGTGTACGTCGGCGACGACGGATTGATCGCGGCGGTCACCCCGGGCGACGCCGTACCGGACGGCTTCGAGGACGCGCCGCGCCTCGCGGTCGGCGGCGTGATCTGTCCCGGCCTGATCGATCTGCACAACCACCTGATGTACAACAGCCTGCCGTTGTGGACGGAGCCGTCCCGGTCGAAGCCGTGGACCTCGCACAACCAGTGGGGGCGTGCGCCGACGTACAGTGCGCAGATCAGCCGGCCGGCCCGGCTGCTCGGTGCCGCCGCCGGCCGCGCGCTGCTCCGGTACGTCGAGACGCGCGCGATCATCGGCGGGACGACGTCGATCCAGGGCAACCCGCGGGGCGCCGTACCGCCGGACAACGACCTGATCCGCAACGTCGACTCGGAGAAACTCGGCACCCGGGACGACTTCGTCCGGGTCAGCACTCTCGTTGCCGACAGCAAAGAAGCGCTCGCGCCGTACGCGGCCGCGGTCGCACACGGGCGTGGGTTCATCGCGCACTCGGCCGAGGGGTCGGATCCGGAGCTGCGCAAGGAGTTCCAGCTGCTCGACGAGGTCGGCGTGGTCACGCCCCAACTGGTCGCCATCCACGGCGGCGCGCTGACCGCGGACGACTTCGCCCGGATGAACGCGGGGAGGTCGAGTCTCGTCTGGTCGCCGTTCTCGAACTACTGGCTGTACGGCGTGACCGCCGACGTGGCCGCGGCCAAGGCGGCCGGCGTGCGACTGTGCATCGGCTCGGACTGGGCGCCGTCGGGGACGCGCAACGTCCTGTGGGAGTTGAAGGTCGCGGACCTCTGGAACAAGGCACAGGCCTCGCCGGTGTTCACGGACGAGGAACTGGTGCGGTTGGCCACGTCCAACCCGGGTGCGGCGTTGTCAGGCGTCTGGCCGCATCCACTCGGCCGGATCGAACGCGGAGCACTCGCCGACCTGATCGTCGTACGCCGTTCGCACGCCGACGTCTACCGGAACCTGATCGCGGCCACGGAGTCCGACGTGCGGCTGGTCGTGATCGGCGGGCGCGCCCGCTACGGCCTGCGCTCGTTGATGAGGTCGCTCGCCCCGGCCGCGACCGCGATCTCCGTCGGGCGACTGTCCCGGTCGATCGACTACGGCGATGCTTCGGTCACCTGGAAGTCGGTGCTCACCGAGCTCGAGCAGATCCGGTCCGATCCGTCGGCGGCCGCCAACCGGGCCGCTGCGGCGTTCGCCGCGCTGGCCGCGGCGGACGAGGCCGCGTTCAACGCCGCCGTCCTCGGGTCCGGCGCCGACGGCGCCTTCGCGTCCGGCGCGGCGTTCGGCTCCGGCGACGGGGGCTTGGTCACCGGTGACTTCCCGGCGACCCTGGCGGGCACCGACACCTTCGTCCTCCTCCCGGACATGCCGGCCCCCGAGCTCGACACCGAGCTCCGCCGCCGAGGCCCCACCGGCGCCACCCCTCCGCCGGTCACCATTCCGCCGCTGGAACCGCTGACCACCGGCTCCGCGTGGTTCGACCAGGTGGACGCCAATCCGTTCCACAACGGTCTGCTCTCCGGCCTCCGTTCGTACGCCTGATTCCTCCCCGGCGCCCACGCCTTCCTCGACCGACTCGCAGCCCACCTGGCGGACGCTTCCCTCCCGGCCTGGTCAGCCCGCTACGAGGAACTAGTGCCTCGCCCGAAAACGTGGGGGTCGTAACTGTTGACGAGCGTGGTCGCGTTGGGTGCCTGCGCCGATCCTCCGCCACCTGATGGGACTGGGGCATCTGGTCAGCTGTCCCCAGTCCCGATGTGCTGTCCGCGGTTGGGGGATCCGGGCTGATGTGTGCAGTTCGACAGGAGGTGTCCGGCGATCGAGCCGGATTGCCGGTCTGCTCAGGCGTGCGTCGTCGGCAGTGGGCGCATACGTCCTGTCGAACTGCAGCCAGCGGCCGGTTACGACCTCAACGTTTCTTGACGCGGCACTAGCCACCAGGTATCGCGCCTGGTCCTGACCCCGGGCCAGGACATGCCCCGCCCGAGCACGCACCCGGATCTTCCCGCCTCTTCAGATCCATACGCCCCGGTCTGATTCCAGCACCACCCGCCTCAACCCACTCACAAGCCAGGGCCGGCGAATCCTAGTCCCATCGACGACCGATTCCCGGTTGTCCACAGGGGCAGATCCGACAACTTCACGTAGTTATCCACCGACACAAAGTCAGTGCGCTCCAGCTCCTGCAATCACGGCACTCTCTCTGACGAAGAGAGGGGAACGGATGGCCGAGCTCGACTGCGAACCCGCCGACGTCACCGCACTGGTCGCCTACCTGCGCGACATCGGCAACCACGACCTACTGACCTTGGAGGAGGTCGACGAACACTCGTACTGGATAGAAGCCGGCCTGCTGGCCGCCGAGCAGCTCGCGGCCGGTAGCCCGAGCACGCACGACCCGGCCGACCTGCAACTCGTGGTCGCCCTGGGACAGCAGTCGCGGCGCCGCATGATCGAAGGAAACCTCCGTCTGGTCGTCTCCCTCGCCAAGCGCTACACCGGCAAAGGCATCTCGCTCCTGGACCTGATCCAGGAGGGCAACATCGGCCTGATGCGCGCCGTCGAACGCTTCGACCACCGCCTCGGCCACCGCTTCTCGACGTACGCGATCTGGTGGATCCGCCAGTCGATCGGCCGCGCCATCTCCGACCGCTCCCGCCTGGTGCGAATGCCGGCCCAGGCCTACACCGACGCCTGCCGCC
>NZ_SMKR01000147.1 GCF_004348725.1 Kribbella turkmenica
CGTCACCACCGTCGTTCCGAAGGCCCCGCCCAAGCCGACCGTCAGACCCACCAGACCCAAGCCGGTGAAGCCGCCGGTCCCGATTACGACCAAGCTCACGCTCACGGCCAAGGGCAACGGCTCCTACGTCACCGTCCGGGACAAGAAGAACAAACGCCTCTTCCAGGGCCTCCTCGGCCCCGGCTCCTCCCAGATCGTCACCACCACCGGCGACCTGCGCGTCTCCGTCGGCATCCCCGCGAACCTCGCCATCACCGTCAACGGCCACGCCCACACCACCAAGCTCTACCGCTTCATCGCCCACCCCAACGGCACCCTCACGAAACCGAAGTAACCCCCACCCGCCTCAGGTCGTGTGGGGTACTTCCGTATGTGAGATGTAGCGGTGAGTTAGGTCGGAAAGCGGGCTCCGAGTCATACTCGGAGGGATGACTACGCCTGCCACCACCGTCGCCCTGGTCACGCTGGGCTGTGCCCGCAACGATGTCGACTCCGAAGAGCTGGCCGGCCGGCTCGAAGCCGGCGGATTCCGGCTGGTCGAGGACGCCGCCGAAGCGGACACCGTCGTGGTGAACACCTGTGGTTTCGTCGAAACCGCCAAGAAGGACTCCGTCGACACCCTCCTCGCGGCCGCCGACTACAAGGACTCCGGCCGCACCCAGGCGGTCGTCGCGGTCGGCTGCCTCGCCGAGCGGTACGGCGAACAACTCGCCGACGCCCTCCCGGAGACCGACGCCGTCCTGAGCTTCGACGACTACGCCGACATCTCGGACCGCCTCCGCTCGATCCTCTCGGGGACCAAGCACCAGCCGCACGTCCCTCGCGACCGCCGCAAGCTCCTCCCACTCGCCCCCGCCGACCGCGCCACCACCTCCGGCGTAGCCATCCCCGGCCACGGCGACCACATCCCCGCACAACTAAGAGGCCGCCCAACCCCCGCCACAGACCCAGGCACCACAGCTCTTGACGGCGCGCCCGCCGTGGGTAGCGCAGACCTGCTGACCGGCCCATCCGCCGCGAGGCGCGACCGCGCCACGGCGTCCGCCGACGACCTCAGCAACGGCCTCGAGTTGAAGATCGAAGCCCCCGACCTGCAGTCTGCCCCCGCCAGCGGGCCGCGTGTGCTGCGTCGCCGCCTCGACGGCGGCCCGATGGCTCCGCTCAAGCTCGCCTCCGGCTGCGACCGCCGGTGCGCCTTCTGCGCGATCCCGATGTTCCGCGGCGCCTTCGTCTCCCGCCGGCCCACCGAAGTACTCGGCGAAGCCCACTGGCTCGCGGAGAACGGCGTACGCGAACTCTTCCTGGTTTCCGAGAACTCCACGTCGTACGGCAAAGACCTCGGCGACCTCCGCCTCCTCGAGACCCTCGTCGGCGAGATCGCCGCGGTACCCGGCATCACCCGCGTCCGCGTCTCCTACCTGCAACCCGCAGAGATGCGCCCCACCCTGATCACCGCGATGACGTCGACCCCCGGCGTGGTCCCGTACTTCGATCTCTCCTTCCAGCACGCCTCCGGCCCGCTGCTGCGCCGCATGCGCCGCTTCGGCGACGCCGAACGCTTCCTCGACCTCATCGCCCAGGTCCGCGCGGCCGCTCCGGCCGCGGGTATCCGCAGCAACGTGATCGTCGGCTTCCCGGGGGAGACCGAGGAGGACGTCGACATCCTCTGCGACTTCCTGTCCCGCGCCGGCCTCGACGCGATCGGCGTGTTCGGGTACTCCGACGAGGACGGCACCGAGGCGGAGACGTACGACGGCAAGCTCGACGAAGACACCATCGCGGCCCGCCTGGACCGCGTCACCCGTCTCGCCGAGGACCTCACCTCGGCCCGAGCCGAGTCGCGCATGGGCGAACTCATCGAGGTCCTCGTCGAGTCCATCGACGACGCCGACGGTGCGGAGCAGGCGACCGCCGAGGGACGGGCGGCACATCAGGGGCCCGAGGTGGACGGTTCGACCTCGGTGACCGGCCTTCCGCACGGGTTACGCGTGGGTGATCTGGTGTCGGCGAAGGTGGTCGGGAGCGATGGTGTCGACCTGATCGCCGAGTTCGCGGCACTCGTGAGCCCCCGGGACGGCGCTCCGGCAGCTAACCTGACCGCGTGACCAACCCGCCGAACCCGGTGCCCAGCGCAGCCGGTCCACTCAGCGCGCCCAGCGCGTGGAACGTGGCCAATGCGCTCACGATCCTGCGGCTGTTCCTGGTACCGCTGTTCGTCTGGTTGCTCCTGCGGGACGGCGGTACGGGCGACGGCAACCGGCTGCTCGCCACCGCCGCGTTCGTGGTCGCCATTGTCACCGACCGGTTCGACGGCGACATCGCGCGCCGGTGGAACCTGGTCACGAACTTCGGCAAGATCGCCGACCCGATCGCCGACAAGGCACTCACCGGAGCCGCCTTCATCGGCCTGTCCCTCCTCGGCGAACTGCCGTGGTGGGTCACCGTGGTCGTACTCGTCCGCGAATGGGGCGTGACGCTGCTCCGCTTCTGGGTGATCCGTCACGGCGTCATGCCGGCCAGCCGCGGCGGAAAACTGAAGACCGTGCTCCAGGCGATCGCCCTCGGCCTCTACCTCCTCCCTTGGCAGTCGGTTCCTGTGATCCACTGGACCGCGGTCGCCATCATGGGCGCCGCCGTCTTCGTAACGCTCATCACCGGTCTCGACTACGTAGGCCGAGCCCTCCGCCTCCGAGCCGCCGCCAAACGACCCCTCCCATGACCCAGCCCCAATCCGGCCCTTTCACGCCATCCGGTGCTGCCACGAGCGGTGAGGAGCCGCTCGAGGTGGTGCTCGAGCGGTTGGTCGGGCTGCTGAGGGTCCGTGGGGAGACGCTGGCGACGGCTGAGTCGCTGACCGGTGGGATGGTCGGCGCGGCGCTGACCGACGTGCCGGGCGTGTCGGCTGTCTACCGCGGCGGGGTGATCGTGTACGCCACAGAGCTGAAGGCGCAGCTGGCGGGCGTGCCCCACGAGCTGTTGGCCGCTGTGGGCCCCGTCCACCCGGACACAGCTGCCGCACTGGCCACGGGCGTAAGGGAGCGGCTGAACGCCACCTACGGCCTCGCCACGACCGGTGTAGCCGGCCCGGACCCACAGGCCGGCATAGACGCGGGCACTGTATATGTCGCAGCCGCTGGACCAGACGCGGTAGAAGTGCGCAAGCTAGAGCTGAGTGGGGATCGGGCGACCGTCCGCAGGGGGAGCGTGCACGCAGCTCTGGAACTTGCCGCAGCTCTGGTGGCGGAAGATCTCGACTGACCGGAGTGTTGAGACCAGCATGGGGACAGGTAGGGCAGACTGGCACGGCGCACCGAAGGTGGACATTGCGAGGAGTAGTGACCCAGCAACGGGTACCGTTGGTTCCTACGGTCGGACTACCGTGCGAGTAGAGACGACCGGACAGGCGGAAGGGAGAAACCTCATGGTGCTGGTTCGTGGCCTGCTGGGCGACGTCCTGCGGCGTAAGCGTCTGCGCCAGGGGCGCACCCTCCGCGAGGTGTCCGCCGATGCCCGGGTAAGCCTTGGCTATCTGTCCGAGGTCGAGCGTGGCCAGAAGGAAGCCTCCAGCGAGTTGCTCGCCGCGATCTGCATGGCTCTGGACGTTCCGCTGTCGACGATCTTCGCCGAGGTCAGCGAAGACCTGGCCCGGGAAGAAGCTCTGGTGCTGACCCACCCAACCGTCGAGCCCGAGGTAGCCTCCGCCGCCTGACTCCGCGGCTCGCGTTCTCACGGGATCCGCCGACTGTGGGCGCCGGTGCGCCGCGCTGTCGCGGGACGACCCACACCAGGTCGCGCCCACAACCCGCACTCCCAACCGTTGCCGAGTGCTTGCTGAAGTCATGGTTGCCCCGCCTACCGCTCGTCCGGCCGGCGGGCTGATGCGGCCCGGGTCGTCTGGAGGAGCGGGTTGCGCGTCGGCCAGATCAGTTGGAGGGCGGGGAGAGGCGGGTCATCGGGCCGGCGGAACATCGCGTTCGCGGTGAAGAGGTGGACTGCCGAGTCGGGGAAGCGGAGGAGTTCCGCCCGCTCCGGCGGTGGGAAGAACGCCGTGAGATCGTCACCCTCGTCGAACACCTCGCCGCTCTGGACTGCCCACGCCAGCGGCTTGAGGCCGAGGTAGACCCAGGCTGGGTCCGGGTCGAAGGCGATGATCTCCGGGTGGTTGCGCAGGCTGAGGCCCAGCGTGTACCCGAAGGCAGGATTGCGCTCGCCGTCGCCTTGGACGAACTGCATGGTCCAGCCGTACGTCAGGATGTTCCGCTCCAGTCGATCCGAGTACTGGTCGCCGGTCAGTCCGCCGCACATGTCGCACATCAGCCTCTCCTCTCGCTCGAACGCATGTTCGATCTGTCAGAGAAGATACTGAGATTTCAGCCCGCCGCCGCGGTTATCCACAGCCCGAGGACCGCGCTTCAACGAGTGTCCGCGCCGACGTCTTCGGTGGCCGGCTGGCAGGTGGGGCACCAGTGGGTGACCCGCTCGCGTGGCGGAGAACCGATGGTGTCGAACTGGATGGTGCTCCTGCAGCGGCGGCAGGGCTTGCCCGCCCGTTCGAAGACCCAGGTGCGCTGACCGGGCTTGTCGATGCCGGTGCTGACCTGGGTGCCGTTGCGTAGGTTGGCCTTCATCAGGCGTCGGCTGAGATCGACTGCCGCTGGTACGTCGACGGAGGAGACCGGGCGCCAGGGGTGGAGACCGAGCAGGAAGCACACCTCGACGCGGTAGAAGTTGCCGATACCCGCCAGATTGCGCTGGTCCAGCAGCGCCTCGCTGATCGTCCGCTCGGGCTGCGCCTCGATATTGGCGATGGCCTGCGCCCGGTCGAACGACGGCGAGAGCAGATCCGGCCCGAGATGGCCCACGACGCTCTCCTCGGCGTCCGTTTCGACGAGCTCGAGCACCGGCAAGCGGTACCCGACGGCGATCCACGACGCCGTCTCCAGCACCGCGCGGACCTGATGGTCCGGTCCGCCGCGCCACCGCTCGCCCGGCCGGTACAGGTGCCAGCTCCCGTCCATCCGGAAGTGACTGTGCAGGGTCAGGCCACCGGAGATCCGCATCAGCAGGTGCTTGCCACGAGGAACGACCTCCAGCACTGTCCGGCCGCTGAGGTCCGTCGTCGCCAGAGCAGGCACCCGGAAGTCGGTCCGGAGCAGTTCCTGACCACCCAAGGCCTGATCAAGCCGCTTGCACGCCCGCCAGACGGTGTCGCCTTCGGGCATGACTAGGCCCGCAATCGCAATCCTCGCGGCGTTGCGTGGAAGCCGGCCTTGGCCAGCGCATCGCCGAACGCCGTGTGTCTCACCTGTTCACCGTCAGCGGTCTCGACGCTGAGCTTCCCTAGTTGGCCGTCCCTGATCGCCAGGGCGAGCGCGTCGACAGCCGGCTGCAAAAGATCGGGATCCTCGGTGAAACTCAGCACGGTCCGCCCGCCTCGCTCGACGTACACGATCAGCTGACCGTCCACCAGCATGACCAGAGCGCCCGCCTTCCGGCCCGGCCGATGCCCACCGGCGCTCTCGCGCTCGGGCCACGGCAGCGCAGCGCCGTACGGATTGGCCGGATCAGAAGCCGCGAGTACGACGGCCCGCGCAGCCGGCTCCTCGTCACGCCGGCCGCGCCCGGCACCACCACCGACGCGACCAGACCCGACGACACCTCCAGGTGCACCAACGCCGCCAGATCCACCGAGGCCACCGAGCCCACCGACGCGGCCGGGGCCACCGGCTCCATCCGAGCCGCCGAAGGAGCCGGTCGAGCCGGGCAGCTCAGCCATCGCCCGCAATCGGTCGACCGCGCCCGGCAAGGCGAACTGCGCCGCCCCGAGCCCGGCCACGAAGTACCCCCGCCGGCAACGTCCTGACTCCTCGAACGCGCTCAGCACTTTGTACACCGCCGCGAAACCACCCGGCGTCCGCTCAGTGATCACCGAACCCCGCGTGACGATCCCATACCGATCGAGCAAGGTCTCCGCCGCAGCATGCGCCCGCCGGGTCGCATCCGGATTGCGGGCCGGAAGCAACGACCATCGCCCGCCTGCGGTGGGCGGACCACTGCGCGCGGGCATTGCCGGTCGCCCTGGCCGGGCCGGGCGGCCCGGTCGAGCGCGAGGCGTCGTACGACGAGCTCGATGACTGCCGCGGCCACCTCCGACGAGCGCGCGGACAGGTGCCAGCGTGTCGTTCGTCAGGTGACCGGCCCAGACGAGATCCCACAGCACACCGACGAGGGTCTCGTCGTCGACCACCCCGGCCGCCGCCCCGACGACATCGCTCAGTTGCCGGAAGAAGAACGCACCGCCACCGGACAACGCGTCGAGCACGACCTGGTGCGTCTCGCCGATCTCGAACGCCGGATCGGGATCGGGCAACGTCAGGTCGCAGGTGTCCGCGAGATGCAACGACACCCAGCCGTCCATCCCCGGCAGCGAACCGGAACCCGCCCACACGACCTCGCCGGTGGACGTCAGCTCATCCAGCATCGACGGCTGGTATCCCGGCACCCGGGACGGCAGCACGATCGACTCCAACGCCGACGCCGGCACCGCACACCCGGCCAACTGCTCGACAGCTCCGAGCAGTACGTCGTACCCGCGGCCGCGGCTGCTCGTGATTCCCTGCCACGCCGGCAGGAAGCGTGCGAGCGCGGACGGATCGACAGGCTCGACCTCCTTGCGCAGCGCGGCCAGCGACCGCCGCCGCAGCAACCTGAGAACCTCGCTGTCGCACCACTCCGTCGCCATGCCGCCGGGCAGGAACTCGCCCTCGACGACCCGCCCCGCCGCGCCCAACCGCCGCAGCGCATCGGTGACCACGACAACGCCGATGCCAAGATGCGTCGCAAGATCGATCGCGCGGAACGGACCATGCGTTCGCGCATACCGGGACACCAGGTCACCCAGTGGATCGGTGACCGGCTCCGCGTGCGCCTCCGCGATGCCGGGTGGCAGCGGTACGCCGAGAGCGTCGCGGAGACGAGCCACGTCCTCGACCACGGCCCAGCGGTGTTCGCCGGCGATCCGCACGCGGACGACCCGCCGTGCGGCGGCGAGCCCGGTCAGCCAGGACTCGGCGTCCGCGTCATCCACAGAGCGCTGCGACGCTTCGGACAACGACAGCGGCCCGACCATCCGCAGTACGTCGAACAACCCTTCGGCATCCCGGGCGCGACGATCCTCGGCGAGACGTTGCAGCTCGGCCTCGGTCCGCAGCACGACCTCGGCGTCGAGGAGCTCGCGCAGCTCGGTCCGCCCGAGCAGCTCCGCGAGCAGGCTCTGGTCGAGAGCGAGGGCAGCGGCACGTTTCTCCGCGAGCGGCGTGTCGCCCTCGTACATGAAGGCGCCGACGTACCCGAACAGCAGCGACTTCGCGAACGGCGACGCCTCGGTCGTCTCGACCTCCACGACCGAGATCCGGCGCTCGCCGATCCCGGTCAGCAGATCCTTCAGCGCGGGCAGGTCGTAGACGTCCTGAAGCACCTCGCGCAGAGTCTCGAGCACGATCGGGAACGAGCCGTACTTGCTCGCGACACTCAGCAGCTGCGCCGACCGCTGCCGCTGCTGCCACAGCGGCGACCGCCGGCCCGGATTCCGCCGCGGCAACAGCAGTGCGCGCGCCGCGCACTCACGGAACCGCGCGGCGAACAGCGCCGAGCCGCCGACCTCCGCGGTGATGACGTCCTCGATCTCGGCCGGATCGAACAGCACCAATTCGGCACCAGGCGGCGCCTCGTCCGTCTCCGGCAGTCGCAGCACGATCCCGTCGTCCCCCGAGACCGACTGCGCGTCCATCCCGTACCGCTCGCGCAGTCGTGCCGCGATCGCGAGGGCCCACGGCCCGTGCACCTGCCCGCCGTACGGCGAGTGCACGCACACGCGCCAGTCGCCGAGCTCGTCGCGGAACCGCTCGACCACCACGGTCACGTCGTCCGGCACCCGGCTCGTCGCTTCCCGCTGCTCGGCCAGATACGAGACCAGGTTGTTCGCGGCGTACTCGTCGAGCCCAGCCGCGCGCGCCCGCTCGACAGCCTTGGCCGCCGGCAGCGAAGCCATCTTGCGGACGAACGCTCCGGTCGCGGCGCCCAGCTCGGCCGGTCGCCCGACCGCGTCGCCCTTCCAGAAGGGCAGCCGCCCAGGCTGACCCGGCGCAGGGGAGACCAGCACCCGGTCGTGGGTGATGTCCTCGATCCGCCAGCTCGACGCACCGAGCGTGAACACGTCGCCGACTCGCGACTCGTAGACCATCTCCTCGTCGAGCTCGCCGACGCGGTGATTCGTGGACTCACCGACCAGGAAGACACCGAACAGCCCGCGATCCGGGATCGTGCCGCCGCTCGTCACCGCGAGCCGCTGCGCGCCGGGCCGGCCGGAGATCTCCCCACTGACCCGGTCGAACACGATCCGCGGCCGCAACTCGGCGAACTCGTCCGACGGATAGCGACCCGACAGCATGTCGAGCACCCCGTCGTACGCCGATCGCGGCAAGGTCGCGAACGGCGCACAGCGTCGGACCAGAGTGAAGAGCTCGTCGACGTCGACCGTGTCCAGCGCGACGATCGAGACGATCTGCTGCGCCAGCACGTCGAGTGGGTTGGCGGGGATGTGGAGACTCTCGATCAGCCCGTCCTGCATCCGCTGCACGACGACCGCCGTGTCGATCAGATCACCGCGGAACTTCGGGAACAGCACGCCCCGCGACACCGCGCCGACCTGGTGACCGGCGCGGCCGACCCGCTGCAGACCACTCGCGACCGACGGCGGTGCCTCGACCTGGATGACCAGGTCGACCGCACCCATGTCGATCCCGAGCTCGAGGCTGCTGGTCGCGACCACACACGGGAGTCGGCCGGATTTCAGGTCCGCCTCGATCAGCAGCCGTTGCTCCTTGCTGACCGAGCCGTGGTGCGCCCGCGCGATCAACGGCGGAGCCGCGAGCGACGCACCTGACTGAGCCATCACCTGAGCCGGTGATCCCGCCTCCGGCAGCTCCAGCTCGGCCCGCTCGGCGGCGATCTCGTTCAGCCTGGCGGTCAGCCGCTCGGCCAGCCGGCGCGAGTTGGCGAACACGATCGTCGACTGGTGTTCCGCGATCAGGTCGAAGACCTGCTCCTCGACGTGTGGCCAGATCGACGCGTGCTGCGGCGGACCGGCAGCCGATCCCGAGGTCTCGATCTCGGTGCTCGCCAGCTCGGCCATGTCCTCGACCGGCACGACGACGCTCAGGTCCCACTGCTTGGTGAACTTCGGCTGCACCACCGTCACCGGCCGCTCGCCACCCAGGAAGCGCGCGACCTCCTCGACCGGACGAACGGTCGCCGACAACCCGATCCGCTGAGCGGGCTTCGGCAGCAGCGAGTCGAGCCGCTCCAGCGTGAGCGCCAGGTGGGCACCGCGCTTCGTCCCCGCGACCGCGTGCACCTCGTCGACGATCACCGTCTCCACACCGCGCAGCGACTCGCGGCCCTGCGAGGTCAGCAGGAGGAACAAGGACTCGGGTGTGGTGATCAGTACGTCGGACGGCCGCGACGCGAACCGGCGTCGCTCACCGGCCGGCGTGTCACCGGACCGGACCGCGACCTCGACGTCGACGGGCGCCTCGCCGAGCCTCTTCGCGGTCTCCCGGATCCCGATCAGCGGCGCCCGCAGGTTGCGTTCGACGTCGACCGCGAGCGCCTTCAGCGGAGACACGTACAGCACCCGGCAGCGCAGCTTCGGATCGTCCGGTGGCGGCACCGTCGCCAGCCGGTCGAGCGCCCAGAGGAAGGCCGCCAGCGTCTTGCCGGAACCGGTCGGCGCGACCACCAGCGCGTCCCGGCCCGCGGTGATCGCGTCCCACGCCTCGAGCTGGGCCGGGGTGGCCGACTCGAAGACGTCGCCGAACCACGCCCGGGTCGCGGGCGAGAACCGGCTCAACGCGCTGGTCTTCTTCACGCCGACCATCTTGCCGGGCGGCTCGGACAGTTTCACGTTTTCGGCCTCTGACCAGGTGTTTCCCGTCCGGTGACGGCCTTGTCCCCGTCTTCTGGAATGATCGGCGCCATGATCAACCGCGTACGTGCAGCGCTCGTCCTCGTGGCCTGCCTGGTCGCCCTGACCGGTTGCGTGAAACTGGACGCCGACCTCAAGGTCAACTCGAACGAGACGGTCTCGGGCAACATGCAGATCGGGGTCGACAAGCAGCTGCTGGAGTCCTCCGGCCAGTCGCTCGACAAGGTCCGGGAACGGATCGAGGACGGCATCAAGGAGACCACCACCGACGGCGTCACCTGCAAGGCCTTCGAGGACGACCGGTACGTCGGTTCCAATTGCACGTTCGAGAGCGTTCCGTTCGACAAGATGGGCAGTTCGAGCGGCGACGGGGTCGGCTTCCGCAAGGAGGGCGACAAGGTCATGGTCACGGTGAAGGCGGCCGATCTCGGCAACATGCCGTCCGGCAGCCAGCCCACCGTCAACTTCAAGATCACCATGCCCGGCAAGATCCTCGAGCACGACGACGGCGCCAAGGTCGACGGCCGGACGGCGACGTACGACAGCCTCGACAAGCTCGGCAGCGTGTCCCTGACCTCCGAGGCGGGCAGCAGCTTCCCGCTCTGGGCGATCATCCTCATCATCGTGCTGCTCCTGTTGGTGGCCGGTGCGGCGGTCTTCTTCGTCATGCGCGGCCGCAAGGCCAAGGCGCAGCAGGGCTACGGCCAGTACGGTCAGTACCCGGGTCAGCCGCAGCAGGGCCAATGGGGCCCGCAGTACGGCGGCCAGCAGGGTCAGTACCAGGGGCAGCCAGGCTACGGACAGCAGGGCTACGCGCAGTCCGGTCCTGGTGGTCAGTACGGCGGCCAGCCCAGCCAGCCCGGCGGTCAACCGGGTCAGTACGGCGGTCAGCCCGGACCGTACGGCGGTCAGCCGGGTCAGCCGCCGTACTCGGGTCAGCCGGGTCAGCCGCCGTACTCGGGTCAGCCGGGTCAGCCGCAGTACCCTGGACAGCCGGGGCATGGGCAGTGGGGTCCGCAGGGTCAGCCACCTCAGCAGGGACAGGGCGGTTGGGGACAGCAGCCTGGCCAGCCACCGCAGCAGGGCTACGGTCAGCAGGGGCAGCAGCCGCAGGGTGGCTGGGGCCCGCAACAGCAGGGGCGTCCGCCCGCGCAGCATCAGGGTCAGGACGGATCGCAGGGCGGTTGGGGACAGCCGCCGAAGGATGACGACGGGCAGGCATGAGACTGACGGAGTTCTGGGCGCGGATGGACCAGCATCTCGGTCCTGCCTACGCACGGACCTGGGCCGAGACCCAGGTCGTCCAGGAGCTCGGCGGCCGCACGGTCGTCGAGGCCTTGGCCGACGGCGAGCACGCCAAGACCGTCTGGCGTGCTGTCTGGGCGCACCTGCAGCTCCCACCCAGCGAGCGCTGACCTCGGCTGACGTCGGCCGGCCCGGCTAGGTGGCCGTCAGCTCCGGCTCCTGCTCCGGCAGTTCCTCGGCCGGCTCCGGATCACGCTTCTTGGCCAGCGTGCTCGGCCACCACAGGTGCCGGCCGATGTCGAGGTTCAGCGCCGTCACCAGCACCGATCGGACCACGATGGTGTCCAGCAGAACGCCGAGTGCCACGGCGATGCCGATCTCCGCGAATGCGACCACCGGCAGCGTCGCCAGCACCGCGAACGTGCCGGCCAGCACGAGCCCCGCGGACGTGATGACCCCACCGGTCGCGGCGACACCGATCAGCGCGCCGCGCCGGGTGCCGTGCGTCTTCGACTCCTCGTGCACCCGGGTCATCAGGAAGATGTTGTAGTCGATGCCTAGGGCAACCAGGAAGATGAAGACGAACAACGGCAGCGAGACGTCCGCGCCGCCGAACCCGAGCAGCAGATCGAACACCAGCGCACTGATGCCCAGCGCCGCGCCGAACGACAACACGACCGTAGCCACCAGCAACACCGGTGCGAACAACGACCGCAGCAGCACCATGAGAATCAGCAGTACCACGACCAGGACCGCCGGGATGATCACCTTGTTGTCCCGGTCGGCTGCTCGCTGCGTGTCGAGCAGGATCGCGGTGCCACCCCCGGCCTTCGCGTCGGCTCCGGGAACCGCGTGGACTGCTGTCCGGACACGATCCACGGTGTCCTTCACTGCCTGGGTGTCCGCCGCGTCGGTGAGCGTCCCCTCCAGATACGCGAGTCCACCGGCGACACGTGGTTCAGCAACGGACGCAATGCCTTCCGTCGAGGACATCGCCGTACGGACTGCGGCCGCCTGGTCCGCGTTGCTGACCACGACCAGCGGGTTGCCCGCACCGGCTGGGAAGTGGGCGGCCAGAACCTTCTCACCGACCACGGACTCCGGCGTACCGACGAAGGACTCCTCGTTGCTGAGGCCGTTCGCATCCAGCCGCAGTACGCCGAGCGCGGCGACGGCCAGCACGATGGTGGCCGCGACCCACGTCAAACGCGGTCGTACGGCGATCCGTCGCCCGATGCGGCCCCAGATGCTCCGCTCGGTGTGGTCGTCCGAGCCGTACGTCGGCCGGAGCGGCCAGAACACCCAGCGGCCGCAGATGACCAGCAGGGCGGGCAGCAGCGTCAGCATGGCGGCCAGTGCGATCACGATGCCGACTGCTGCGACCGGACCGAGGCCACGGGTCGAGTTCATCGAGGCGAGGAGCAGGCAGAGCATGCCCGCGACCACTGTAGAGCCGGAGGCGATGATGGCCGGACCGGATCGGTGCAGCGCGAACGCCATGGCTTCGTGTCTGTCCTCGTGTCGCCTGAGCTCTTCGCGATAGCGCGCCACGAGGAGGAGGGCATAGTCCGTCCCAGCGCCGAAGACCAGGACTGTGAGGATGCCGGCGCTCTGGGCGTTGACGGTCAGGTCCGCCTCGGTTGCCAGGTAGTAGACAACCGCCTGTGCGCCGAACAGTGCTGCACCGGCAGACAGCAGCGGCAACAGCCAGAGCACGGGACTGCGATAGGTCAGCAGCAGGATGATGACCACCACCGCGGCAGCCGAGTACAGCAACCTGCCGTCGATGCCGGCGAAGGCCTCCTGGGAGTCAGCCGCGTAGCCACCCGGGCCAGTGACGTGGAACGACATGCCGTCCGGTCGGTCGGCGGCCACTCTCCTGAGGTCCTCCGTTCGCTCGCCGAGAGTCTCCCAGCCGCCCGAGCCGGCGTTGATCGGTACGAGGACCTGCAGCGCCTTGCCGTCCTTGGAGGGGATGGGGCCGATCACCTCGCGGTCGATGTCCGGCAACTGCGCGAACTCCGCTACGTGGCTCGCGACTGCCTGCTGATCAGCGGGTGTGATGCCGCTCGAGCGTTCGTAGACGAGTACGGCCGGAATCTCGTCCGGCGACGAGAACTGCTCGGTCTCCAGCAGCACCTCCGTGGACTCGGCCTTGCCGGGCAGCCAGGAGACGGCATCGTTCTCCTGAGCGCCGGTCAGCTTGCTCGCCGGTCCGAAGGACGCCGCCAGCGCGACGATCCACAGTGCCAACACGATCCACTTGGACACCTTGCCGCACGGCAACGCCGCGAGCCGTCCTGCTCCGCCCACCACAACCACGCCCCCCGGAGGGACGCCCGCCCGCACGTCGGACTGTCAACGACGCACCCCCGACCCAGCGTGCCGGGCCGCACTGGACAGGGTCAACGACCTCGCAGTAGTGCTGCACTCACCCTGTGTTGGTGGGGCTGGTCGGTCAGGGAGTCCAATCTGTCCGAGCTGCCCACTCCTCGGCAGGCAGGTAGATGAGGTCGCACACCGGGTCCTTCAGGGCGGCGTAGTCCGCGGTCGACTCGATCGGTAGGGCGGCCGCGCGCCGTTTGAACTCGCCGTACGCCTGCGCTGTCTCGGGGTGGCTGCGCAGGTAGTCCCGGAACATCAGCGGATAGCGCTGGTTGGCCCGGCCGGCGACGCGGACGTGCAGGTTCACCCGCCGCCGGTACATCGGCTCCACCAGGACACGCTTGACCCATTGCAGGTCCTCGGTTGGCAGTCCGGGGACAGGATGGTCGCGTCTGGGCGGCCGGACCTCCCAGTCGGCCGCGACCATCCGCTCCACGACGTCGTCCAGCTCCGGCTCCGACTCGACCGTCACCTGCATGTCGATGACGTCCTTGGCCGCCAGCCCCGGTACGGACGTCGACCCGATGTGGTCGATCCGCTGTGCGGTCTTCCCGAGCAGCTCGCCCACCGCACGTGCGGTCTTCTCGTACTGCGCCGGCCAGCTCCCGTCGGCCCTCACAATGACGATCCCAGTCATGCCGGAATCATCCCAGCCACGGCTGCGCTCAGACAGGTTTCACTTGGAAGGCGCCGCTGGTGAGCAGCTCCGCAGCCTCGTACGCCGCCTTGCGGATGCCCTGGCGTTCGTCGAAGAAGCCACCGATCACGCCGACCGCCGGCAGTTTGCCGAGAAGCCTGGCAGCAAGGGGGCCCCGGGGGCGTTCCTCGAAGACTTCACCGAGCCCACCGATCAGCTTGCTGATCCGCCAGACCAGGCGGACGCCTTTGCGCAGTCCTGCCTCGTCCGACTCGTCGGCCAGGCCCAGTTGCTTGGCGACGTCCTGGCCGGCGGCGGTCGGGTCGTCGTACTCGAGCACCTCGTCCGGAGTGATCGGCCGGTCGGTGAGTACTCGCGCGATGACCGCCGTACGGTCGGCATGCGCCTCGACGCCGTACTCACGGCAGACTGCGCCGATGACCATGGCCTGGACGGTCGCACCAAGAGTGTCCTTGATCGGCAGGCGGTCGGCGGCCGCCCCGCTGATCCGGGGGAGTCCCGCGACCACGGCGGCGAAGCCGCCCAGCCGCTCCACCCACCAGTCGCAGCGCTCGGCCAGCGGCAGCTTCGGCCACTCGGCGTGCCCCGGCACCTTCATCTTCAGCAACCGGTCGATCGCCAGGATCAGGCCCTTCTCGGCCAGGTTCGGGTGCTCCTGTGCGGAGTACTCGGTGAGGGTGCTGCGGATGCCGAACGGGTCCTGGGTCCGGAGCGAGTCGAGCACGGAGTCGATGCCGAACTCGACCCGGCTGAGGGCGAGGATGACGGCGGAGTCGGGGATGTCTGGACGGTCTGCCACGCGGCCAGGGTAGGGAGTCGGCGGTGCAGGAAGGCCGACGGGGCGACGTGGGCGTGTCATGTCGCAGAACATCGGTGACAGTTCTGTATCAGCACTTCGGTGACAGTTCTGGTGGTCTTGGGTGGTGACACATCGGTCATCCGCTCGGCCCGTCGACCGTTCTCCAAGATCGTCCAGAGCTCTTGTCAGCAAGCGCGCAGCCGAGATGGTCAGCTCGTAAATCAGGGGAGCGTAAGCGGACCCGCTGGTCGCGCCGACCCGCCGCGTGCCTGTGAGTGACGTTGTTGACCGGCGTGTGATCAGCTGCCATAGATCAGCGGATCTCGCTCCAGCGGGCTCCGGTCCAAGGCGGCAGGTCGAGCGAGCGGGATGCCCAGCTGAGGCAGACCACGGCGATACGTTGAAAGACCATGCGGAGCCACTGCGGAGCCTGCGTCTCGTGAGCTGCCCGTCGAGCGCACTGACCGGCGATGTGGGCCGCCCAAGGTCCTCCTTCAGGTAGTACGTCGAACGGATCCGGGCCGCCTTCGAGTGGCAACGTAGCGAGTGCCGAAGCGAGGTCCTGCTGCGGATTCCACGAAGGGCCTGGGCCCAGTCCACCAGCACCACGCGTCGACCGACGAAACACAGATTGTCGCTCCGGACGTCGTTGTGCACCAGCGCATCACCCCCGACTGGGACGTTGCCCTCGGCTTCCACCAGTCCATCCAGCGCAGCGCTGAACCAGGCCTCGCTGCACAGGCCGAGCGCCAGGAAGTCATCCGCCTCGCGCTCGATCAACGGCCACTGCGGCCGGAATCCGTCCCGGGCTGACGGAAGGGATGCCGGCGGGGGCAGCTCACCGACCCGCCGCAGTGCCGCGAACAGGAGATCGAACTGGCCGGGCTTCCACGTCACCGGGTCATGGTCGGCCGGCCAATGCGCAGCACGCAGGTCCTCCATCACGAGGACCGGGCGATCGCCGTCTTCGAGCCAGGCCAGCTCCCGAGCGACCAGGTCGCTATCGACACTGGACACGATCTCGTGCTCTGTACGGAGCCCTTTTGCTCCCTGGTCATCGACCGCAGCCTTCACGAAGGCGCTCGAGCCGTCAGCAAAGCCAACGACGAAGGACGCGGCCGACAGCCCGGTGTGCGGCCGATGCCAGTCAATCGGCTCTTTGCCTAGTGCCGACGCAATCAGCGTGTGCAGCTCCTGCGTCGGATGCCCGTCCTGTGTCAGAGCCATACTGTGCTTCTCCAAGCCGGTTGGATCTTGACTGCTCCGAGTGCCAGCGCCGGTCGCATTCAACGAACGGTATCGCCGGGTCGCGGCGATGCCGGTGTCAGCCAGCCGACTCGGCTTGCGGCTTTCGTTCAGCCGACGAAGGCGACTGTGTTGCCGTCTAGGTCGCGCACGATGAAGTCCGTGCCGCCCCAGGCTTGCTTGGTGAGCTTCTGGGCTGGCTCCACGCCCGCCGCGAGATACTCCGCGTACAACTCCTTGACGTTTCGAGCTTCGATGAAGGCCATGATGAGCCCTTCCTCGGGCGCGGCATCGGCAGCGAGCACCGGCTCATGCACGAACCGCAAATGCAAGGTAGCGTCGTCGCGCGACACCGAGCCATAGAACGGCGGGCGCCCGTGCAGAAAGTCGACACGGAACCCGAGGCGATCGCGGTAGAACGCGGCGGCCGCCCGTACATTGCGAACGAACAGGACCGGCCGCGCGGCGTCGAGCAGGACGGGCTTCGGAGCCTCGGGTGGTCGTGGCGAGGCATCCTCGACGGCCGCCCTCAGCGCGGCCCAGCTGTTGTAGCCCGCCTCGAGCGCAATGATCTCCTGCGCCTCCGTGAGCTTGAAGTTCAGCGCGAGCGATTCGTGATCCGTCACATCGCGGTACCGCGGCAGCCGGCGGATGCGGCCACCGACCGAGTAGTTGCGGTAGCGGTGCCAGCGCAGGAGTTGCTTGGCTTGCTTCTTGTACGTTTGGAGTGTGGGCATGGCGTCCCTCCCAGGGTTGAGCTGGAGTAGGTGGGCCTTGCCCTTTCGGCGTCTTGCGCCGTTGCGCCCCAGCTTAGAGACTAAGCTCGCGCTTTCGCATGAATTTAGCACGGACCGTTCGCCTCGCAGTGCCCAATGCACGCTGCGACCGACCACCCCTCGGAGCGGCACAGAGGCCCTGAAGGCTGAGGCTTGGCCGCCCGGGATGATCATCGTTGGCATCGGCGTCCTGGTCGTCTTTGTGAGTCGGCGGCTCCCGTGGGGCACTGGACCGTTCGACTGCGCCGGTGTCGGAGAACGAGTCAATTGATCCCGTGTCCGTCTCGCGATCACGTAGTGGCCGCCCGATGCACCCCGCGGGGCGGCGACGACTTTCCGCGCCGAGCACGGCATCTCGCGAAAGACGTTTTTACGCGATCCGACGGCGCACCGTCGAGGACGGACCAGCGGCGGCTTGGAGCCGAGGTCGCGGCGCCCCAACACGAGCCCCGACCAAGCTCACCGAGGAAGTCAAGCACCATGCCCTCGGGGTTCGCGCTGCGCTGGAGGCCTCTGGTCTGGGCCCACGGGCCGATCAGCGTGCACGCCAAGATGCACGCGATGGGGCCGGGTCCGGTGCCGTCGACGGCGTGACTGGCGCGGTTTTCCGTGAGGCGGGGGTCCTGAGACATCACAGGGCGACTTCGGCGTGTCAGTTGCGATTCGAACACGTGTTCGGGATAGTTTGGTCTCTGAAGGTGCGCCGGGCGGCCGGGTTGTCCACAGTTTCCAGGTGGCGGCAAAAACTGTCCGACGTAACCCGTACCTTCTCTGGCGACAAGGAAATCCTTCGGGCGGCTGGGACAGCGGCCCCGATACGTAGATGGGTCAGGTGGCAGTCACATGGCTGGTGCAACGAGTGCGGAACGCGCGGTGGCGGATCGTGAGAAGGCGCTGGCGACCGCGCTGACGCAGATCGAGCGGCAGTGTGGCAAGGGTGCGGTGATGCGGCTGGGCGAGCAGGGCAAGGCCCCGATCGAGGTCATCCCGACCGGCTCGATCGCGCTCGACATCGCGCTCGGGATCGGCGGTCTGCCGCGTGGCCGGGTGGTGGAGATCTACGGCCCGGAGTCCTCGGGTAAGACGACGGTCGCCCTGCACGCGGTGGCGAACGCTCAGCGGGCCGGCGGGATCGCGGCCTTCATCGACGCCGAGCACGCGCTCGACCCGGACTACGCGCGGAAGTTGGGCGTCGACACCGACGCGCTGCTGGTCTCGCAGCCCGACTCCGGTGAGCAGGCGCTGGAGATCGCCGACATGCTGGTCCGCTCCGGCGCGATCGACGTCGTCGTGATCGACTCGGTGGCCGCGCTGGTGCCGCGGGCCGAGATCGAGGGTGAGATGGGTGACAGCCACGTCGGTCTGCAGGCCCGGTTGATGAGTCAGGCGCTGCGGAAGATGACCGGCGCGGTCAACGGCACCGGTACGACGGCGATCTTCATCAACCAGCTGCGCGAGAAGATCGGCGTCATGTTCGGCTCGCCCGAGACCACGACCGGTGGCCGGGCGCTCAAGTTCTACGCGTCGGTGCGGCTGGACGTGCGCCGGATCGAGTCGCTCAAGGACGGCACCGACTTCGTCGGTAACCGGACCCGAGTCAAGGTCGTGAAGAACAAGGTGGCCCCGCCGTTCAAGCAGGCCGAGTTCGACATCATCTACGGCCAAGGCATCAGCCGCGAGGGCAGCCTGCTCGACCTCGGCGTGGAGCAGGGCTTCGTCCGCAAGGCCGGTGCCTGGTTCACCTACGAGAGCGACCAGCTCGGCCAGGGCCGGGAGAACGCGCGGAACTTCCTGCGCGACAACCCCGATCTGGCCAACGAGCTGGAGAAAAAGATCAAGGAGAAGATGGGCATCGGTCCGACCCTGGACGCCCCGGCCGACGAGGCCGCCAAGGCCGAGGTCGATGTCGACTTCTGATCGACCCGCTGCGGACGGCAGCGCTTCTCGGCCACCCGCTGAGGACGCTGCCGCCCCCGCGGCTCAGTCTCTACCTCACGCGGACCGCTTGGCCTTGGCGCGCGCCCTCCTGACGCAGCGGCCGAGCGCGACCCCATCGCCTACCGACGGGCCTCCGGCTGACACCTCGAGCCGGCGCGCATCCCGGGGCCGCGTGGCCGATCCACAGGACGACGGGGGAGACGCCGTACCGGACGGACAGTCGGAGGCACCTCTGGCGCCGCCTCGCCGAACCGGTAGAGCTCGGCGTGCTCCGAGGACCGACGATCCGTGGGCAGACGACGTCGCCCCCGACGATCCCTCGGAGCCTTCTGGATTCGGAGGACCTCGCCTCCGCATTGGAAGGATCCGCCAGACCCCGGCAGCCCCGGATCCGTGGGGAGAGGCCGACGACGCCGCGCCGGACGAGACACTGGATCAGGCGCGTGCTGGTGGAATGCGTCGTACGTCGGGATCCGGCGATGCACGGGCTGCCGCGATGGCCTTCGCGGCCGACGAGTCACCGTCCACGAGTTCGGTCCGGGGTGGACGTTCGTCCAACGAGCCCGTCGACCCGTGGGCAGAGATGGACGACGTACCCACAGGGCAGGTGCTTCGGCCTGCCGACGACTCAGCTACCGCGCGCGCGGACGAGTGGACGTCGGATCTCACGGCGTCCTCGAGCCATTCGGCCGGTGATGAGGCTGCCGGAGGGGCCAAGCGCAACGGTCGGCCCGCAGAACAGCTCGGGGAAGGTGCTAAACCCTCGTCGCAGAGTTCGATTGCGGCGAAACCTGCGCGTGGAGCTGAGGACGAGCGGAAGCGCCGGACTGCGGTTGATGCCAAGTCGAGTCCCGCCAAGGCGGAAAGCGGGCCGGATCCCCGTACGAACGGCGAGGTCGACGCGCGGGGTGTGGGCGAC
>NZ_SMKR01000148.1 GCF_004348725.1 Kribbella turkmenica
GGCATGGCCGGGTTCTCGTGGCTGGAGCTGGCCTGTCCGGCGGGGTCGGAGCCGCTGGTTGTTGCGATCTTCGTGACTGTGTACGCGGTGGTGAATGTTGCTGCAGGCATCGTTTTCGGGCCGGGCTGGTTCCGGGGCGGGGACAGTTTCGAGGTGTACGCCGAGGTGCTTGCGCGGCTGAGTCCGTTGGGACGCGGCGCCGACGGGCGACTGGCGGTGCGGAATCCGCTGGCCGGGCTGGCGACCATGCCGCAGGAGCCCGGCATCGTCGGTCTGTTGTGCTTGTTGCTCGGGTCCACGGCCTTCGACGGGATCTCCCGCTGGACGGCGTGGACGCAGCTCACCGGCGGACTCGGTACGACGCAGCACATCGTCGTACACACGCTCGGTCTGATCACGGCGGTTGCGATTGTCTCGGTGCTCTTCGTCGTCGCGGCCCGGACGACCGTGGCCGCGCGGGTGCGTCCCGGAGCGGTCGGTAGCGCCGGGCTGCCGGGAGCGTTCGTGCACTCGCTGGTGCCGATCGCCATCGGGTACGCGGTGGCTCACTACTTCTCGTTCGCGATGTTCCAGGGGCAGGAGGGTGTGCTGCTGGCGAGCGACCCGCTCGCGCGCGGATGGGACCTGCTCGGCACCAACGGGGCACGGATCGACTACGGGTTCCTCGGGTCCGGGGTGATCGCGGGAATCCAGATCGGTGCGATCGTGCTCGGACACGTACTCGGGGTCGTGTCCGCGCACGATCGCGCTGCCGAACTGTTCCGCCGCCGGCAGTTGCGGCGGGCGCAGTACCCGATGATGGCCGCGATGGTCGCGTTCACTGCCGGCGGGATCACGTTGGTGACGGCGCAATGATCGTGCTGCACCTGGGTGGGATCCCCGAGACCGCGATGGTGCTCGGGCCGATCCTGCTGATCGTCGCCTTCGTCCGCATCGCCCGCCGCAACGAGGCGATCCTGCCGAACGACGCGTACGACGACTGGGACGCCGACCTGGGCGACCTGCCCATCCGCAGTAGCGGTCCGAGGAAGGCGCCGGAGTCTGAGAGCGCGCTGACCATAGTGCCCGGCGCCGCGGTGCAGACGTCACTCAAGCGGCCAGGGAACGTACTGGTCAGGCGGCCTGGAGAACGTACTGCTCGCTCACCCGGTACAGGTGCTGGGCGCTGGCGAACTCGGCGAGCTGAGCGCAGCCCGCGGTGATCGCGTCATCCAGGGTCGGCCACTGGTCGACGCACCAGTACGGGTCGTCGGGCTGACGATCGTTGTCGTCGTCGATGTCGGCGCACCAGCCGCCGGTGAAGGCGCGGTGGACGTGCAATCTGAGGTTCATGGTCGTGCATTTCTCGGGGGACTGGGCGGATGGCCGGCGTCAAAACGGCAGCGGACGGCCTGACGGCGTACGAAGCTCGATGGTCTTCGTGGTGCGGCGGGTACGCAGTGGTCTGCGGCGAAGCTGGATCTGTCGGCTCATCGTTCCGGTCCTGCCTGGAGTGGTGGTTTCGTAGGACCAACATCCCAACTCCGGGGCGCGGGCACATGCGGAGAATTACCGATCTGCCTACCCATCCGGCCCCTAGCCGCCGGTAGGGGATTGCTGAGCGCCGACTGAGGGTCCTTAGGTCGCTGCCCCGGCTTCGTCGAGGGAGTAGGCTGGCGGTACTCCGGAACGATGGCACTCCAGGCGGTCTGTCGGGAACCGGCAGTCGATGGGGGCGATGCCCATGACCATCCAGCCACTTTCCGGACTCCCGAGCGTCCGGCGCCGCTCGTCCGCGGACCACGACCTCTCGTGCCTGTACGCCGAGGTGCTCACCGCCCGCGCAGCCGACCAGCTGACCCGATGCACTCCTCGTCCGGGCGACAACGTCCGCCGCAACGCCGGTCGCCTGACCGCATCGCTCGGCGCGTACGCCGGCGCGTTGGAGGAGTACGGGCTGCCCGTGCCGGCTGTGATCCGCGACGAGCTTCGGCTGCGGCGGAGGCTGGTGTCGTGACCGGGACCGAGCAGGTGCGGTCGCAACGGGCGCATGACGAGGGGGTCCTTCGCCGGCTGCCGCTGCCCGGGCACGTGATCCTGCTGACCGACTCGGGTTGGCGTCGAGGCTGGCTGATCGCCCGGGAGAGCGGGCCGGACGGCTGGTTCGGCCTCGTCCAGTACGACGACGGCGAGCGCGAGATCACCGACTACCTGCCCGCGGACCACATTGCCTCCCCGGACGTCTGGCTCGCCAAGTAGTCGGTTCGGGAAGGATGTCCGACGTCGCGATGGCTGAGCGGTGAGCGGCAAGAGGGCATGAAAAGCCTCGAACGCACGCGCCGCCGACCGTGCGGTTCGAAGGCCGACAGAAGTCCGTCTGCCGAGCGCGCGGCCGGGCCGGCCGGTTTTGCCTGGTGCCGGTGCGGGCACCGGGCAGACATGAGAGCCAAAGGTTTCTCGCTGTTGGGCGCTGTGTTGCTCGGGCTCGCGCTGATGCTGGCGCCGACGGGTGCGCAGGCTGCTGACCCGTCGCCGTCGCCGACACTCGGCTCGACCGCGTCGCCGAACGCGAACCCCCGGGGTGCCCAGGACGAAGACCCCAGCGACTACCGCGGTGCCACGTGGGTCGTGATCGGTGTGGCCGTCGTGGTCGTGCTGGTGGCCGGCGGAAGCTTCCTGGTGTTCCGCAACCGCGGCCGCACGCCTACCGGTTGAGCAGATCGGTCCCGTCGAGCAGATCGGCCCGCTTGAGCAGGTCGGCCAAGGCCGCGCGGTGACGCGTGCCGGGCGGATCGATCGCCATCCGGCAGCGACCGCCCGGGAGTCCCTGCAGGTCCAGCAGGTACTTGAGGTTGGCGATGCTGCCGTGGACCGTGTCGACCGCCGACCGGACGCTCGGTTGAGCGTCGTACCCGGCGAGAACTCGCGCGAACAGGCTTGGCAGCGCACCGGCGTTACCGGAGACGATGCCGGACCCGCCCGCAGCCAGCACCTCGGGGAGTTCCCCGTCGTTGCCCGACCAGATGTCGAAGCCCGCGGGGACGGCTTCGGCGTACGCGCGGACGGCGTCCGCCCCGGCGCCGCTCACCTTCACCCCGACGACACCTTCGATCTCCGCGAGTTCGCTCAGCAGAGCCGGTGGTACGACGGTGCCAGCGAGGGCAGTGAACACGTACACGTGGACCGCCGCGCCGTCCGCAGCCGCCGCGCAGCGCTCGAAGTGCTCGACCAGCCGCTGAGGACCCGCGGGGACGAAGTACGGCGTGATCACCGCAAGCCGCTCGGCGCCACGCCGCCGAGCCTCGGCCGTCAGCCGGACGGCCTGCCGCGTCGTCGCGGCGCCGACGTGAGCGATCACCCGGGACGGCCCGGCCGTCTCGAGCGCCGTCGAGATCACGTCCAGCCGCTCACCGTCGTCCAGCGCCGGGAACTCGCCATTGGTCCCGGCGACGAACACCGCCGGGACGCCCGCGCCGATCACGTGCTCGACCAGGGCACGGACGCCGCCGAGGTCGACCTCCTCGTCCGGGCCGAACGGCGTCGTCAACGCGGCAGCGATCATGGCAACTCTCCTGACCTCGGTCAGGCATCACCATAGTGCAATCGATTGCATCCCGCGAGGGATCGACCGGTCCGCGATCGCGCCGACGAGCGACCGGTCGGGCGAGATCGCCAGTACCGTTCGCGACCGGGTGGTCAGAAGCCGGTGATGGCGAGGTCGTCGAGGTCGTAGGTGAGGTTGTTGTGGACAGCAACCACGCCGGGGACGTGGGTGACGGCGTACGTGGCGTGCTCGGTGCGGCTGCGGAACGTGAGCGAGCCGGCGAGGGTGACGACGCCGTGGTGGACGTGCACGGTGACGGTGTCGGGCGGCCGGTCGACCAAGGCCCGGATCTCGGCCGCGAGACTGCCGTCGGAGCGCTGGTAGACGCCGAGCAAGTCGGACGGCGTGAGGACGCCGACCAGCCGCATCGCCGGGCCGACCACGCACAGCAGCGGTTGTGACGACTCGGCCAGCCGGGCCGCGGCACGTCCGATCGTCAGGTCGCCGTACACCGACTCGGGCGGGCCGGCCATCAGGTCACCCGCGGTCCGGGCGGACGACTGGTGCCACCGCACCCGCGCGGCCCCGCTGCGGATCGGCCTCGCGTCGGTGCCGCCGTGGAACTCGAGCTTGGTCAGCAGCGCCGCGCCCGCCACGGTCCCGATCGGCCGGCCGTCGTCGTCCACCACCGGCACCGCACCCGCCTCGGCCGCCAGCAGGGCACAGACTACGTCCTTGAACGCGGTCTCCCGCCGCACCGCGGCCACGGTGCGATTCATCACCTCTGCGACCCGAAGTTCCCCCATACCGCCACACCCTCAGCACTTCGAGCGTACTCCCGGACGGTCCCGCGCATCAGGGTCTTCCGGCCCGGGCCGCCGGGGTTCGACAGCGGAGACGAGAACGACTTTCCGGGACGTAGACGAGCCTGCGCCACCTCGCCGGGCAACTGTCACCTGAGTACGCCGGCTCACTCCTCCGAGTCCCATCGGCGCCGCCCTGGCCGCACGCGCGCCGACTTCGTCCGACTCAGCCGGTGGACGGCAGGGCTTTCGGGTCGAGGCCCAGTTCCTCGTAGGCGACGACCTCGATCTCGCGGGCCATCGCCTCCCGGAAGGCGGCGACCAGGGCCTGGCCGGCCAGCGGGATGATGTTCTCCAGGGTGCGCTGGATCTCCGGCCAGCCCTCGGCCGGCAGCCCGGCGTCGGCGAACTCGCGCCAGACCGTGCTGCGGAAGAGCTCGACGTACGTCTTCGCGACCGCGTCGGCCTGGGCGAACAGCTTCGGCAGCATCTCGAAGATGGCCTGCATCGGGACCCCGAGCTTGATCACCTCGAGGCCGGTCCGGAGCAGGTCCGGGTTCGGGATCCGCAGCCGCCCGTCGTCCTGCCGTTCGGCGATGCCGAGCTCGACCAGCCGGTCGATCACCGCCGGGTCGTGCGGTACGCCGGCCCGCTCGGCCAGCTGGTACTCGTCCAGGATCTCCGGCTCGGCCGGCGTCCACGGGTTCACCAGGGTCTCGAAGACGCCGAGCGCCAGCGCGCCGTCGGGCAGTTCACTCATCATCCGCTCGACCGCGGCCAGCGTGTACCCCTTGCCGAGCAGCTCGCGGACCAGCGTGAGCCGGGCGACGTGGTCGGTGCCGTAGTACCCGGTCCGGCCGACCAGCCGGGGCGGCGGGATCAGGCCGCGGCCGGCGTACGCCCGCACGTTGCGGACCGTCATGCCCACCTTGGCGGCGAGCTGGTCGACGGTGAGCTCCTCATCGCGTGCTTCCACGCTTGACAGTGTTCCAGACTCCACGTTACATAAAGGATGTAACATCAATGATGGTGCATAACTGATGTGAAGGAGCACCCGGCGATGGCGATCCCGTTGGCGACCACCGGTACGGCGACGTTCGACCAGATCGCGATCGTCACCGGTCTCGTCGGCCTCCTGTACGTCGCACTCGCCGTGCTCCTGTGGCGAGAACGCACCGGCCGGGTCACGCTGGTAGGACGGCTTACGGACACCATCGGGAGACTGGACGGAGTCCCCCGATGGGCCGCGCTGACGCCCTACCTGCACGCGATCTCGCTGCTCGCCTGCGCGTTCGGCGTCTGGTGGGACATTGCGGTGCACATCGCCCGCGGCCGCGACACCGGTCCGTTCGGCACCCCGGCGCACTACCCGATCTTCTTCGGCATCCTCGGGGTGATCGTGTCCGGCGTGCTGCCGATCGCCCTCGCCGGCAAGCCGCTGCCGGCCCGCACCGTCAAGCTCACCAAAGGCTGGCGGATCCCGTGCAGCGCCGCCCTGGTCACCCTCTGCGGCACCTTCGCCCTCGTCGGCTTCCCGCTGGACGACGTCTGGCACCGGATGTTCGGCGAGGACATCACGCTCTGGGGCCCGACCCACCTGCTGATGATCGGCGGAGTGGTGTTCTCGATCTTCGCCCGCCTGCTGGCGCTCGCCGAGGTGGAGCAGCTCCTCGGCTTGAACAAGCGCCGGCTGTTCCAGGAGATCGTTGCCGTCGGCGCCTTGCTGATCGCCTGGGACCTGTTCAGCACCGAGTTCGACTACGGCGTGCCGCAGTTCCCGCTGATCCTGCACCCGATCCTGATCGCGTTCGGCGCCACGCTCGGCTTCACGGTCCTGCGCGCCCGTCGCGGCCCGGGCACGACCTTCGCCGCGCTGGCCGTCTACCTGGTCATCCGCGGCGGAATCGCCTGGGCGGTGGACCAGCCACTGGGTGGCATCCTCGGCCACTTCCCGCTGCTGGTCGTCGAGGCTGTCCTGGTCGAGGCGGTCGCCTTCGCCCTCGGCACCACGAGCCGCTTCCGGCTCGGCGCGATCGCCGGTGCACTGATCGGCACCGTCGGCGTGGTCGCGGAGTACGCCTGGAGTCAGGTCTGGATGCCGATCCCGTGGCCGGCGTCCATCCTCCCGGCGGCCCTCGGGTACGGCGTGGTGGCCGGGATCGGCGCCGGCCTCGTCGGCGCCTGGCTGGCCACCCGGTACGCCGAGGTCGCCGGCGACGAGCGGGCGACCGGGATCCGGAACGCGCGTCCGGTGGCCGTCCGGCGTACGCACCAACTCGGCGCCGTCGGGTCGGCCGTCGTGCTCGGGACGGTGTTCTTCTGCGTACCGCGGTCGGCCGATCCGGGCGTGTCCGCGGCGGTGTCGCTGGAGCGCGTGGCCACGGGAGCCGAGCCGACGGCGTACGTGACGGTGAAGCTCCAGCCGGGCGACGCGGCCGAGGAGGCACGCTGGTTCGAGGCGATGGCCTGGCAGGGCGGAGGGTTCCTCACCCACCGGATGGAGAAGGTTGCCGGAGGCACGTACCGGTCGGCGGACCCGTTGCCGATGTACGGCAGGTGGAAGTCGATGATCCGGTTGCACCAGGGTCAGCGGGACCTGGTGTCGATGTGGGTGTACGCCCCGGAGGACGCCGGGATCGGGAAGCCGGCCGTGCAGGTGTCGGACGGGCAGACGGTCGGCTTCGTCGACGAGCAGCAGGTGCTGCGGCGCGAGGAACGGACCGACGTGCCACGATGGATGTGGAACGGCGGCTACGCCCTGCTCGGCGTGGTCGGTCTGCTGGAGCTCGCCGGGATCGCCTGGCTGGTCGGGCGCGGCGCCCGCGGTGGCCGCCTGCGGGCCGCCCACCTGGGGGCCGGCGACCGGGAACGGGAGATTGCGTGACGATCCAGGCGGCACGGCCGGAGGTGACCACCACCGACGGCGTACGCCTGAACGTGGAAACCGTCGGGCCGGACGACGCTCCGGTGACCGTGCTGCTGGTGCACGGCTGGACCTGCTCCACCCGGTCGTGGCACCACCAGGTCGAGGCGCTGCCGCGGACCCTCGGGCCGGACGCCGTCCGCGTCGTCACCTACGACCACCGCGGCCACGGCCGGTCGGATGCCGGTCCGCCGGGGTCGCAACGGCTCCAGCAACTGGCGGACGACCTGGTCACCGTGCTGGACACGGTCGTCGGCGACGGGCCGGTCGTGTACGCCGGTCACTCGATGGGCGGGATGACGTTGATGGCGCTCGCGGACGAGCGCCCGGAGCTGTTCGGTCCCCGGATCGCCGCCGCGGCCCTGGTCAGTACGACGTCCGGGCAGGCCAGCTCGGGGGCGTTCGGGATTCCTTCACGGTTCGACCCGGCAGCGGTCGCGCTCGCCCCGCGGGCGGTGAACCTGGTGGGCGCACGGATCGAGCGCCGGGCCCGGCGCGCCGGGCTCACGACGCGTCGCGTGGTCAGCAGCCGGCGCGCGCTCGAGGTCGCGGCCGCCCGGCTGCAGCGGCCCGCGCTCCGCCAGATGGTGTTCGGGAAGAAGGTGGATCCGGCCGAGGTGGACCTCTTCCTCGAGGATCTCGCGGTCGTCCCCGGTCCGTCGTACGGCGGCTTCTTCGAGGCCATCCTGCAGCACGACCGCGGCCACGCGCTGAAGGTCCTCGACCAGCTCCCGGTCGAGATCATGCACGGCACCCGCGACCGGCTGCTGCCCCCGCGGCACGCCAACCGGATGGCGGCCGAGCTGCCGACCGCCCGCCTCTGGATGTACCCGGGGGCCGGTCACATGCTCATGCAGGAACGCCCGCGGGACGTCACCCACCGCCTCGCGTCACTGGCCCGCAGGGTCCGTCGCTGATAGCTGCGTCACTGCCAGGCCGGTGCGGCTCGCCTAGGGTGGCCGGGTGCAGAATCTGCTGTCGGACGTGGTGGTCGTCGACCTGACGAGGGCGCTGGCCGGGCCGCATGCCGCGATGATGCTGGGCGACCTCGGCGCGCGGGTGATCAAGGTGGAGGCCCCCGAGGGCGGCGACGACAGCCGGGGCTGGGGGCCGCCGTTCGTCGACGGCGAGTCGACGTACTACCTGTCGGCGAACCGGAACAAGGAGTCCGTCACCGCCGACCTGAAATCGGCCGACGGCAAGGAGTTCCTGACCAAGCTGGTCCGCCGGGCCGACGTGCTGATCGAGAACTTCCGGCCCGGCGTTCTCGACCGGCTCGGGTTCTCCCCCGAGCGGTTGCACGAGCTCAATCCCGCGCTGGTGATCGTGTCCATCACCGGCTTCGGGCACGACGGACCGGACGGCGGACGGGCCGGGTACGACCAGATCGCCCAGGGCGAGGGCGGCCTGATGAGCATCACCGGCGCGGTCGAGCCGACGAAGGTCGGCGTACCGATCGCGGATCTGCTCGCCGGGATGTACGGCGCCTACGGTGCGCTGGCCGCCCTGCACGAGCGATCGGTCACCGGCCGGGGACGCGTCGTCCGGACGAGTCTGCTGGCGTCGGTGGTCGGCGTGCACGCGTTCCACGGCACGAAGTGGACGGTCGCGGGGGAGTTGCCCGAGCGCGTCGGCAACCACCATGCGCAGATCGCGCCGTACGGGCTGTACCGGACCAAGGACGACATCGTCCAGGTCGCGGTCGGGAGCGAAGGGCAGTGGCGGACGTTCGCGCCGATCGTCGGGCTGGATCCGGCCGACGAACGCTTCGCGCGCAACGCGTCCCGGGTCGCGCACCGCGCCGAGCTGACCGCCGCGATCGAGGCGGCCTTCGCCGCGGAGCCGGCGGACGTGTGGCTGGAAAGGCTTGCGGACAAGGGGATTCCGGCCGGGAAGGTCCGCGATTTCCAGCAGGTCTACGAGTGGGAGCAGACGGTGTCCCAGGGCCTGCTGATCGACGTTGAGCACCCGACGCTCGGCACGATCCAGCTGCCCGGCCCGCCGCTGCGCTTCGACGACCAGCCGTACGCCGGTGCCCGCGAGACGAACCTGGCTCCGCCGAGACTGGGCGAGCACAACGAGTCGGTCAGAGCCTGGCTGGACTCAGAGTAGAGGCCCGGACGACCAGTTCCGGGCGGATCAGCGTCTTCCGCGGCCGCTCGGACGTGCTGCTGCGGAGTCGCTGCAGCAGCAGGTCGACAGCCGTCGTACCCGGTGACCTGGCCACGGTCGCGCAGGCGCCGCTCGCGCAAGGGGTGATCGGTGCGCCGAAGCTCACGCCGTACACGTACGACCAGGCGAAGGCGAAGCAGTTGCTGACCGAGGCGGGGTACCCGAACGGGTTCAGTACGTCGATGCAGTGGCCGCTGGAAGGCGGTCCGAACATCCGGGCGCTGGCGCAGGCGATGATCTCGGACTGGGCCAAGATCGGCGTCACCGTGAAACCGCTGGAGAAGGAACGCGCCCAGTGGCTGGAGGACTTCGGCAAGCTCGACTGGGACATGAACCTGCAGACCGACGTCACCGGCACCGGCGATGCCGACTACACCCTCGCCCGGCTCTACGTCTGCTCCGCCAAGCAGAACGGCTACTGCAACCCGGCCCTCGACAAGCTGCTCCTCTTCACCAAGGTCACCGTCTCCGGCAGCTGACGTCCCCAGCCGCTTCTCTCCGGCGAGCGTGCACCCCGACTGGGGACCTTGAACAGGTTATTCACTGTTCGAGGTCCCCAGTTGTTGTTCAGACCCCCGGGAGGTGGCCGGTGCGTTGGGGATTGGGGGAGTTGGTCACGGTTGTGGGTGGCTTGGTGGTGAGGGGTTGACGGGTCGGCGGGCAGCGGTCTAGCGTCCGGGAAATCGATTACTCGGGTGCGGAGGTGTTATGGCCGAGGGCGCCGGCCTGGTGCGGATGTCCGGGATCGGGAAGCGGTACGGCGGGGTGCGCGCGTGCCGGGACGTCGACTTCAGCCTGGGCGCGGGCGAGGTGCACGCGTTGCTCGGGGAGAACGGCGCCGGCAAGAGCACGTTGATGAGAATCCTGTCCGGTGACGTGACCGACTACGACGGCACGATCGAGATCAACGGCGCACCGGTCCACTTCGGCGGTCCGACCGACGCCCAGGCCGCCGGGATCGCGATGATCCACCAGGAGCTCGACCTGGTTCCCGGCCTGTCCGTCGCGGACAACATCTTCCTCGGCCGCGAGTTGCGCACGAAGCTGAAGACCGTCGACCGCCGCCGGATGGAGCGGGAGGCCGGAGCGCTCCTCGAACGCAGCGGCGTCCGGCTCGACCCGAGGCGTCCGGTCGGTGAGCTCAGGGTCGGCGAGCAGCAACTCGTCACGATCGCGAAGGCGATCTCGCTCGATGCCCGCGTCCTGGTGATGGACGAGCCGACGTCCGCGCTGACCACTTCCGAGGTCGAGCGGCTGTTCGACGTCATCCGCGAACTGCGCCGGTCCGGGGTCGGCATCGTCTACATCTCGCACCGGATGGAGGAGATCGCCCAGGTCGCCGACCGCGCGACCGTGCTGCGCAACGGCCGGATCGTCACCAGCTTCGACCCCCGCCGGCTGAGCACGGCCGAGGTGGTCGAGGCGATGGTCGGCCGCCCGGTGCAGACCATGTTCACCACCCCGGACGCGGACACCGGCGACGAGCTCCTCCGGGTCGACAACCTCGCCCTGAAGGCCCGCCGGCCGCGCCCCGGCCGGCGCGATCCCGAGGGCATCTCGCTGACCGTCCGCTCCGGCGAGATCGTCGGCCTCGCCGGCCTGCTCGGCGCCGGCCGCACCGAGCTGCTGGAGACGCTGTACGGCGTCGCGCCCGCCGGCACCGTGACCGGCCGGATCCTCCTGCAGGGCAAGGAGATCCGCCCACGGCGGCCCCGGCAGGCGCTGGCGCACGGCATCGGGTTCGTCCCCGAGGACCGCCGGGCGTCCGGGCTCGTGCTGTTCCACTCGATCCTCGCCAACACGGTCGTCTCCAGCCTCCCGTCGTACGGACGGCTGGGGGTGATCGCACGGCGGATGGAACGCGCCGCGTCCGTCCGGATGGCGGATCGGCTGCGACTGAAATTCGGCCGGCTGCAGGACGACGTCGGCACGCTGTCCGGCGGCAACCAGCAGAAGGTCGTGTTCGGCCGGATGCTGCTGACGGAGCCGAAGCTGCTGCTGCTCGACGAGCCCACCCGTGGCGTCGACGTCGGCGCCAAGGCCGAGATCTACCGGCTGCTCGGCGAGCTCGCCGGCCAGGGCCTCGGCGTCCTGCTCGCCTCGTCCGAGCTGCCGGAACTGATCGGCGTCTGCGACCGGGTCGTCGTCCTGCGCGACGGGCGCGACGTCGCGTCGTTCAGTACGGCGGACTCCGGCGAGGGGGACCTGCTAGCGGCCGCGATGGGAGAAGGCGCAGTGTTCGAAGAGGTCGGAGGAGCCCAGTGACCGACGTGCAGGACAAGCCCGCCACCCAGGTGGAGAGGTCGGCGGGCAGCGTGGTCGCCACGCTGTTCCGGTTCCAGAGTGTGTTCGGGCTGCTGGCGGTGTTCGTCGCGGCGATCATCTTCTCGCCGCGCAAGGACGGGGAGATCCTGTTCATCAGCGCGGACAACCTGGCGAACGTGGTCCGGGCGGTGTCCGAGATCGGCATCATCGCGGTCGGGATGACGTTCGTGATCCTGATCGGCGGGATCGACCTGTCGGTCGGGGCGGTGCTCGGCCTGGCCGCGGTCGGCTCCGCCGTCCTCATGGTCGAGAGCGACTGGGGTTTCCTGCCGTCGGTCCTGCTGGTGCTCGTGATCGGCCTGGTCTTCGGCGCGCTGCAGGGGGTCGCGACCGCGATGATCGGCATCCAGTCGTTCATCGTCACCCTGGCCGGACTGCAGATCGCCCGTGGCCTGGCCCGGATCTGGTCCGGCGGGCAGGGCGTCGCGATCTCGTACGGCGACGGGCCGAACGAGGCCCCGGAGTCGTTCGCGATCCTCGGCGAACGCACCTTCGGCGGCCTGGTCCCGATCCCGGTGCTGATCTTCGCGGTGGTCGCGATCGCGGCCGTGGTGTTCCTGCGGGTCAGCGCGTTCTCCCGGCACCTGTACGCCGTCGGCGGCAACGAGAAGGCGGCCCGGCTGTCCGGCGTACCGGTGGTCCGGGTGAAGATCGCGGTCTTCGCGATCTGCGGGCTGCTCGCCGCACTGGCCGGCATCGTGCACGCGGTCCAGCTGAACCAGGGCAGCCCCAACGACGGCATCGGCTACGAGCTGGACGCCATCGCCGCCGTGGTGATCGGCGGGACCAGCCTGATGGGCGGCCGGGGTTCGGTCGCCGGGACCGTGGCCGGCGCGCTGCTGCTCGGCGTCCTGAACAACATTCTTGCCCTGAACAACATCGACTCCAACATCCAGCTCCTGATCAAGGGACTCGTGATCGTTGCCGCGGCCGCGCTGCAGCGACTCCGTCCCGCCACGTGAGGAAGGTTCCCCGATGCGTTCTCTCAAGATTCCCCTGGCCGCGGCGGCCGTGGCCGCGCTCGTGCTCGCCGGCTGTGGCACGACCAGCGAACGGACCTCGGACACGCCGGCGGCCGGCGAGTCCAAGGCCTGCGAAGGTGCCGACGGCAAGTACACGATCGGGATGAGCCAGGCGAACGTAGCCGAGCCGTACCGGCAGCGGATGGACGACGACATCCGGGCGGCCGCCAAGGAGGTGCCGCAGTTCGACGTGAAGTTCGCCGACGCTGCGCAGGACAACGCCAAGCAGGTCGCGGACGTGGAGAACTACATCACCCAGCAGATCGACCTGCTGATCATCAGCCCGAACGAGGCCAAGCCGCTGACCGCGGTGGTGAAGAAGGCGTACGACAAGGGCATTCCGGTGATCGTGCTTGACCGCAAGGTCGAGGGTGACGCCTACACCGGCTTCATCGGCGGCGACAACGTCCAGATCGGCTCCGAGGCGGGCAAGTACGTCGCGGAGAAGCTGCTGCCGCAGGGCGGCAACGTCGTCGAGCTGAAGGGTCTGGCCGGTGCGACGCCGCAGGCCGAGCGGCACCAGGGCTTCGTGGACGCGATCAAGGCGAACCCGAAGATCACGATCGTCGCCGAGGCCAGCGGCGACTGGCTGCGGGAGAAGGGCCAGGCGCAGATGGACGCGCTGCTGAAGGGCAACCCGAAGATCGACGTGGTGTACGCGCACAACGACCCGATGGCCGAGGGGGCGTACCTGGCCGCGAAGGCGGTCGGCCGGGAGAAGGAGATGAAGTTCCTCGGCATCGACGCGCTGCCGATCCCCTCCGGCGGGATCAAGGCGGTCGAGCAGGGCCGGCTGAGCGCCACCTTCACCTACCCGACGAACGGCAAGGAAGCGATTGCCGCCGCGAAGAGGATCCTGGTCGACTGCGGGACCATCGACAAGTCGCAGATCCTCCCCACCCGCCTGATCGACGCCTCGAACGCGGCCAAGATCTACGCCGAGGAGAACCCTGCCACTTGAGGTGGTGCCGGACGACAGGAGGTGTCGGCGATCCGCGGCGGCAATCAGCAGGGTGCACGCTGAGGGCGCTGCCGGTCGCCCGACTACCTCCTGTCCTCCGGTCCCCTGGAGCTGGCTCGTTCCAGCAACCGTGCCCCAAGGGTCGTGGTCGTCGGCGGGCGGCTGCTGTCGGCGATCCTCGCCAGCAGCAGCCGCGCCGCCACCGCACCGATCTCGTACGCCGGTTGTGCCACCACGGACAGTGGAGGGTCGACCAGCTCGGCCCACGGCGCGTCGTCGAACGCGACCAGCCCCACATCGCGTCCCGGCCGGATCTCCAGCTCCTGCAAGGCCTGCAGCACCCCCACGGCCATCGCGCTGTTCGCGATCAGGAGCGCGTCAGGCGGCTCTGCCTGGGACAGGAGGTCCAGCGCGGCCCGATGCGCCCCGGCCGCCTTGTACTCGGTCCGCCGTACCAGCTTCGGGGTACGGCGCTTGGCCGACCTGAGCGCGTCGCGGTAGCCGGCCAGCCGGTCGTCCGCCGTGCGTACGCCGCTGGGCCCGGTGATGCACCCGATCCGGTCGTAGCCTTGAGCAACTAGATGCGCGGTCGCCTGCCGAGCCGCCAGGCGGGTGTCGACCAGGACGACGTCGCTGTCATGTCCGGGCAGCGGACGGTCCACCGCGACGTACGCCGTACCCCGGGTCGCCAACTTGGCCACGCTGGTCGTCGTACCACTGGGGGACAGGATCACGCCGGCGACCCGCTCCTGGATGGCGATGTCGATGTAGCGGTTCTCCTTCTCTGCGCTCTCGTCGGAGTTGCACAGGACGACCGAGTAGCCGACCTCGTGGGCGACGTCCTCGACGCCGCGGGCGATCGCGGTGAAGAACGGGTTCTCCACGTCGGAGATGATCAGCGCGACCACGGCGGCCTCCTGGCGGCGCAGGTTTCGCGCCGGGCCGTTCGGCTGGTAGCCGAGCTCCACGGCGGCCTTCCGGACCCGGGCGACGAGGTCCCGGTCGACGGTCGACTTCCCGTTCAGCGCCCGGGAGACAGTCGCCGTGGACACCCCGGCCCGCGCCGCCACGTCACTGATCGTCGCCACCGCGCCTCCTTCCTGCCGACACAGTAGCGACCGGGTAATGGATTACCCAACGATCTGCGGTGCCGGCACATCCCTGCAGGCTCCGCGCGTGCTGCGCGGCGCTCGGCGGGCACAGCGCCGAGCACCTGCTCGCGACTGCGCGGAGCCTCCAGGCATGTTCTTTACGAACACAACCTTCGGAGCTCTACCAGTGGCGTGAGAGGATCACCCGCGTGACTGCCTTGCCGAGTGTTTCGTACTCCATCACCGTTCGCCTCGAGGTGCCCGCGGGCGGCTCGACGGTGAGCAAGCTGACGACCGCGGTCGAGCAGGCCGGCGGTCTGGTCACCGCGCTCGACGTGACCGCGTCCGGCCACGAGCGGCTGCGGATCGACGTCACCTGCGCCGCGGCCGACACCGAGCACGCCGGCCGTCTGGTCGAGGCGATGCGCGCCGTCCCCGGCGTCGAGATCGGCCGGGTCTCGGACCGGACGTTCCTGATGCACCTCGGCGGCAAGATCTCGATGGAGGCCAAGCACCCGATCCGCAACCGCGACGACCTGTCGATGATCTACACGCCGGGTGTCGCGCGGGTCTGCCTGGCGATCGCGGCCAACCCCGACGACGCCCGCCGGCTGACGATCAAGCGCAACAGCGTCGCGGTCGTCACCGACGGCTCGGCCGTCCTCGGTCTCGGCAACATCGGCCCGAAGGCCGCGCTGCCGGTGATGGAGGGCAAGGCGGCGCTCTTCAAACGGTTCGCCGGCATCGACGCCTGGCCGCTGTGCCTGGACACCCAGGACCCGGACGAGATCGTCCAGATCGTGCAGGCGATCGCCCCCGGGTTCGCCGGTATCAACCTGGAGGACATCTCCGCGCCGCGCTGCTTCGAGATCGAGGCCAAGCTGCGCGAGGAGCTCGACATCCCGGTCTTCCACGACGACCAGCACGGGACGGCGGTCGTCGTTCTCGGCGCGCTGTACAACGCCCTGCGGGTGGTCGGCAAGGACATCAGCAACGTGCGGGTGGTGCTCTCCGGTGCCGGCGCGGCCGGGACGGCGATCCTGAAGCTGCTGCTCGCGGCCGGGGTCAAGGACACCTGTGTCGCCGACATCGGCGGCGTGATCCACCCGGAGCGCGACGGCCTGTCACCGGAGTTGCGCTGGATCGCGGAGAACACCAACGCGGCGAAGTACAGCGGCGACCTGAAGGGTGCGCTGGCCGGGGCGGACGTGTTCATCGGGGTGTCGGCGCCGAACATCCTCACCGGTGCGGACATCGCCACCATGAACGAGGACGCGATCGTGTTCGCGCTGGCCAACCCGGTGCCGGAGGTCGACCCCGCGGAGGCGGGTGAGCACGCGGCCGTGGTGGCCACCGGCCGGAGCGACTTCCCGAACCAGATCAACAACGTGCTGGTCTTCCCCGGCGTCTTCCGCGGTCTGCTGGACGCGCAGTCGTCGAAGGTGTCGATCGAGATGGAGCTGGCCGCCGCGAAGGCGCTGGCCGGGGTCGTCACCGACGACGAGCTGAACGCGACGTACATCGTGCCGAGCGTGTTCCACCCGGAGGTGCACACGATGGTGGCGCACGCCGTCCGGGACGCCACGGGCGGCAAGGCGCCGGCCCACGAGACCTACCCGGACGACACCCCGGCGTGACGGTGCTTCCGGCGCCGGCGTGGTCATCGGGCCTCGGGCCCGGGCCTTTCCTCGTCACTCCGGTCGCTTCGCTCCCTGTGCTCCCCACTGCAGGCCGGGAGGCTCCATGACCGTCCCCGATACCAGGGAATCAACCTCGACCGTCAAGGTCTGGGCCTGGCGGATCGCGTTCGTCGCGGCCTGCCTGCTGCAGCTGTACGGCGTCTACGCGCCACGGGAGACCGGTCCGCACGTCGGGGTCCCGCAGATCGACAAGGTCGCGCACCTGTTCCTGTTCGCGGCGGTCGCGTTCCTCGGGCTGATGGTCGGGATCCCGGCCCGGTGGTTGCTCGGGGCACTGGTCGCGAACGCGATCGTGAGCGAACTGGTCCAGTACTACGTGCTGCCACAGCGCGACGGGGACCCGTTCGACGTCCTCGCGGACCTGGCCGGGGTGGTCGTCGGTACTTGGCCGGCCTACCGCGTGCTCCGTCGTACGACATGATGGGAGCATGACGGCCTCGACCCTGACCGGTTCGCTGTTGGTGGCGACACCGCTGCTCGACGAGCCGCCCTTCCGCCGCTCGGTGATCCTGCTGCTCGACCACGACGACGACGGTGCCCTCGGGGTGGTGGTGAACCGCGCGGCCGACCTGGCCGTCGACCGGGTGCTCCCGGACTGGTCGACCAGCGTGAACGAGCCCGGGGTGCTCTTCATGGGCGGCCCGGTCGGCACCGACAGTGCGCTCGCGGTCGCCGAGGTGATCGAGTCGGCCGACCCGCCGGGCTGGCGCGAGTGCTTCGGCCGGATCGGGCTGATCGACCTCGACGTACCGCCGGCCCTGCTGGAGGGGGCGATCCAGCGGATGCGGATCTTCGCCGGGTACGCCGGCTGGTCCAGCGGGCAGCTCGAGGGCGAGATCACCGAGGGTGCCTGGTACGTGGTCGAGTCCGAGCCCGACGACGTGTTCAGCCTGCACCCGGACACGCTCTGGCGCCGGGTGCTGCGCCGCCAGAACGACCAGATGGCCTACCTGGCGACGTACCCCGACGATCCGAGCCAGAACTGACGCGGGCCTAGTGTCTGCTGATCCCCCGCCTACTGCGCGGGATCAGCAGACACGACCTACTCCTCGTCGCCGCCGTCGTCGCCCGGGTTCAGCGAGTCCCAGATCTCCTTGCACTCCGGGCAGACCGGGAACCGCTGCGGGTCGCGGCTCGGCACCCACACCTTGCCGCACAGCGCGACCACCGGTGTGCCCATCACCATGGCCTCAGTCAGCTTGTCCTTCGGCACGTAGTGCGAGAACCGCTCGTGATCGCCGGGCTCTGCCGGTGCCGGCTGCGTCCGCTCGTCGACAACGGTCTCGGCCCCAGGGGTCAGCTGAGTACTCATGTCCCAGAGTGTAGGCCGAGACACCAACCGATCACGGAACTTTCTCCACAGACCGGTCGTACCCCGACCTGCCGGTCAGCAGTTGTCCCTGATGTCAGGTAACGTTCCTGCACGGCCGACAGTCGACTATCGGGGGAGTATGCCGTCCGTGGATTCGCACGCGCCAGCACCACCAGCCGTGCTTCCTCCGGCCTACCCGGACCGCGCTGCGTGGGGTACCGCGAGCAAGCTGCGAGCCTGGCAGGCGGAGGCACTCAAGCTCTATCTCGACCAGCAGCCCAGAGACTTCCTCGCGGTGGCGACACCGGGAGCCGGTAAGACCACCTTCGCGCTGACGGTCGCGGCCGAGCTGCTGCAGCGGCGGCTGATCGAGCGGGTCACCGTGGTGACGCCGACCGAGCACCTCAAGGTCCAGTGGGCCGAGGCGGCCGACCGCGCCGGGATCGCCATCGACCCGGCGTTCGCCGGCCGGCGCGGGAAGACGAACAAGGACTTCCAGGGCGTTGCGGTCACCTACGCCGGGGTCGCGGTGAACCCGCTGGCCTTCCGGGTCCGGACCGAGCGGTTCAAGACCCTGGTCATCCTGGACGAGGTGCACCACGGCGGCGACGCGCTGAGCTGGGGGGAGGGCGTCCGCGAGGCCTTCGAGCCCGCCGCCCGCCGGCTCTGCCTGACCGGTACGCCGTTCCGCAGCGACGACAACCCGATCCCGTTCGTGACCTACGAGGAAGGCCACGACGGCGTCGCCCGGAGCAAGGCGGACTACACCTACGGCTACGGTCACGCGCTGCGCGACCACGTCGTACGCCCGGTGATCTTCATGTCGTACTCCGGTGAGATGCGTTGGCGCACCAAGGCGGGGGACGAGGTGGCCGCGCGGCTCGGTGAGCCGTTGACCAAGGACATGACCGCCCAGGCCCTGCGGACGGCGCTGGACCCGGCCGGCGAGTGGATGCCGGCCGTGCTCGCGGCCGCGGACAAGCGCCTGACCGAGGTCCGCCGGCACATGCCGGACGCCGGTGCCCTGGTCATCTCCGGCGACCAGAACACCGCCCGCGCGTATGCGAAAACCCTGCGCGAGCTGACCGGGGAGGCGCCGACCGTGGTGCTGTCCGACGAGAAGGCGGCCAGCAAGAAGATCGCGAAGTTCTCCGAGAGCGACTCGCGCTGGATGGTCGCGGTCCGGATGGTGAGCGAGGGCGTGGACGTGCCGCGGCTCGCGGTCGGGGTGTACGCGACGCCGACGTCGACGCCGCTGTTCTTCGCCCAGGCGGTCGGCCGGTTCGTCCGGGCTCGCAAGCGCGGTGAGACGGCCTCGGTGTTCGTCCCGTCGGTGACCCGGCTGCTGGGCTTCGCGGCCGAGATGGAGGTGGAGCGCGATCACGTGCTCGGCCGGAAGAACTCGAGCGAGGACGGCGACATCTTCGCGCTCGAGGACGACCTGATCAAGCAGGCGAACCAGACCGAAGGCGCCAGCGACGAGCTCGAGGGGAACTTCGAGGCGCTCGGCTCGGACGCGAGCTTCGACCGGGTGGTCTTCGACGGTGGCGACTACGGCACCGGCGGCGAGAACGCGTCGGACGAGGAGCTCGACTTCCTCGGTCTCCCCGGCCTGCTGGAGCCCGACCAGGTGCGCGAGCTGCTGCACAAACGCCAGCAGAAGTCGCTGGCCGCCCAGAAGAAGTCGCAGCGCTCGAACGCCTCCGACCGCGAGGACCCGACGCCCACCGAGCTGGCCACGCACGAGCAGATCGCGCTCCTGCGCCGCGAGCTCAACGGCCTGGTCGCCGCCTGGCACCATCGCACCGGCCAGCCGCACGGCGTCATCCACAACGACCTGCGACGCAAGCTCGGCGGGCCTGCCGCCGCGCATGCGTCCTCGATCCAGCTCAAGGAACGCATCGAGCTGATCCGCGACTGGGCCGCACAGCGCCGCGCCTGACCTGACACCGAACGCCCCACCCGGCAGCCCGGGGTGGGTGTTTCGCACGCGTCGAGGTGTTGACGACCCCGACAGCGGCCTGCAACCTTTGACTACCGCCCCGCAAGAAATCAGCAGAATCACGAAATTTTAGTCGAACCTCTTGACGGTGCGGCGCCCGCCCCCGCC
>NZ_SMKR01000149.1 GCF_004348725.1 Kribbella turkmenica
TTGACGACGTCGACGTACCGGTACACCGCTTACGGCCAGCCCGACAGGGTCGGCACCACCGGCGACGACGCCATCACCGGCACCCCCGGCCAGGACGCCGATGTGGTCAATCCGTACCGGTTCAACTCCAAACGGTTCAACGGCGCGACCGGCACCTACGACATGGGCTTCCGCGAATACAACCCGGCCCTGAACCGGTTCCTGTCGCGCGACTACTACGACGGCGCCCTCAAAGACCTCGCCCTCGGCAGTGATCCGTGGAACACCAACCGCTACGCCTTCGCCGGCGGCAACCCCATCACCGGCATCGAACTCGACGGCCACTGCGCAATGGCCGACGAAGGCGGCTGCGACACCAACGCCAACTACACCGGCCCGATCCAACCGCAGTCGGCCGCGACCAGTAGCACGACTCGGGTCCCAAACAACGTTGGGCAAGAGATCAACGAATCGATGGGTTTGCCAGCAGGAGCGAGCACGCAGCAGCAGGCCATCCGGATGTCGCAACTGGGCATCAATCCAACTATCGCCGGGTTGAAGCTCGGCGCCGAAGAGGCAGACAGGGCCGGCGTGGACGAAGCCATCGAACTGATGGCCGATGTGACAGGCATCAAGGATGCCGCAGACTGTGGCTACGAGCACACCGCCAAGGCCTGCGGCATGACCGGACTTATGCTCTTCCCATTCGCTAGGCTCGGAAAACTAGCAAAGTCCCTCGTCGCTCTCAAACACGCCGACGAAGCCGCAGCGACCGTGATGAGTCGAGTAGTTGCTACTCAAGGTGCCCGCGACGTGGGCAGTGCGTTACCCAAGTCCTTCAACCTGACACGGTCGGCAGGTGGTAGCGTCTGGGTAGCTCCCAATGCCACGAAGCACCTCTGGGAAGAGACTCGCGGACTGACGTTCGGACGTCAACTCGCTGAGCAACAGCGTCTGACCGGACTGGCCGATGCCGTCGATAGTGCGGTCGTAGGGCGCTGGGGTCAGATGCAGGTCTCGCAAGGGTGGGAGCTAATCTTTTCTGCGCCGCGTAGCCCTGAACTGAATCCGGTACTCAAACACGCCAGGTATCTCGGAGGCTTCAAGTGATGGAACTGTGTCAGCTCGACCATCCGCCATTGATAGAGACGGTGTTTGACGAATACGTGCCGGTGACCATCACCTGGCCGGACTATCACAAGCTGCTCGATATCCCACTGTACGTTAGGTACGAGGGGGCGGGGGGCCTGCTCGAGATGAAGTTTCATCCGGATTCGAGTCGCCTCATCGAGGTCGTGCTTGTGAACGCTCCCGGGGTTCGCCGAGAGCACAGGTGCCTCTATCCTGCTGCGACCCATGTCGCGGTGACAGCATGCTTGTCTGCGCGAAGTGGCGGCTTACCTGGCTTGTTCGGGAAGCTGGAAGTCACCGCCTTCGATGACTACATGGTGCTGGCAGTTGAGTCCGCGCCGCCATTGTCGTGGGTTGGGACCGCGCCCGTGCTCTTTGGGCTAGGAGAATCGCGCCAAGTAGTAGCCCTGTGTGTCCAATGGGAGCCGAGTGCACGCGATCTCGTCTTGATGGCGGGCTGAACTATCCCGGGATTGATTCGCCGTCGGGGGGCCTCCACGCAGATTCCGCCGGAATCGGCGCATTTATTGCGCACAATACAGGTCATGGGTGCCGCCTCACGTGGCGCCTCCGGCTGTAGCAAGTACACTGAGTGGAAAATGGCGCAGCTTTTTCAAGGCGGACGCCTACCCGACGTTATCTTCATGCTCGGCGGATCGATCGTCGAGAACCTTGGATGCCTTAAACGCTGTTGTCGTCGAGCATGCTGACCGACGCTTTCAAGTCTGGGCCTATTCGGTTAGCATGGCTCGGCTGTTGCTACGAACCACCAAGTCCGAGACTTTCATGACCCGCCTCGACGTGTTCTTCCAGAACGTCAATGTCCTGAAGTTGCCCACCGCGTTGGACGGGCTTGTGGTGGCCCGAGCCGATACGCCGGAGGAAGCACGGATCTCGGCCGAGACTGGTCTGCTTCCGTCCGAGGACACGTGTATCTTCATCGTTCCGCGGGGCCTTGGGCGGGTACGTCGTTGCTGGGGTCTGCGTTGCCGTTGAGGACAACGGCGCGTACTGCGACCCCAGCGCGCTGTGGCAGGAGCCATATGCAGCCTGCGTCCGCCTGTGCTGATCCAGGCGCTACTTTGACTACGACGGTAGTCCGATGGCGTTGGAGGTGACGTCTCCCGTCTAGGAAAGGGGCAGCCAACTGCGGCTGATTGATGCTAATGCATCGCGAAGCCGACGATCCTTCGTGAGTCATTTCCGGCGCCGACGTCAGGTGAGGTAATCCCGCCGAGTCGTACGTGTATGGCGCGGCCGGCAATGTCACGTCGCAGACCATCGGGTCGACGGCCTCGGCGATGACTTATGACCGTAACCGTTTGGTCAGGACGGTGACCGGCGCAACGACGATGAATCACCGCTATGACGTGTTCGGTCGTTCGACCACGGTCGATGTCGGCACGCGGGTGGTGGAGCAGAACGCCTACGACGGTTATGACCGGCTGGTCCGTCAGCAGAGGTTCGACACCGCCGGGGCCCCGACGTTCACCAGGCTTCAGTCTTTTGATCCGTTTGATCGGGTGGTGTCGCAGGCCGAGAAGGTCGGCACCGCGCAGTCGATCAGCACCCGTTACACGTTCGTCGGTCTGGCCGACCAGGTCGCGATCGAGGAGGAACGCGACACCGCCGGGACCTGGAAGGTGTCCAAGTCGTATGCCTACGGCGCGGGTGGGGAGAACCTGTCGCTGGTTGATTCTCCGGTCAATGGTTCGACGTCGAGCAAGTCGTTCTACGGCACTAATCCGCACGGCGATGTGGAAACCCTGACCGACGCTACGACGGGGTTGACGACGTCGACGTACCGGTACACCGCTTACGGCCAGCCCGACAGGGTCGGCACCACCGGCGACGACGCCATCACCGGCACCCCCGGCCAGGACGCCGATGTGGTCAATCCGTACCGGTTCAACTCCAAACGGTTCAACGGCGCGACCGGCACCTACGACATGGGCTTCCGCGAATACAACCCGGCGCTGAACCGGTTCCTGACCAGGGACCTGTATGCCGGGGCTCTGAAGGACCTGGCGCTCGGTGCGGATCCGTGGAACACCAACCGGTACATGTTCGGGGGCGGCAACCCGATCGGCCGGATCGAAATCGATGGCCACATCGATGAGTCATTGACGTCAGGCGGTGGTCGTGCGCCGGAGCCTGTCAAGGAGAAGATTGGCAGTCGTGACGTGGCCGCGCCTGACGAAGGCATATATGAGGAGGCGTACGACGCCGTCAAGTCGAAGCTGGTCGGCGACGGGGGAGGCCAAGGTCAAGAGTACATGATTCGGTGCAACAGCACCGAGACCTCGACCTTCGCGGCCGGAAGACGAACGACCTGCGGAGCGTCCGACGTGTATTTCTCCCGCCTGTTCGCCAAAGAGATGTGCCGGCAACCGGGAATCAAGTGTACCGGGTACAATCCGGCCGGCACGATTTCGGCTGAGGGTTTCAGCGACGGCATGAGCGTCCGTATGAGTGGCGGGCCAGAGGTGAAGGGGATCGACACTCGGAAACCGAGCGGAACCTATTGCAGCTTCAGTGGTGAGACGCTCGTCGAAATGGGCGACGGCTCAAGGAGGCCGATCTCGCAGGTCAAGGTCGGTGACGAGGTCCTCGCCACCGACCCCGAGACCGGTGAGCGCGGGTCGCGTAAGGTCACTCATCTCTGGGTCCACAACGACACCCTTCTCATCCTCGAGACTGACGGCGGAACCCTAACAACAACCGAGGACCACCCGTTCTGGAACGCGACAGACGGCGAGTTTCAACGTGCCGACCAACTGGATGCAGCCGACGAACTTCTCACCTCTGCCGGCGACAAGGTTCGTGTCAAGGGAATCCGCTATGGTTCTGAGCGCGTAGCCACCGCCTACAACCTCAGCGTCGATGACATCCACACGTATTATGTGCTGGCGGGAAAGACGCCAGTACTGGTTCATAACGTTGGCGAATGCCCCGTTGATGGCTTGCCGCACGGTGCTCTCGGTGAAAGCGCCACTCTTCAGAGGCTTCAAAACGACGGGTATACCAGTATCACCAGGGAGGTCAGGTTCAAGAACAGCCAAGGGGAGATATTCCGCGCTGATTTCGTCGCGCAGGATCGCTCCGGGAGTTGGGTCGCAGTCGAAGTGAAGACCGGCGGCGGCGCTTCTCTGAGCGACAACCAATCGCTGGGATACGCTGAGCTAGGGCATGCTGGTGCCGTGCTGGGTACGAGCAGGGTGCCAGGTCTAACGAAGGGCTCCATGGTTAGCATGAGAGTTGAGGTAGATCTGTGGCGCTGTCCCGTGTGTGGATCATAGAAGGGGCTCTTTATAACGCCGTATAACCGGAAGGTTAAGGAGGTATTCAATGGGCTCAAAAGCCGCTATGGTGGCCTTTGCTGAGCTGGACTCCAGAAGGGCTCTTCGGGAGCTCCGGTTCATCGATCGCGCCGAATCGAAGCGCCTTGCGGAGAGGGTCGTCGGAGGCGCATCACGTGAGATGGATCCGCTACCCCTCGACCTTGCCGTCTGGCCCCCGCCGGGGATTGTATGCGCGGCAAACCTACCCGCGCATGACATTGTCTGTTTTCGTGATTTCGCTCGGCGCCGTCCCAGTGAGTTGACTGAGCAGGTCTCGCGATTGGCGTCAGGTAGGAATGCTTATGGCGTCTTTATGCATAGCGCTAACGACTGGGCCGCATTCGCAGTCTGGTCAGGTGGCAATCTACTCAGATCCTTGAGTTTGAGTCCGAGTTCTGGTGTCATTGAAGATTTAGGTGAGCGCCTTCCTTTTGAATCTCCCTTTTGGAGAGGCGAGCGTCCGGTTCGAAGCGCAGCGAACTATGCGTTGCCGTTCCATCCAGTCGATCTCGGCAATGAGGCTCTGAGGGAGTTCTTCGGGTTTATTCTAGAGGGTCGCGAAGATGATTTTTGTATCGACCCTGAAGAAATCGAGATTCCTGCATTTCATGCTGCATCAGAGGCCTGACCAAGGGGTAATTCATTCTGGTTGCGCAGATGAGGATTTTGGTGACACTCGAAATCTTCCCAGGTCCTGCCCGTCACCGGGGGTGGGCTCGGAGGCCAGTTCGACAAGTTCGCCGCAGCCCACGGCGCAGACACCGATTCCGCTGCCTATACGGCTGGCGAAATCGTCGGCATTCCCATTCCAGCCGCCGCCGGGAGCAAACTCGGCAGGCTCGGCAAGCTTTCGGACAACGTGGCCGATGCCTGCCGGACCGATAGCTTCACCGGCCAGACGCGCGTCCTGATGGCAGACGGCACCACGAAACAGATCAAGGACGTCAAGTTCGGCGACATGGTCGTGGCTGCCGCTCCGGTTTCGGGCGAGCGCGGTCCGCGCAAGGTGATCGACCTGATTCGCCACGGCGGGCTGCACACGATGGTCGCGGTGCGGTTGGCGGACGGAACGACGATCGACGCCACAGACCGCCATCCGTTCTGGTCCGCCAACCGGGCGGCATGGGTCGACGCGATTGACCTGGACGCCGGCGACGTCTTTGGTCAGCGCCGACGGCCGCCAGATCGCGGTCGCGAGCATAGGCGTCACCAGCAGGACCTGACCCGCCTACAACCTCACCATCGATCACCTACACACCTACTATGTACTGGCCGGCGACACGCCGGTCCTCGTCCACAACTTCGGACCGTGTGGTGAGATCGCCCTCGGCATCAGAAAGGAAGGGGATCTGCGCAATTTTGCGACCGACCGTGGATTGACCCACTTTCTGGATGACACGATGGATGGAGCGCTCGCGTCCGTGCGAAACACGGCTTTCTATCAGCCAGGCACGAGGATCCACATCAATCTCAATGGGTTCGATCACGCAGACGATGCGGCTCGCGCCTTCCAGACTGCATATGAGCGCGGCGGCGGCAACAACTGGTTCACGACGGAGCGTGAGATGAGGATCGTCGGCGACTCGGTCCGCAGGGGATATCGGGACTGGAGTAGCATCACCTTCTACCGTGGGGGCAACGTGGTCGAAATCCCGCTTCCCGGCTTCCTGGGAGGGTGAGATGGCAGTACACGCTGGCTGGACGCGTGAGTTCCGGCTATGGCACTACACCGTAAGCTACTCCCAATTGCTGTTTAGGAGCATCGACTCTAGCGACAGTCCCAAACGAATCGACCTACTATTCAGCAATGTCGAGCGGATGCATATCGCTGCCGAATACGACAATTTCGCGGTCGAAGAGATGACGGAACCGGACGATCCACGATTCGGTGAGTTCGGTCTCCGGGCACTGGAGCGCCGGAGAATTTTCCTGATTAATGGTGGACCTGACTACGTGGCGGCAACTCATTGTCGATGGCATGAAGATGACGGTGACGCGCGTTCATCTTCGAAGTTCGGACCACTTCGCGGGATTGACTAGACGAACGCGAAATGGAAGACTCACATCTCTATTTCGGGGGATTGGCGCACTCCGGGAGGCGCAGCGGTTGTCATAATCATGATGCGCGACGCTTGGATGCCGGGGTTGGTTCCAAGGGTGCGGGAGTTGAGGTGGGCGTGAGGGCTAGATCGAAGCGCTGGAGTGGACGCGTAGATTCCGCCGTCGTGCTATTACTATTAGTCCGGACGTTGTCCTTAGCGGCAATGACGTCATGATCGGTAGGCGCCGGAGGCCTTGGCCGCATATAGGGCACAATGGACCTCAAGTTCCGGGTGAGGTTAAGAAGATCTCGGAGAGCGACCTTTCGCGGCTCACCCGAGCCGCGATGATCGCGGGTTGGAGCGCCGCGGGACGGCCAAGCTGGCTTGAGGCTCACACTGGCGGTCTCGATTTGGCCTACTTGACAGCCCGCGTCGTCGAGAGTCCCGAGACCCTGAGGTGCCTAGTGACGGCACGGCCCCGTGATGGCGAGATGGTCGCCTTCACTCTCGACGTGTCGAGGAAGACCTTCGACGGATTGCAGACAATTACACCACGTGAGACGGTTGAACTGCTGCATAGCTTGCTGGCAGCTGCTCCGTTTCTGCCACTGGAGTCGAATCCTGGCTCGAACCCATGACAATTGACGGGATTCGGGTTTGCTGCAGAAGCAGTGACAGGTTCAGTCACGCAGCCTGACTAACTCGCGGTCAGGATTGTTTCGTATTCGATGGGGTCAACCGGCCGAGTGCGAATTGTCGTCTGCGGCGGTGGTGGGTCCGTTCGATCCAGGTCACGATCTCGATCCGGAGTTCCTCGCGAGTGCTTCACGTGTGTCGATTTGACGACGCTATTCTGTAGCGGGGTGAAGATACTTTCCATAGCACCGTTGTCGCCGCCCGCCTCATGGAGCCGACCAGTGCCGTAGCGTCCAAGTGCACGTACGAACCTCCTGGACCGAAACTGCGATCCGCGGTCGGTGCAGGCTACAGCCGGCCACATCGGCACGCCTCGCGACCGCGTGTTCAATCCCGCAACGGCGAGCCGGGAATTCATCCTGAAGTCGATGGTGTAGCCCACGATCCGGTCGGAATAGACGTCCTTGACCGCGCACAGGTATATCTTGCCCTCGGCGGTGCGGTGTTCGGTGATGTCGGCTAACCACACTGGTTCGGCAGTTGCGCGGTGAAGTCACGTTGCACTACGCCGTCATGGACCGGCGGACCCGGCTACTTGCCGTTCTTGCCACGCTTGTTCTATGACCGGCTGGTGCGTCAGCAGAGGTTCGACACTGCCGGGGCCCCGACGTTCACCAGGCTGCAGTCTTTTGATCCGTTTGATCGGGTGGTGTCGCAGGCCGAGAAGGTCGGTACCGCGCAGTCGATCAGTACCCGGTACACGTTCGTTGGTTTGGCCGACCAGGTCGCGGTCGAGGAGGAACGCGACACTGCCGGGGTCTGGAAGGTGTCCAAGTCGTATGCCTACGGCGCGGGTGGGGAGAACCTGTCGCTGGTTGATTCTCCGGTCAACGGCACCACGTCGAGCAAGTCGTTCTACGGCACCAATCCGCACGGCGACGTGGAAACCCTCACCGACGCCACCACGGGGTTGACGACGTCGACGTACCGGTACACCGCCTACGGCCAGGCCGACAGGGTCGGCACCACCGGCGACGACGCGATCACCGGCACCCCCGGCCAGGACGCCGATGTGGTCAATCCGTACCGGTTCAACTCGAAACGGTTCAACGGCGCGACCGGCACCTACGACATGGGCTTCCGCGAATACAACCCGGCCCTCAACCGGTTCCTGTCCCGCGACTACTACGACGGCGCCCTCAAAGACCTCGCCCTCGGCAGTGATCCGTGGAACACCAACCGCTACGCCTTCGCCGGCGGCAACCCCATCACCGGCATCGAACTCGACGGCCACTACGCCATCCTCGAGAACGGCGATCGCGCTGACCTTAGCGCGCATGACGCGGCGGTGGTGGCAAGCGTCGAACCGGCAGAGAAGTGGATGGCCGAAAATGACTTTGACGGTGAAATCACTATCGATGTGGGCAAGGGTGGAAAGCTTCGAAACCGAGTGGAGGGCGGCGCGAAGGATAATTCGGGCGCCGTCGGGTATGCAGACATGATCATCTGGGGCAAGGGCAAGGATGAAGGCGTGATTTTTGTCTACGAGATCAAGCCGGCAACCGAATACGGGCTGACCGGCCCCGATCAACTCAACAGGTATGTCACTCAGTTGCGCAAAATGCATCCGGGAGCGATCGTCAACGCAGGCCCGTCCCTGGACAGTGCGGACTTCGTGTCGCGGGAGGGTAATGGACGTGTCTGGTCGGGTAAACGCAAGCGAAACGACAAGGAGTCGTTCGATGGGATGCGTTGGTACGGAACGAATACGCCAAAAACGCCTACGCGGGTAACAAGTGACACTCAGGGCGAACCAAAGGTTGCACAGGAGGAGCGCTGGTGGACCCAAGTCCCTACTCCGCCAGACGTGAGTCAAGAAGCTGGCAATATAGTCGGGCTGATTGCATTGGGGGCGTTCTGCGCGGTAACGCCCGCGTGCGCCGCCAGCAGTTGATCAGCTCACAGTGAGATGTGATTCCCGGGAGCGGATTTGGCTCGTTCGTTCATTCGGAACAGACCTGTCGGGCGCGGGCGCGGCGGAGCGTTCGATCCCGGGATAGGTAGACTGGAAATTTGCGCCGCGAGGAACGGCTGAGGAGTGAGCCACGCGTTACATTTGGTTGGATCATCTTTGGATGATGCCCGCAGCGCAACTTATGCTAGTGGCGATCAGGCGGGCTGAGCGTGAGGAGATCGAGTTCGTGGTCGAAGGGCCCTTCAATGCGTCGAGCCGAGACGAACAGCAGTCGGGCCAGTCGGCCGCGACCGGTTCGGTTGACGTCCTGGTCAGTGCGGCTGTGGGGGACAGCGAGCGACTCGTGGAAGTGTCGCGGTGGTGGTTGACGGAGGCGAGATCGAGGCTGTGTGGTGCGTTGTCCGAACGTCTAACGTCCGGACTGCCGACTGCTGAGTTCGCGGTCGGGCGTATTGGCGCACCGGAGTTGGGCGGTGGGAACTGGTCGGTCTCCTATACGCCGGGCCGTTTCGAGGCTGTGGTGGCGTCGCTGGGCAATGGACGGGGCGATGCCATGGCACATCTGAATGCCGATCCGGAAGATTTGTCGACGGGCGACTGCTGTTCGGCGCACATCGCACTTGCTGTTGATCCCGAATTGCGGCCGTGGGTCACCTTTTCCCTTCGGTTGGCCTATCGACTCGATGATGCGGGTGTGATCCCCGTCGCCAGTCAGGACGATTTGGTGTCGTTCGTCAGAGATTTCGCTGAGTTGACCGAGGCGTCCTTTGCGAACATTGCTTCCGACAACTCAGCCAACCAGACGGCGCTGGAAACATATCTGCCGCGGTTGTATGAAGTGGGATTGACCGAGAGCCCCGGCGTGGTACGCGGGTATTCGTGGGTCACGTTGGTGCCGGCCGGCGCACTTCGGGTGCTGGGTGGCGTCGAGGTCCTGGAAGATTCTGGCGCCTTCGTCGAGATCGATAAACTCCGATATGGCGCCGCATTGCTAAGGTCGACGAGAAGATTCGAAGACTATGAGGATTCAGTAGTCGAACGAGTCTTCCGTGCATTGGCGCCAGCACTTCCAGAGGGAGTGCCGAGGCGACTGTCCTACAGCGGTCTTAAGCAGCCACAATTGATCTACCAGAACGCTGCCGACTTTCGAGATTTCGACTGACCGTCAGCAGTCGGGGAATGCCTGTTTCATCGTCAGGTAGCCGGCCGATTCCTGCCCAAGGGCGGTGAGGACACGGCCGGCATCCAGAAGCGAGGTCAAACACGCCGTCCGCACCTGCCTGATGAACGCCACCCACGACACACCCGTTGACGCACTAACGGACCACGCATCATTGCAGGTCACAGCCCCGGGTCCCAGCGAGAGCCCGGCACGTGAGCCAAGTCAGCCCGACGTTCCCGAACTTGTCCTTCTCCAGCACGGACGCAGTCCTCCTACCCGGCCGCGACCTCGAGATTTCATCGACGTCGCGGTCATATTCCTCCACAGTTGCACGTATGCGCTGTACGGCCCGGCGTCCGGGGCCCGCCGGTAGCGCACGTCGTACGACGCCACCCCCATTGGCATCTGTGTACGGCGAACTGCACGGAGCGGGTAACCGGCTACCTCAGTTGCAGCTTATGCAGCGAGCCGGTGCTGGGCGAGGCGGGTGTGCAGGGTGAGCATGCGGTTGGTGCAGGTTTGCCAGTCGTAGAGTTCGGCTCGGCGGCGGGCGGCGGGGCGGCGCCCCGGGAGATCGGCCAGGGCCAGGGCGGCATCGGCGAGGGCAGACGGGTTGGCAGGGGCCCAGCGGCCGCAGGAGGCGTCGACCAGTTCTCGGGCGCCGCCGATGTCGGCGGTGACGACGGGGGTGCCGGCGGCCAGGGCTTCGAGGACGGCCAGGCCGAAGGTTTCGCCGGGGCAGACGGAGAGGGCGATGTCGGCCTCGGCGAGGTGCTTGGCGAGGGTACGGCGGCCGTCGACGTAGCCGTGGAAGGTGATCGGGGCGGCGCCCGCAATGGCGACGAGTTCGTCCAGGTGCGGGCCGGAGCCATAGACGTCCATGCGCATGGGCACGCCGCGGCGGTGGAGCTCGGCGGCGGTGGCGACGGCGAGGTGCGGGCTCTTCTCGCGGGAGAGGCGGCCGGCGTGCACGAGTTTCAGTACGCCGTCGTCCGCCGGCGTCGCCAGCGACGGGTGGAACGTGTCCAGATCGACGCCTAACGGGATCCGGACGAGTGGGGTGGTCACCTCGTCGAACTCCGCGGCCGCGAAACGCGACGTGACCACGACCGCGTCGTATGTCCGGCTGAGGAGCTTGTAGAGCGCGCCGACGCCGGCCGCGACACCCAACTGGCGGCCCATCCGCAGCGACAGCATGGCGTCCAGGCGTTCGTGGCTGAACAGCACCGCGCCGACGTCGTTGCGGCGCGCCCACCGGGCCACCGGCAACAACGTGGACTTGTCCGAGATCTCCACCGTGGTGGGGCGGAAGCGCTCGAGAAGTTCGATGACTTTCCACGGGTCGGTGATGAGCCGGTAGCCGCCGCCGACCTTCGGTGCCTTCAGCCGGATCACGGTGCCGGCCGCGGTCTCGGTCACCGAGTCGCGTTCGCCGGGGGTGATCACGATCCGTTCGGCGCCGGCGTCGGCGTACCCCTGGCCGAGGTGCTCGATCGCGGTCCGCATCCCCCCGGAGGTCGGCCCGACGAAGTTGGCCAGCTGGGCGATCCGCAACCGGCTCATGCGACCCGCCGGACGGCCGCGGCCTCGCGGAGTACTTCGGCGTAGTGCCGGTCGACCAGGTCGTCGACCACCGCCGGCCAGGTGCGCGACTGCACGCGCTCCAATCCGTTGCGCGCCATCCGCGCCCGCTCCGACGGATCGTCGAGGAGCCTCTTGACCCCCTCCCGCAACGAACCGGGCCGCCCGGGTTCGAACAGCAGACCGTTGACGCCCGGACGGATCAGGTCGAGCGGGCCACCGGCCGCCGGTCCGACGGTGGCGACCCCGGACGCCTGTGCCTCCTGGATCGTCTGGCAGAACGTCTCGTGCTCACCGGTGTGCACGAACACGTCCAGCCCGGCGAAGACGGTTGCCAGCTCGCTACCGCGGCGCATCCCGAGAAAGGTTGCCGTGGGCAATGCCGCTTCCAGTGACCCGCGATCCGGACCGTCGCCGACGACCACGACCCGGCAGTCGAGGTCGGCCAGCTCCGCGAGCCGGCGAACCTTCTTCTCCGCGGCCAGCCGGCCGACGTACCCGACGATCGGCTTGCCGTCCGGGGAGATCTGCCGCCGCCAGTTCTCGTCGCGATGCGCCGGATCGAAGAGGTCCAGGTTGACCCCGCGACCCCACAGATGAACCCGGGGTACGCCGCCCTGCACCAACTGCTGCACGGACGCGGTCGACGGCGCGAGGGTCCGGTCGGCCCGCGAGTGCACCCGCCGTACCCAGCGCCAGACACCGCGATCGGCGGCAGCGAACCACGGGTACTGCCGGGCGAAGCCGGCGATGTCGGTCTGGAAGATCGCGACCGTCGGCAGGCCGAGCTTGCGCGCGCTGCGCAGTCCGTAGGCGCCGATGATGAACGGCGAGGCCAGATGGACCAGGTCCGGCTCGAAGTCGGCCATCGCCCGCTCGATCGACGGATCGGGCAGCCCGACCGGGAACTCCTTGTAGCCCGGGATCCCGAAGCTCCGCGCCCGCAGGACCGGGACGTCACGGTAGGTGCCGGGACCGGGGCCGGCGGCGATGATCAGCAGCTCGTGCCCGCGGGCGAGCAGCCGGTCGGCGACGTGGCGAACCGTGTTCGCGACGCCATTGATCTGCGGCAGGAAGGACTCAGCGACCATCACGATGCGCACGCCTCGAAGGTTCCCCAGCGCGTGTGAACCCTCGGCGACGCTCTCGTGACACGGCGTCGATTCCCTGTCGACGCGTGCAGAGACGTGAAGTGACCTTCAGGTGTCCGGGGCCCGGAGCCGGCGGGCCTCACGTTCACTGCAGGTTCACCCGCGGGCGGCCGGCACCCCTGATCCGCTGCCGGATCAGAGGTGCCGGTGGTTCGGCTACGGTGCGCCGAAGAGGTGGGCGATCGAGCGCCGGACCAGGTCGGTGCGCATCGCCTGCGTGGTCAGGCCCTCGGCGCCGAACCCGACGTACACCGTGTCCCTCGTGGTCACGCCGGCGCCCTCGTCGAAGGCGGCGGTGGTGCGGATCCAGTCGTTCGGGTTCGCGGCCGAGCCGGCCGGCGGACCGGCCACCGTCCAGCCACCGAGGTCGGTCTCGAACGAGGTCTGCGCCGTCGTGCCGGCGGTGACCGTGGTGTCGTCAACGAACACCCCGAGGCCCTGCGTGCCCCAGTCACTGACGTAGGTGATCGAGACCTCGACCTGCTTCCCGGCGTACGGCGTCAGGTCGACGTTCCAGTCCTGCCAGCCCGCGCTGGAGCCGGCGGCCGCGTGCCAAGCCCCGGTCGTGCCGGTCGGCGAGCAGTCCGTGCCCTGGTAGTGCGCCAGGAACGGGTGCAGGTCGATCCAGCCGGAAGGACAGCTCTGACCGGTGTCCTGCGACGTGTGGCCGTTCGTGTCCGGCAGCGTCGTCCAGTCATCCTGGCCGACGGTGTGGGCCTCGACCATGACGAAGTCCCAGGCCGCCTCGGTGTCGTAGGAGATCTTGAACGACAACGCACCGCTCGTCACCCCGGCCAGGTTGACCGTGCGTGTCAGCCGCTTGTAGCTGATGTCTCCCTGCTGGCTGTACATGTACTGCGCACCCGTGAACGGATCGAACGGCGGAACACCGGGCCGGTCCCACTCGAGCGGCGCCGAGCTCGCGAACTGCGGGAACTGGGCCTTCGGCAACACACTCGACGTCAGGACGAACGCCGCGGTATGGTCCTGGTTGTCCGCCGAGTCGCCGCCGTTGAGTGTCCCGGCGAACCCGTTGAAGGCACCGCTCGTCCCGCGGATCGGGACCGGGTTCCCGTTGGCGTCGGTGCCGCTGTTGTCGACGTAGCGGTAGGCCCCCAGCCAGTACTGCGCGAAGTCGTTCAGCAGGGGCAGGCACGGGTACTGCTGAGGCGTCGTGCACTCGCCCTGCTCCTCCTCGAACGGGTTGTAGAAGTACGAGCCGTCCGCGCTGCTCGCGAACCCGGCGTACTTGCCGGTGTGGAGCAGTTTGCCGCCCTCGTTGAGGTAGTCGCGGACCGTCAGCTCGAGGTCGAGAGCCAGTTCGGCCGCCGTGCCGGGGACCTGGCCGGTCTCTCGCGTGATGATGTCGTCGCCGGTCTCCCACACCACTGCCTGGTAATGGGACAGCACGCCGAGGTGGTGTGGCGCGGTCCGGTTGTTCGCGTCCACGTCGTACACGTCCGAGCTGTTCCCGGCCGCGGTGAGTGCGGTGGCGTACTCGTCGGCGTACTTCGCGGTCGTGACGCCCTGGGCCGGACTGATGCCGGTGACGTCCTCGGCGGCCAGGATCAGCACCTTCCCGCCGATGTCGGTGGCCACCGTGTAGGTGAAGTGATCGCTGGCGACAGGTCCGGTCCCGGGCTTGACGCCGGTGAACCACACCTCGACCGAGTCGCCCGGCGTGGTACGGCGTACTGTCCCGCGGAACTCGGCGTAGTAGTGGTCGTCGGTGTCGCCGTACCGCTCGCCGCCCTTCCACTCCGACACCTTGTCGCTGACGGTGCGGCCGCCGTTGATCCTGTAGTTGAGCCGCAGGTTCTTGAGCGCCCGCTTCGCCGTCACCGCGACCGGCTGCGTGGTGCCGTGCGAGACCTCGAACGGGTCGGCGACCAGGTCGGCGGCCTTCTTGCCGACCACGGAGACCGGGTCGTCGGGGTCGTGCGCGGACTTCGCGACCGACAGTGCGAACGGGACGTTCTTGGCGAACTCGGCCTGGATCAGGCCCTCGTCGTCGGGGAACGTGAAGACGCTGACACAGTCCTCGGGCAGCCACTCGTCGTCGGGGTCGGCGGCCGAGACGGCCTGGCAGGTCGACATCTCCGGGGTGAAGGCGAGGATGCCGTACCGGTTCGACGCGTGTCCGTCGGTCTCGCCGTTGGTGGTGTAGAGCTCGGCGGAGATGTCCGGGTCGTAGCCGGGGACGGCGGGATTCGCGTCGTCACCGGCCATCGCCGCGGCGATCACGTCGTCGGGCGTCGGGGTGCTCACCTGCCAGCCGACGCCGTACAGGATGAGCTCCGCGGCCGAGTGGTAGTTGATCAGCTCGGTGAAGCCGACCTGCCGGAAGAGCCGGTCGACGGCCCGGATCTCCGGCTCGGAGGCCGGCGCGGTGCCGCGGTAGGTCTCGCTGAACGGATCGGGTGACGAACCCTCGTTGTCGTAGCCCCACTTGAAGGGGAAGTTGCGGTTCAGGTCCACGCCGTCACCGGGCGCGGTGGCGCCGTCCGCGTTGTTGTCCCGCAGGTTCTTCCGCCACAGCCGGTCCCCGGTGAACGTGTAGTCGTAGCCGTCGGGGTTGGCCACCGGCAGGAACCACAGCTCGGTGGTGTCGACCAGCTTGGTGATCTCGGCGTCCTGGCCGTAGTTGTCGATCACGTGGTGCATCAGCCGGCGGACCATCTCGGGGGTGATCCACTCGCGCGCGTGCTGGGCGCCCATGTACAGTACCGCCGGGCGCGTGCCGTCCTTCAGGTGGCGGGCGTGCTTGGTCACCTTGACGGCCTCGATCTGCTTGCCCTGGACCGTCGAGCCGACGGTGACCAGCTTGGCCAGCCCGGAGTGTGCGTCGGCGGTCGCGACCAGCTCTTCGCGAAGACCACCGGGCCCGCTGTACGGGCGGAACACCGTCGGGCCCGCCTGGACGAGCCGGGCGGCCTCGTCGGCGGCGTCGCGTCCGTTCACCTTCTTCACGGTCAGGTCGACGCCGTCGGTGCGGAGCTTGGTGGCCTGGCGGTCGGTGATGACGACCTCGACCCGGGCCTTGCCGTCGGCGGCCTTCGGCCCGACGCTCAGCTCCTGGCGGTCCACGCCGAGGTCCGCCAGCTTCTGCAGCTGTTGCGGGTCCAGTTCGCCGACGTAGACCTCGAGGCCGTCACCACCCCCTTGCGCTGGCGCGGCGGTCGCCCCTGGTCCTGCGACCAGTGCCCCCGCCAGAACGGCCAGTACCGCGGTCACAACAGCAGATCTACGCATGTCGCCCCTCCCCGGTCGACGGTGCATACTTTCCGCAGCCTCCGGTGACCCAGGTCACAAGTCAACAGCTCGCGGCCGGATGGTGTGGCCGGTCACACAGGGTGCTCGATGTCACCAGCCTGCTGCATACCAGTGCGGGCGTGGTTCGGCCTACCGTTGGGGGATGAGTCATCGGAGTGAGTCGGGGTTCGAGTTCGCGCCGGTGTACGGGCCGGACGCGCTGGCCGGGTTCGAGCCGGACGCGAAGCTGGGCGAGCCGGGGCGGTTCCCGTTCACCCGCGGGGTCTACCCGACGATGTACACCGAGCGGCCCTGGACCATGCGCCAGTACGCCGGTTTCGGCACCGCGGCCGAGTCGAACCAGCGGTACCACCAGCTGATCGACCACGGCACGATGGGCCTGTCGGTCGCCTTCGACCTGCCCACCCAGATGGGCTACGACTCCGACGCCCCGATCGCGCACGGCGAGGTCGGCAAGGTCGGGGTGGCGATCGACTCGATCGACGACATGCGGCTGCTGTTCGACGAGATCCCGCTGGACCAGGTGTCCACCTCGATGACGATCAACGCCCCGGGCTCGGTGCTCCTGCTGTTGTACCAACTCGTGGCCGAGGAGCAGGGGGTCGCCGGCGACAAGCTCACCGGCACGATTCAGAACGACGTCCTCAAGGAGTACATCGCCCGCGGCACCTACATCTATCCGCCGAAGGAGTCGCTGCGGCTGATCAGCGACATCTTCGCGTACTGCCAGGCGGAGCTGCCGCGCTGGAACACGATCTCGATCTCCGGCTACCACATGGCCGAGGCCGGCGCGACGCCCGCGCAGGAGATCGCGTTCACGCTGGCGAACGGGATCGAGTACGTCCGGACCGCGGTCGCGTCCGGGCTGGACGTGGACGAGTTCGCGCCCCGGCTGTCGTTCTTCTTCGTCGCCCGGACGACGCTGCTCGAGGAGGTCGCGAAGTTCCGCGCGGCCCGGCGGATCTGGGCCCGGGTGATGCGGGACGAGTTCGGCGCGAAGAACCCGAAGTCGATGATGCTGCGGTTCCACACCCAGACCGCCGGCGTGCAGCTCACCGCGCAGCAGCCCGAGGTGAACCTCGTCCGGGTCGCGGTCCAGGGCCTGGCCGCCGTACTGGGCGGGACGCAGTCACTGCACACCAACTCCTACGACGAGGCGATCGCGCTGCCCACCGAGAAGGCGGCCCGGCTCGCGCTGCGCACCCAGCAGGTGCTCGCCTACGAGACCGACGTGACCGCGACCGTCGACCCGTTCGCCGGGTCGTACGTCGTCGAGGCGCTCACCGACGAGGTGGAGGCGGCCGCGCTCGAGCTGATGGCGCAGGTCGAGGAGTACGGCGGGGCCGTGGCCGCGATCGAGAAGGGCTTCCAGAAGCAGGAGATCGAGCGGTCGGCGTACCTGATCGCCCAGCAGATCGACTCCGCCGAGCGGGTCGTCGTCGGCATGAACAAGTTCCGGATCGCCGAGGAGGAGCCGTACGAGCCGCTCCGCGTCGACCCCGCCATCGAGGCCGAGCAACGCGCCCGCCTGGCCACGCTGCGCGCCGCCCGTGACCAGGCCGCGGTCGACCGTGCCCTCGGTGCCCTCAAGAAGGCTGCCGAAGGCAACGACAACTGCCTCTACCCGATGAAGGACGCGCTCAAGGCCCGGGCGACCGTCGGCGAGGTCTGCGACACCCTGCGGGAGGTCTGGGGCGCCTACGTCCCGGCCGACACCTTCTGAGGCGCCCGGCCGCGCCCGGAGGCGGCTGAGGTCGTGTCTAGTCCAGCAGGGCGCAGGAGGCCAGCACCATCATCCCGGAGGTGATGGCGTCCTCGTCCGCGTCGAACCCCGGCGTGTGCAGGTCGGCGGCGTTGTCCACCCCCGGCGCGCGGACGCCCAGCCGGGCCATCGCGCCCGGAACGTGCTCGAGGTACCAGGCGAAGTCCTCGCCGCCCAGGCTCTGGTCGGTCGACGCCACCGCGTCCGGCCCGAGGGACAGTTCGACGGCACGCTTCAGCACGGCGATCGCCTCCGGGTCGTTCATCACCGGCGGTACGCCGTGCGTCACCTCGGTGCTCACCTCGACGCCGTACGGCGCGATCAACTGCCCGGCCAGCGTGGGGACCAGCTCGGCCGCGAGCTTCCAGGCGTTCACGTCCAGGCAGCGCAGGGTGCCCTCGGCCTCGCCCCTGGCCGGGATCGCGTTCGCCGCCGAGCCCGCGGTGATCCGGCCCCAGACCAGGGACATCCCGGACCGCGGGTCGACCCGGCGGGAGAGCGCGGCCGGCATCTCTGTGACCAGGGTGGCGAGGGCGTAGACGAGGTCGCCGGTGAGGTGCGGCCTGGACGTGTGCCCGCCCTGTCCGGTCACCCGGACCAGGATGCGGTCGGACGCGGCGGTCAGCGCGCCGACCCGGAGGCCGACCTCGCCGACCGGCAGCCGCGGATCACAGTGCAGACCGTAGATCCGGCGTACTCCCTCCATGCCACCGGCCGCGATCACGCCGAGTGCACCGCCGGGCATCACTTCCTCGGCCGGCTGGAAGATCAGCCGGACGCGGTGCGTCAGCAGGCCGTCGGCCGCCATCCGCGCGAGCACCATCGCCGTGCCGAGCAGTACGGCGGTGTGGACGTCGTGACCGCAGGCGTGGGCCACGCCCTCGTAGCTGGACCGAAAAGGGGAGTCGACACCGTCCGGCACCGCCAGGGCGTCGATGTCGGCACGCAGAGCGACACAGGTG
>NZ_SMKR01000014.1 GCF_004348725.1 Kribbella turkmenica
GTCAGAGGGGTATAAGAGACAGTCGCCGACCCCCCCCCCCACGCCGACACCGAAGCCGACCCCAACACCCGTCAAGCCGACACCGACCGCGAAACCGACCACCGCCTCGCCGAAGCCGGCCGGACCGGTCAAGGTCACGGTGGACATCGCCAAGCTCGACGAGGGCCGGGCTCCGCAGATCCCGCACCTGGTCGGCCGCGAGGTCCGTGGCGGCGCCGGCAGCTCGATCAAGATCCCCGGCAGCGGCAACATCCTCACGATCGGGCGCCTGGACACCGCCGCCCTCGCGGTCGTGATGACGGGCGAGTCGCAGACCGAGCTGCTGAAGGTCGACGGCACCGGCGACGTCCGCCGTACGCCCGACGTGACGTCGCTGGTGACGAAGGCGGACCAGTCGGCGGCGGCCTACGCGGCGAGCCGGCTGAGCAATCTCGGTGGGTCCAGGGAGAAGGGCGGCATCGTCTACGCCGAGACCGCCGGCATGAGTGGCTCGCCGAAGTCGCTGGAGCTGCCGGAGGCCTGGAGCGTCCAGGTGCTCGCGTACGTCGGCAGCAAGGTCTACTACCGCGCGGACAGTGATGACACGGGCGCCTGGAAGCTCTACAGCTGGGTGCCCGGTGAGTCGAGGCCTACGCTGGTCAAGACCGTCGCTTCACCGTCGGCGGTCTCACGGGACGGCCGCGTGGCTTCGTCGGTCAACTTGATCAACGACAGCGGCAGTTGCTCGTCGATGGTGGACGTCGCCTCCGGCAAGCAGTTCTCGCGGACCTGCGACTACTGGGTCACCGGATTCACGCCGGACACGGCGACCGCGGTCGGCGGACCGGCGTACGGCGACGGCTACTGCAACATGGTCCAGGTTGCGCTGGACACCCGGACGGGCAAGGTGATCCGGGAGTGGAACGGCTGCTTCCTGCAGATCGGCGTCGAGGACGACCAGCACGTCCTGATCGTCGCGGTCGGCGAGGGCCAAGGCGAGGAGACCAACGTCAAGCGAGCCATCGTCCGCTGCGATCTCACCACCGCCACCTGCGAACGAGCCACCCCGATCCTCACCGACACCTCCCTCGACCTCGGCACGTGATCTGCCGGTAGCAGACATTCCCGTCGGGGGTGGGGAATCGGAGCAGACTGGCGGGATGACGACGGTTGCTGTCCTGGCGGATGTTCATGGGGTGTTGCCTGCGCTGGAGGCGGTGGTGGGGGAGGACGACGTTCGGGCGGCTGATGTGGTTGTGCTGGCAGGGGACATCGCCAGTGGGCCGATGCCCGTGGAGACACTGGATTCGTTGCGGTCGCTGGGCGGGCGGGTGGTCTGGGTCCGGGGGAACGCGGATCGGGAGCTGGTCGCGATGGCTCGAGGGGAGTTCACCGGGGAGCCGCCGGACGGGGTGAGTCCTTGGGCGGCTGCGGAGTTGCGGGCCGACCAGGTGGAGTTGCTGGCGGGGCTGCCTTCGACGCACACGATCGGCGACGTGATCTTCTGTCACGCGACGCCGAGGGACGACGAGGAGCTGGTGCTGGTCGACAGTCCGATCTCCCGGTGGGCCGAGGTGTTCAGCGGGTTGCCGGACGAGATCCGGACCGTGGTCTGCGGGCACACGCACATGCCGTTCGCGCGGCAGGTCGACCGGCGGCTCGTGGTCAACGCCGGCAGCGTCGGCATGCCGTACGGCGCTCCCGGTCCGAGCTGGGCGTTGCTGACTCCGGACGGCGTGCAGCTGCGGCGGTCAGACCTCGACAGGACGAAGGCCGCCGAGCGGATCGTCGCGGAATCGTCGTACCCGGATCGGGAGGCGTGGGTCGCCGCGTACCTGCTGTCGAACTACTCCGACACCGAGGCCCTGGAGGCGTTCAGGCCCCGCGCCGAGGGCTGAGCGGTTACCGTCGTCACGTGTTCGTGCGACGGCGGAAGCATTTCGGGACCCTGGCCGACAAGGCGACGTACGCGACTCTGCATACGGCCTCGCTGGCCACTCCACACCTGCGCGAGGGGCTGACCCCGGCCGCGGCGGGCAAGGCTAGCCGGCACCTCCGGGACCTCCTCGGTACGGCGGCCATCGCCATCTGCGACTCGTCCGGCGTACTGGCCTGGGACGGCGTCGGCGGACCGTACGAGAGCAACCACCGCGGTGACGCCAAGGCGCTCGCCGCCGCGACGCTGCGCACCGGCCGTACGGCGGTCCTCGGCGCACATGACGTGGCCTGCGGCGATCCCCAGTGCCCGATCCGGACGGCGGTGCTCGCGCCGATCGTCACCGAGGAGCGAGTGGTGGCCGTACTGGTGGCGTACAGCATCAAGTCGTCGGCGGCGCTGGTCCGAGCGACCGAGGAGGTCGCCCGCTGGGTGTCCGGGCAGGTCGAGCTGGCCGAGCTCAACAGGGAGCGCACCCGGGCGATGGAGGCCGAGCTGCGGGCGCTCCGGGCGCAGATCAGCCCGCACTTCATCTACAACGCGCTGGCCGCGATCGCGTCGTTCGTGCGGACCGACCCGGAGCGGGCACGGGAGCTGCTGCTGGAGTTCGCCGACTTCTCCCGGTACGCGCTCCGGCGGGGCGGTGAGTTCACCACGCTGGCGGACGAGCTGCGGAACGTCGAGCGCTACCTGGTGCTCGAACAGGCCCGGTTCGGGGACCGGTTGAAGGTGTCGCTGCTGATCGCGCCCGAGGTGCTGCCGGTGGTGATCCCGTTCCTGGTCGTCCAGCCGCTGGTGGAGAACGCCGTCCGCCACGGTCTGGAGGGCACCACCGGCGCCGGCCGGATCACCATCCGCGCCACGGACCGAATCAACGACGCCGAGATCAGCGTGGAGGACGACGGCTCCGGCAGTGACCCGGAGGTCATCCGGGCCGCGCTGGCGGGCCAGTCCGGAAGTGACTCGATCGGCCTCGGGAACGTCGACGCCCGCCTGCGGCAGGTGTACGGCGACGCGTACGGCCTGGTCGTGGAGACCGCCGTGGACGCGGGCACCAAGGTGACGTTCCGGGTGCCCAAATACTCCTCGGGTGTACACGCTGTCCCGCGTTGACCGTGGTGGTGGTGCGAACTAGCGTCGACAGCGATCCCCCGATGGCGCGTGAGTATCGCCGTCGAACGGATTCGCCTGGCGGGGCAGGCGACGACTGGATCGCCTCCCAGGAGGCGATCGCAGCCCCGCGACAGCGGTTTCGCGCGGCTCCACGGCGCTCTGCGGTGGAGCCTCCTCGGAGAGGAGCGGTTACACGTGCCAGGCAACAGGGCAGTGATCTACAAGGGACCAGGCGACGTGGCGGTCGAGACGATCGACTACCCGAGTCTGGAACTCAAGGACGGTCCCGGAGTCAACCCGGCGAACGTGGGACGGCAGATTCCGCACGGGGCGATCCTCAAGGTCGTGGCCAGCAACATCTGTGGCAGCGACCAGCACATGGTCCGCGGCCGGACGACGGCCCCGTCCGGGCTCGCGCTCGGTCATGAGATCACCGGTGAGGTGGCGGAGGTCGGCCGGGACGTCGAGTTCATCAAGGTCGGCGACCTGGTCTCGGTCCCGTTCAACATCGCCTGCGGGCGGTGCATCAACTGCAAGGAGGGCAAGACCGGCGTCTGCCTGAACGTGAACCCGGATCGGCCGGGCTCGGCGTACGGGTACGTCGACATGGGCGGCTGGGTCGGCGGTCAGGCGGAGTACGCGCTCGTGCCGTACGCCGACTGGAACCTGCTCAAATTCCCCGACAAGGACCAGGCGCTGGAGAAGATCCGCGACCTGGCCATGCTGTCGGACATCTTCCCGACCGGGTACCACGGCGCCGTCACGGCCGGCGTCGGGACCGGTTCGACCGTCTACGTCGCGGGCGCGGGGCCGGTCGGCCTGGCCGCGGCCACGGCGGCGTTCCTGCTCGGCGCGGCGGTGGTCATCGTGGCCGACCTGCAGAAGGAACGGCTCGAGCAGGCGCGGAGTTTCGGCTGCGAGACGATCGACGTGTCGGAAGGTGATCCGAAGGACCAGGTCGAGCAGATCCTCGGTGTGCCGGAGGTCGACTGCGCGATCGATGCGGTCGGATTCGAGGCGCACGGCCACGGCACCGACGCACAGACCGAGCGTCCCGCCACCGTGCTGAACACGGTCATGGACGTCACCCGCGCCGGCGGCGCGGTCGGTATCCCGGGCCTCTACGTCACCGGCGACCCTGGTGCGATCGACGAGGCCGCGAAGACCGGCTCGCTGTCGATCCGGCTGGGACTCGGCTGGGCCAAGTCGCTGTCGTTCATGACCGGGCAGTGCCCGGTCATGCGGTACAACCGCCAGTTGATGCAGGCGATCCTGCACGACCGCACGCAGATCGCGAAGAATGTGAACGCCACGGTCATTCCCTTGGACGAGGCGCCACAGGGGTACAACCAGTTCGACCAGGGCGCGGCGCGCAAGTACGTGCTCGACCCGCACGGACTGATCAAGTAGACGCACAGGCGGACGGGAGCAGGGCGACCGCCCTGCTCCCGTCGCTCCGAGTCGTGACCGGGGCGACGGGAGCAGTGACAACTCGTTGGTCATACTGCAAGGAAGGGAATCCGTCACGAGAGCGACCCTCCATGGACAGTGACAGCCGGCTCGACCTCGAGTTCGCCTACACGACGTACCGGGACTGCTGTAGAGACCTCTACTCGCCGTACTACTACTGCCGGCGCCCGCTCGGCCACGACGGCGTACACGCGGCAGGCTTCGGCTCGGGCCGCGTCCGCTGGGAGCACCGGCCTGACCATGCTCCGCACCTGCTGTCCTGAGCAAGGGCGGAAGCGTGGCGGGCGGCACGGTGAAGCTGTTCCTGGGCGGCGATGTGATGCTCGGCCGAGGTGTCGACCAGATGCTGCCGCACCCGGGCGACCCGGCGCTTCGGGAAAGTTCTGTCAGGGATGCCCGGACGTACGTCGAACTCGCCGAGAGCAGGAACGGCCCGATCCAGCGACCCGTCGACCCTTCCTGGCCGTGGGGCGACGCGCTGGCGATCCTCGATCGCTTCGAGCCTGACGGACGGCTGCTGAACCTGGAGACGAGCATCACCCGCAGCGACGACTTCGCGGCCGGCAAGGGCGTCCACTACCGCATGAGCCCCGACAACGTGCCCGCTCTGTCGGCTGGCCGGCCGGATGTCTGCTCGCTCGCCAACAACCACGTCCTCGACTTCGGCATCGGCGGACTCGAGGAGACGCTCGATGCGTTGGGCACGGCCGGGATCGCGGTCGCCGGTGCGGGCCGGAACGCGGCCGCGGCGGCCCGGCCCGCGATCGTGCCGGTGGGCGACGGCGGGCGGGTCGTCGTCTTCTCCTTCGGTACGACGAGCAGCGGCGTGCCGGGCAACTGGGCAGCGGGCCCGGACCGTCCCGGCATCTCCCTGCTGCCGGATCTGTCCGGCGGCACCGCAGACGCGATCACCGCACAGGTGTCGCAGGTCAGGAGCCGGGGTGATGTCGTCGTCGTTTCGGTGCACTGGGGATCCAACTGGGGATACGCCGTGACGCCTGAGCAGGTCAGCTTCGCGCACCGGCTTGTCGACGGCGGTGCCGACATCGTGCACGGACACTCGGCACACCACCCGCGGCCGATCGAGGTCTACCGGGGCCGGCTGGTGCTCTACAGCTGCGGAGACCTGATCGACGACTACGAAGGCATCAGAGGTTACGAGGAGTACCGCGACGATCTGCGTCTGCTCTACCTGGCCACAGTGGACCGCACGACCGGCCGGCTGACCGCGCTGCGGATGGCACCGCTGCAGACCCACAAGCTCCGGCTGCGCCCGGCCGGGCCGGCGGACAGCGCGTGGCTGTGCCGGATGTTCAACCGGATGGGTCGGCGTCACGGCACCCGTTTCGCGCTCGCCCCGGACGGGCTGCTCGACCTCATTCCTTGGCATTAGTGTGTGCGCATGGCCGACAGTCCCCTGCGCGCGCTGGTCGCGGACGACGAGGAGCCCGCGCTGGCCGAGCTGGTGTATCTGCTGACGCAGGACAGCCGGATCGGCGAGATCAAGACCGCGTCGAACGGGCCGGACGCGCTGAAGATCCTGCAGGCCGCGGACCTGGACGTGGTGTTCTGCGACATCAAGATGCCCGGCCTGACCGGGATCGACCTGGCGCAGGTGCTGTCCAAGTTCCGCCACCCGCGTCCGCAGATCGTCTTCGTCACGGCCTACGACGAGCACGCGGTGGCGGCGTTCGAGCTCGAGGCGACCGACTACGTGATGAAGCCGGTCCGAGCCGAGCGGCTGTCCGAAGCCGTCCGCCGGGTCGTCACGGCCGGCGCACCGGCCGCGCTGCAGAGCGCGGACGAGACCGACGACGAGGTGATCCCGGTCGAGCTGGCCGGCGTCACCCGGTTCGTCCAGCGCTCGACGGTCCGGTACGTCGAGGCGCAGGGCGACTACGCCCGCCTGCACACCGGGCAGAACTCGCATCTGGTCCGGATCCCGCTGAGCACGCTGGAGGACCGCTGGCGCGACTCCGGGTTCACCCGGATCCACCGCAGTACGCTGGTCGCCCTCGCGCACGTGGACGAGATGCGCGTCGACGGCGGCCGGTGCGCGGTCCGCGTCGGCGGCGACTGGCTGCCGGTGAGCCGCCGCCACACCCGCGAGCTCCGCGACCTGCTGGTCCGGTCGACGTCGCTGCGCGGCTGAGGACGGCCGGGATGAGTACGCCGGAGGGACCGCGCCGGGTCCGGGTGACGAGCCCGCGGACGAGTGCCGCCCGCCGGCCGATCACCCCGACCGGCACCCGGGAGATCGACGAGCAGACCCGGCTCGGCGAGGTCTACATGCACTCGCTGATCCAGTCCCAGCTGCGGCTCGCGCTGGCCGTCATCGGCGGCGCGACAGTGCTCCTCGGCGGCATCCCGCTGCTGTTCGCACTGGTCCCGGCCACGCGCACCCTGGACGTGCTCGGCGTACCGCTGCCGTGGGTGATCCTCGGCGTCGCGGTCTACCCGGTCGTGTACGTCGCCGCCCGCGTCTACGTCCGCAACGCGGAGCGGATCGAGGCGGAGTTCACCGAGTTCGTCGGACGGCAGTAGTGCCTGCCGGTGGGAGGCACTGAATGTCTCCGGCAACCAGTTTGACCGCGATCGGGCTGGTGATCGTCGCGACCATCGGCATCGGGCTGTTCGGGTTGCGGATCTCGCGGACGACGAGTGACTTCTACGTCGCCAGCCGGGTGGTCACGCCGCGGTGGAACGCGTCCGCGATCAGCGGCGAGTACCTGTCGGCGGCGTCGTTCCTCGGGGTCGCCGGCCTGGTGCTGGTGAACGGCGCGGACATGCTCTGGTTCTCCGTCGGCTACACGGTCGGCTACCTGATGCTGCTCGTCCTGGTCGCGGCACCGCTGCGCCGGTCCGGCGCCTACACGTTGCCCGACTTCGCCGAGACCAGGTTCGAGTCCGCGTTCGTCCGACGGATCTGCGCCGGCCTGGTCGTCGGCATCGGCACGCTCTACCTGCTGCCTCAGCTGCACGGCGCCGGGCTGACCCTGCAGACGGTCACCGGCGCGCCGCCCGACGTCGGTGCCGCGGTCGTCGCGGTCATCGTGGTGATCAACGTCGCCGCGGGCGGCATGCGGTCGATCACCTTCGTCCAGGCGTTCCAGTACTGGCTGAAACTGACCGCGCTGGCGCTGCCGGTCTTCGTCATCCTGATCGCCTGGCGGTCGGTCGAGCACCCGGTCGGCGTACTCGAGGCGTTGCAGGGCGCGGGTGCCGAGTGGGCCGAGCCGTTGTCCACCGCGGGCGGCCGGGACCACCCGCTGTACGCGACCTATTCGTTGCTCTTGGCCCTTTGTTTCGGGACGATGGGCCTGCCGCACGTGCTGGTCCGGTTCTACACGAACCCGGACGGCCGGGCGGCCCGTCGTACGACCGTCGTCGTACTGGCGCTGCTGGGGACGTTCTACCTGTTCCCACCGGTGTACGCCGTGCTCGGGCGGACGTTCGCGCCGGATCTGGTCGGGAGCGGCGCGGACACCGTCGTACTGGAACTGCCGGGGCGGATCTTCCCCGGTACAGCAGGGGATCTGCTCGGTGCGCTGGTCGCGGCCGGGGCGTTCGCGGCGTTCCTGTCGACGTCGTCGGGACTCACCGTCGCGATCGCGGGCGTGATCGACCAGGACCTGTTGCGGAGCCGGCTGCACCGGTGGACCAGCGGGGATTACGTCGCGGTGAACAGCTTCCGGATCGCGGCCCTGCTGTCGATGTGTGTGCCGTACCTCGCGTTCCTGCTGACCGGGTCGCTGAGCCTCGCGGACACGGTCGGTCTTGCGTTCGCGGTGGCCGCGTCGACGTTCTGCCCGTTGCTGGTGCTCGGGATCTGGTGGCGGCGGATGTCGACGACCGGGGCCGCGGCCGGGCTGATCGTCGGCGGCGTCGCGGCGAGTGCGGCCGCGCTGGTCAACGTCGTCGGCGGGCCGGACGACGGCTGGCCCCAGGCCCTGGTCGGTCAGCCGGCCGCGTGGACGATGCCACTCGCGTTCATCACCGTGATCGTGGTGTCCAAGCTGACCCCGGACAAGATCCCGGCCGGCACCGCCCGCAGCATGGTCCGCCTGCACACCCCCGAAGCGGTCGACGTCGACCGCGGGCTGCCGCAGCCGCCGTACCGCTCGTCGTGAGGATTCGACCGCTCGTCGCAGCGGCGTGATCCACCGGACGACTGGTGTGGTCCATTGAGCGCTCGACGCGCGTGGGTGCTGTCGATCGGGCCGTGACCCGGACCACAGTACGACCAGCAGCAGCCCCCGCCGGCGTACCCGCCCGGCCTGATCTATGTCTGGAGGTCCCGCGATGAGCGATACGACGCGATCCGCGGGCGACCCGGAGCTCACGACGTACCGAGACGTCCAGGTGTCACCGGACTTCTCGGAGTTGCGTCGCCGGTTCCGCCGCTTCGTGTTCCCGATGACCGGCCTGTTCCTGGTCTGGTACTTCCTCTACGTCCTGCTCGCCGCGTACGCGCCCGGGTTCATGTCCTCGCGGATCGGCGGCAACATCAACGTCGCGCTGCTGTTCGGGCTCGGCCAGTTCGTGTCGACCTTCGCCATCACGATGATTTACGTCCGCTGGGCCGACCGGCGATTCGACGCCGAGGCCGACCGGATGCGTCAACTGATCGAGGGAGCCGACCGGTGACCGCCCCACTCTTGTTGCCACAGGCGACCGACATCGGCAACCCGACGGTCAACATCGCGATCTTCGCGCTGTTCGTGGTCGCGACGCTGGCCATCGTGATCAAGGCGTCCCGGAACAACCGGACCGCGGCCGACTTCTACGCCGGCGGCCGGTCGTTCACCGGCCCGCAGAACGGGGTGGCGATCGCCGGTGACTACCTGTCCGCCGCGTCCTTCCTCGGCATCGCGGGAGCGATCGCCCTGAACGGGTACGACGGCTTCCTCTACTCGATCGGCTTCCTGGTGGCGTGGCTCGTGGCCCTGTTGCTGGTCGCCGAACTGCTCCGGAACACCGGCCGCTTCACGATGGCCGACGTACTGTCGTTCCGGCTCAAGCAGCGGCCCGTCCGGATGGCGGCCGCGATCTCGACCCTCGGCGTCTGCTTCTTCTACCTGCTGGCGCAGATGGCAGGCGCCGGGGGTCTCGTCGCCCTCCTGCTGGGCATCGACGGCCGCGCCGGGCAGAGCCTGGTGATCGCCGTGGTCGGCATCATCATGATCACGTACGTGCTGGTCGGCGGGATGAAGGGCACCACCTGGGTGCAGATCATCAAGGCCGTCCTGCTGGTCCTCGGCGCCGGTCTGATGACGCTGTGGGTGCTGGCGAAGTACACCTTCAACCTGTCCGGTCTGCTCGGTGCGGCCGTCGACAGAAGCCCGGCGGCCGGTGAGAGGCTGCTCAACCCGGGTCTGCAGTACGGCATGACCGGTATCACCAAGCTGGACTTCATCTCGCTGGCGCTGGCGCTGGTGCTCGGCACCGCCGGTCTACCGCACGTGCTGATGCGCTTCTACACGGTGCCGTCGGCCAAGGAAGCCAGGCGCAGTGTCAGCTGGGCGATCTGGATCATCGGCATCTTCTACCTGTTCACGCTGGTCCTCGGGTACGGCGCCGCCGCGCTCGTCGGGCCGGACGTCATCAGGGCCGCTCCGGGCAGGGCCAACTCCGCCGCGCCTCTGCTGGCCTTCGAACTGGGGGGCGAGCTTCTGCTCGGGGTGATCTCCGCGGTCGCGTTCGCCACCATCCTCGCCGTCGTCGCGGGGCTCACGATCACCGCGAGTGCGTCCTTCGCGCACGACGTCTACGGCCAGGTGATCAAGAGGGGCGAGGTCAACGCCGACGGCGAGGTCCGGGTCGCCCGGATCACCGCCGCGGTGATCGGTGCGGTAGCGATCGTCGGCGGCATCTTCGCCAACGGGCAGAACATCGCCTTCCTGGTGGCCCTGGCGTTCGCCGTCGCGGCCAGTGCGAACCTGCCGACGATCCTGTACTCGCTGTTCTGGCGGCGGTTCAACACCCGCGGCGCGCTCTGGAGCATCTACGGCGGTCTGGGCTCGGCGATCGTCCTGATCGCGTTCAGCCCGGTCGTCTCCGGCAAGGTGGACGCCAAGACCGGCGCCAGCCTGTCGATGATCACCGACACCGGGATCGACTTCCACTGGTTCCCACTGGACAACCCCGGCATCGTCTCGATCCCGCTGGCATTCTTCCTCGGCTGGCTCGGAACCGTCACCAGCAAGGAGCAGACCGACGTCGACAAGTTCGCCGAGATGGAGGTCCGCTCCCTGACCGGCGCCGGCGCCGAGAAGGCGGTGCAGCACTGAGAGGGCCGAAAGACCTGTCAGGCAGGCCCTGCTGAACACCTGCGAACCTGCCTGACAGCCCCACCTCCGCCCCAAGACGGACCCGGTATCCCCTGAGCCCGGGTCCGTCTTCCACGTCTTACCGAGAGCCGTGCCCGCTGAGGTCGATGGAGACGCCCGCAGTCAGCCCACGACCAGACTGCGCCGACACCACATCGCCGTCGGCGCGCGGAGCACCGGGTGCGGAATCAGTTGAGTCTCAGGCTGGGCCAGAGGGTGTAGAAGGCGTCTCGGGAGCGGATGCCTCGCTGTTCCTCGGCGGCGTGGAGGCGGCCGAAGGTGAAGGCGTTGCCGCCGTCGAGGTGGACCTGGACGGCGAGCTGGCGGAGCAGGTCGCGGGAGACGACGGAGTCCTGGTGTTCGCCGAGGACCTCCTGGACTTCTTCGGCGCGGGCCGCGAGATCGGCGGCCTCGTCGCCCAGCACAGGTACGGCGGACTCCGCGGCGTACCGGAGTCGTTTGGCCGCCTTGCGGACCTCGTGGAGCTCGTGGTCCTGCTCGGCGGACGTCTCGGCGGCCTCGGAACGACGGACGGCCTTCCGCATCCGCTTCCAGTCGTGCTCGAGGAGGTCGCCGATCTGTTTCTTGGCTTTCCTGTCGTCCCCGGTCAGTGGCGGCCGCGCGATCAGCTCGTCGAGCGTGTCGAGGAGACGGAAGTACCGCTCGCTCTCCAACGCGGCCAGTGCACCGGCCCGGCCCTCCTTGTACACACCTCGCAGGTGGTCGTCGATCCGCCCGGCGACCCGGCCCATGACCAGCTCGTCCGGCTGTTCGGCGACCTCGGCGGCGAAGTGTTCCCGCTGGACCTCGGCGTCGCGCGCGACCCCGAGCTCACCGGCGAGCCACTTCAGCTCGGTCCGGATCCGGTCGCCCTGCTCGCGGTCCACCACCGGCCGGTACGTCGCCAGCGCCGACCGCAGGCGCCGGGTCGCCACCCGGAACTTGTGGATCGAGTCCGGCACGTCGCGGCGGACCTCGGGGTCGCGCTCGCGGATCGCCTGCACCTGCGCGCCGGCGTACGCCCGGAAGAGGTCGGACGTCAGCGGCTTCGAGGGCAGCTCCCACGCGTCGGCCGCCGGCACCCGATCACCCAGCGCACGGGCGAGTTTGCTCGGACCCGACGCGGGTGAGGCGCCGGCGGATCGCAGTACCTCCTCGGCGGCCTCCAGCAGTGCACGGTCGCCGCCGACCAGCTCGAGCTCCCACTCGCGCCAGCTGTCGGGCTCAGCGCCGGCGACGACAGCGGTGACGCGGTCGTCGGCGAGCTCCGCCAGTACGGCGCCGTCGGCGTCGAGCAACCTGTGGACGATGCGCTTCGTGCTCAACGTCACCACCGGAACGAGCTGAGAATCGCGCGCGTGGACCCGGACCGTTCGCACCACAGCGGCCGGCACGTTGTGGTTGGAGCGGCCGAGCGGGTGCCTGACCTCGAGCCGTTCCCCGGACGACACCGGGAACTTCACGTGCCAACCGTCGTCCTCGCCGCCGGTCCGGCGGCGCAGGGTCACCTTGTTGGCCGCGAGGACCAGCGCCTCGGTGTCGTAGTACACCGCCTCGAGGTCGAGCTCCACCGGTTGCGCGACACTCGCGACCCCGGGCAGCTCGTGCAGCGCCGGCAGGCTCGCGGCCTCGTCGACCTCGTACTTGGTCTCGATCTCGAGCTGCTCAGAGGGCGCCATGCACTCCTGTCTACCAGGCGTTCGTGAACTGGTCAGCGGAGTGCCCGCAGGTCGGCGCTCAGCCGTTCCAGATCGCGATCGGGTACGCCGTTGCGCGCGATCGCCGGCGTGGACGGCCAGGCCTGCCGGTCGTGGTTCAGCTGCAGGGCCCAGACGATCAGGGCGAGAAGGAGCAACAGGGTCAGCATTTCCGGCCTACCGAGGTGAAGAAGGTGTAGTGGAAGGTGCCGCCGGGTGCGGCGGTCTTCTCCAGGTCGCGGATGCCCGCCTGCCACTCGGCGGGAGTTCGCATCCCGGCGGCGAGCGCACGTTCGCGGACCGACTCGACCATCGCGACGAACGTCCTGCGGGTGAAGCCGTCGACCAGGTGCGGCAGCGTCTCGTCGGCGTACACGGTGCACGGCCAGGCACGGACGTCGCCGTACCCCGCGTCCTTGAGCAACGGCTGCAGTCGGCGGCCGATCAGTGCGTCGCCCCCGGACGCGGCCTGCAGGTCGACGAGGCAGTCGATCGCCGCCTGCGCCGCCGTACTCCGCGGGTGGTAGAACGCCGACTCGTGATCGCCCTCGATCACGGTGATCGTGCCCGCGGGCCGGATGAGCCGTCGCAGCTCGACCAGCGCCTCCTCGGGCTTGGGCAGGTGCTCGAGGACGAAGCAGACGAAGACGTGGTCGAAGGACTCGTCGGGGAAGGGCAGGTCGAGGAGGTCGCCGTGGTGCCAGTCCACCTGGGCGCCGACGGCGGCGATGCGGGCCTTCGCCTGGGCGAGCGACTCCTCGGAGATGTCGACCGAGACGAGGTCGATGCCGGGGCTGCGGGTCACCAGCTGGAGTGTCTGTGCACCGACGCCGCAGCCCGCCTCGAGCACGCGGCTCCCGGCCGGATAGCGGATGCCGGCATGCAGCAGGTCGGCGAGAGTCTGCGCCTGGTCGGTCAGCCGGCGGGACTCGGCGGGGGTGTAGCCGTGTACGTAGTCAGTTCCCATAGCTCCACGCTGACGGCATTATGGACTAGTGAACAGGTCCAATCAGGGCGAAATTGGTCGGTCCAAAGCAGGGGCCGACTTCCTTCAGCTGGACCCGTCCGAGGCGGAGGCGGGCGGCCTGTCGGACTGGCTGACCGAGCGGCTCCGGACGGCGATCTCGGACGGCCGGCTCCCGATCGGCAGCCGCCTCCCGGCGACCCGGGTGCTCGCCGCCGAGCTCCAGATCTCCCGCGGCGTGGTGACCGAGGCCTACCAGCGCCTCACCGAGGACGGCCACGTGGCCGGTCAAGGCCGCGCCGGCACCATCGTCGTCGCCGCGCCCACGCACAGGACGAACGGCGCGGCTGAACACGGGCGGCGTGGCCGGGGTGGTGCAGTCCTCAGGAACCAAGGACTGGTCAAGCCGTCGAAGGCGAAAACTCCGACGTGGGAGGCCGTGGTTTCCGCGCCCGGGCTGGACGTCTTCGACAGTCTTCGGGCAGCGCCGGCGCGGATCGATCTCACGCCGGGGGTGCCGGATCTGGCGGCGTTCCCGCGGGCGGCCTGGCTCAAGGCCGAGCGGGCCGTGCTGGGCAACCTGGAGTCCGCCGAGTTCGGGTACGGCGATCCGTCCGGGACGCCGGCGATGCGACGGGCGATCGCCAACTGGCTGGCGCGCAACCGGGGCGTCGCCGCGCACCCGGAGGACCTGATCGTCGTGGCCGGCGTCTCCCAGGCGATCGGCCTGGTCGCCCAGGTCCTGACGTCCCGCGGGATCACCGCGATGGCGGTCGAGGATCCCGGCTCGCTCGGTTCCCGGCAGCACCTGCACAACTGGGGTCTCGACACGCCGCCGATCCCGGTCGACGAAGGCGGCCTCCGGGTGGACCTTCTCCGGGAATCGGGTGCCCAGGTGGTGATGGTGACACCGGCACACCACTTCCCGACCGGCGTCGTCCTGGACGGTGAACGACGGCGGGCGCTGATCCAGTGGGCCGCCGAGGGCGGCCTGATCATGGAGGACGACTACGACGCCGAGCACCGGTACGACCGCCCGCCCGTTCCGGCACTGCGGGCGATGCTGGCCGATCAGGTGATCTACGCGGGCAGCGTCTCGAAGCTGCTCGCGCCGTCCCTGCGCATCGGGTGGATGCTGCCGCCGCCGCAGTACAAGGACGAACTGATCGGCAGGAAGCGGCTGGCCGATCTCGGCAACGCCGCGCTCCCCCAGCTCACCCTCGCCCACCTGATGGAGTCCGGTGAGCTCGAACGCCAGCTGCGCTTCCTCCGCCGGCGCCACCGCACCCGCCGCGACGCCATGTCCCGGGCAGTCGCCAACTATCTGCCCTCAGCAACCGTTCACGGTGCCGCCGCCGGACTGCATCTGACGATCACCTTCGACGGCGACGTGAACGACGTCGAACTGGCCGCGGCGGCGCTCCAGAAGGGCGTCAAGACCCACCCGCTGTCCTGGCACTGTCAGCTCCCGCACGCCCCGGGCTTGGTCCTCGGGTACGCCGCCCGCACGCCCACTGAGCTCACCGAAGCCATCGCCACCATCGCCGACGTCATGTGACCGAGGGACAGGCGGTGGGCTCGGCCTCCTCAGCGTGTGTAGAGCGGTGACATCGCCAGTGCGAACGAGGTCATCGTGTCCGGGTCGATCGCCCGGGCCGGCAGCGGCACCAGGTCGACCAGTTTGTCGGCGCCGACCCGGATCGTGGTGCGACCGGTGGCGGCGTCGACGTACGCCTCGTCGCCGAGCGGGATCGACTGAGCCGTCGGGGCCTTGCGGATCGGCGCCATCAACGCCTCCGCACTCGGCGTACGGCGTACCGAGGTCGAGAGCACGCTGGTCGGGGTGACCCAGCCGCAGACCAGGTCGCCGAGTGCGGTCCGGCCGTCCCGGCGGACCATGGCGGGCGCGCCCATCACCTTCGCCGCGGCCGGCGAACCCCGCTCGCAGTCCGGCTGCGCGATCAGCGGCTGCGGCTCGGGCAGCCCGGGCGCCTGCCGGACGACCTCCTGCCCGAGGACGACGTACTTCGCGAGCGTGGCCGGCGGACCGCTGACCTTGTACAGCCTGCCCTTCAGCAGGAACACCACGAACGTGCTGGTCCCGAACCCGCCCTCGCCGACGACCGCGGCCCTGGCCGGCTCCCGCTTGGTCGCCGCGTAGGCCTTGTCGGCGCCCGTCAGCGTCGCCTTCGTTGCCGGCAGCACCGAAATCCCGACCCGCAGCACCGGGCCGCTCGGACTCGTGCTCAGGCCGAACTGGCAGACGTCGTACGTCGGCAGCCCGAAGTCGGCCGGCGCGGCCTTCGTCTGCAGGGTCACCACCGGGGCCCCGAGGGTCGCCTGCACGAGCGGCTGATCCATCCGCACGCACAGCGTCTCCGCGACCTTCGCGGTCGGCGGGGTGCTCGGCGAGGGGGTTTCCGACGGCGTCTCGGGGGGCGTCGTACTCACCGAGACCAACGGCGGCACGTTCGGCGCGGTCTCGTTGCCGGGGCCGCCACAGCCGACCACGGCGAACAGAGCGGCGGCCAGGACTACAGGACGGATACGCATGGTGACTCGACTCTAGTGCCCCGCAAGCGCCAAGTGACATCCGGCGCTGGGCACTCAACTCGCCGCGCGCAGCTCCCTTTCCCGGACCGCGTGTTCGTCCGTGCGGGCGTCGTACCGCCAGAAGTCGCGCAGCCAGGCCGCGGTGGCGACGACGCCGGCGACGCACAGCACGCCGCCGCTGACGATCGAGGTGCGGACGCTGGTCAGGTCCGCCACCAGGCCGGACCGCGACTGGCCGCCGAGCGGGCCGAGCGAGTACGACAGCATCTCGATCCCGGCGAGCCGGCCGCGCATCTCGTCCGGGATGGTCTGGTTCCAGATCACCGCGCGGAACAGGCCGGAGATCATGTCCGCGCCGCCGGCGATCGCGAAGAACGCGATCGCGAACCAGATGTTCGGCGCCAGCCCGGCGATCCCGACCGAGGCACCCCAGGTCATCGTCGCCAGGACGACGGCCCGGCCGTGGTGGTGCACGTGGCGGGCCCAGCCGCTGGTGAGCGTCGCGAGCATCGCCCCGACGGCCTCCGCGCTGTAGAGGAGGCCCAGCAGTGCCGGCTCCTTCAGCACCTCGGTCGCGAACGCCGGGAACAGCACGATCGGCATCGCCAGGAACATCCCGACCATGTCGACGGCGTACGTCCCGAGCAGGTCCCGGCGGCGGACTGCGTAGGTGATGCCTTCCCCGATCGCGCGCAGGCTGGGCGGCGTACTGTGCTCGCTCGTCTTGTACGGGCGAAGCAGCAGGTAGAGCAGCGTCGCGGCGGCCAGACCGGCCAGTTCGACCGTGAAGGCCCAAGCGACGCCCGCCGTGGCGACCAGGACACCGCCGAGCGCGGGACCGGCCAACTGGCCGACCTGGAGAGTGAGCGCGTTCAGCGTGACCGCGGCCGGCATCTCCTCGTGCTTCACCACCCGCGGGAACAGGGCGTCCCGGCTCGGACGCTGCAGTGACGAGGCGATCGCGTTCAGGGCGCCGCAGACGTAGATCAGCCAGACCTGCGGGTTCGTGAGCAGCGTGTTCGCGAGCAGCACCGCGCAGACGGCGACCTGGGCGATCCCGGTGCCGATCAGCATCTTCCGCCGGTCGACGTGGTCGGCGAGCGCGCCGCCGTACAGGCCGAACACGACGAGTGGTGCGATCGTCACCAGACCCATCGCGCCGACGGCGAAGTTCGAGTGCGTCAACTGGTACAGCTGGTAGGGCAGGGCGACGTACCCGACCATGCCGCCGAGGAAGAACACCGAGCCCGAGATCACCAGGATCCGGAAGTCGCGGGAGCCCCGCCAGGGAGTCAGATCGACGCGCAGCCGGGAGAGGCGTTCGCGGACACGTGAGGCCACCGGCACATGGTGACACGGCACCCTGACCCAGAAGGAATCGTTTTCCGGCCCGTGGACCCGTTGGTTGCCGTCGGCTCCGATTCCGGGCGTTCAGGCGAGCGGGAGCAGCGGGCTCAGGTCGGTGCGTTCGCCGCTCGCGCGCAGTCTGCCGGTGGCGCGGGCGTCCGCCCAGGTGGTGCGTCCGAGGGCCAGGTCGATCCACAGCTCGGGCGGCAGTTCCACCACGGCGCCCGGGGTCCCGCGGGTGTGCCGGGGACCCTCGATGCACTGGACCGCGCCGTACGGCGGAACGCGGACCTCGACCGCGTGCCCGGGAGCCTTCGCGACCAGGCGTTTCAACAGGTGCTTGGTGAGCAGCTTCAGGTCGGCGCGCTCCGCCGTACCGGCGTCGTACCGCTGCAGGGCCTGGTCGAGAGCGGGGTCCACGACGAGCCAGCGTACGCGCGAATTGTGGACTCGCCCCCTTCGTGGTCGATAATCAGGCGGAGAGACGGAAGCGAGGTCGGGATGCTCACGCCCAGGCACCAGGCGCTGCTGATGACGCTGGCGGGAATGACCGTCGGCGTAGCTGTGTTCGGCAGCGTGCTGGCGATCAACGGGAACCTGACGGGTAACGACACCCCCGCAGGGATCGTGAACTCCCAGTCCTCCCCCAGCACCCCCTCGTGCACGGACTGCCTGCAGTCCGACTCGCTGCGGTACGCCCTGCAGGCCTTCGGCACCAAGGACGATCCGGTGTCCGCCGAGGTGCCCACCGGCTGGAAGAGCCCCGAGGACGGCACCCGGCCGCGGTTCGCGGACCCGAGCGGCGTCTGGCAGATCCGGTTCGACACCCGCGGCAGCAGCCGCTCCCCGAACGAGCAGGTGGACAGCCGTGCCCGCAGCATCGACGAGCGCGACCTGAAGGTCATCAGCCGCGACAACGGCACGCTCGTCTACACCTACGCCGACCAGACACGCGGGCCGCGGATGGGTCTGTCCCGCTGGATCTCCACCGACCACGGCGAGAGCACCGCGATCGAGATCACCGTCGGCGGCCGCCCGAAGGACGAGGCCGCCCTGCGCGCCGTGCTCGAGCACGCGACGCAGACCCTCCAGCTGCCGGCGTCAGCGAACGACAACCGGCCGAGCTGACCTCAGCACTTGATGTCCGCGGTCGGGGCGGTGCCCTGGAGCAGGTAGCTCTCGACCGCGTTGTCGACACACGCGTTCCCAGCCTTGTAGCCGGTGTGCCCGTCGCCGTCACGGGTGATCAGGACACCACTGTCCAGCTGACTCGCCAACCCGACGGCCCACTCGTACGGCGTCGCCGGGTCCCGCGTGGTGCCGACGACCACGATCGGCTTCGCCCCGGCCGCCTTGATCGGGTGCGGCTTGTCCTTCGCCTTCGCCGGCCAGTTCGCGCACGCCAGCGAGCCCCAGAGCAGGAACGACCCGAAGCGCGGTGACTCCGCCTTGTACTCCGGCTCCTCAGCCTTGGCCTGCGCGATCGAGGTGATGTCCGGGCGGTCGAGGCAGTTCACGGCGTAGATCGCCTCGTTGCTGTTGCTGGCGTAGCCGCTGGGCTCGCGGTCGGTGTACTCGTCGGCCAGCGCGAGCAAGCGGGCGCCGTTCCCGGCCAGACCGTCCAGGACTGCGTCCTCGAGCCGCGGCCAGAAGTCCTTCACGTACAGCGGGTAGATGACCCCCAGCACCACGAGGGCCTGGGTGACCTGGCGCTTCCCGTCACCCGGCAGGGGGGTCGCATCGCTGTCGTTGATCAGCTTGTCGACCTTCGCGAGCACCTCCTCCTTTGAGCTGCCGAGCCGGCACGACCGCTGCGCACAGTCCTCGGCGAACGCGTCCAGGGCGGTGTCGAAACCCTTCGCCTGGGCGATGTTGTTCTGCTTCGAGGTCTTCGACGGGTCGACGGCGCCGTCCAGCACGAGCCGCCCGACGTTCTTCGGGAACAGCTCCGCGTACGTCGCTCCCAGGTACGTGCCGTACGACATGCCGAGGTAGTACAGCTCCGAGTCACCGACGATCCCCCGCAGTACGTCGATGTCGCGGGCGGCGTCCTTGGTCGACACGTGCGGCAGCAGCTCGCCGGAGCGCTGCTGGCACCCGTTGGCGAGGATCTTCGACTCCTCGTTCAGCTCGTTGATCTCGGCGTCGTCGTCCGGGCTGCCGTCGGTCGCGATGAACTTGTCCAGCTGCGCCGTGTCCAGGCAGCGCACCGGTGTCGACTGCGCCACGCCGCGCGGATCCCAGCCGATCACGTCGAACTTCCGCAGCAGCTGTGCGCCCAGCACGAACCCGGCCGACGCGGCGAACTCCTGCCCCGAGGCGCCCGGACCGCCGGGGTTGATGAACAGCGTGCCGATCTTGCCCCCGCGGTCCCGGGCCAGCACCTTGCGCGCCCGCAGCTCGATCGTCTCGCCCGCCGGCTTCGAGTAGTCGAGCGGGACGGTGATGGTCGCGCACTGCTGGTTCGAGCCGCAGCGCTCCCAGTCGGGTCGCTGCTCGTAAAACCTGTCCAGGCCCGCCGGGACGGGGCCTGCCGGGCCCTTGGTCGGATTGCCACCGCTGGAGCCGCTCGAGCTGCCGTCGCCCGCGTCCTGGGCCCGGCTGGCCACACCGCAGCCACTCGCCAGGACCGCCAGCACCGCTGTGAGGGCTATGCCGGCCTTGAGGGGCGTGGGCCGGGTCCTCGGCTGCGGGGTGAGCGCGGTCGTCCTGCGGTAACTCACTGCGAAGTGTCTCCCTCGTCGTCATGGTGCAGGCGCCTGCGCCGCCGTGGCTTCCGCTTCCGCGGCTGCTCCCCGGCCTCGGGCTCCCCGGCGGCCGCCGTTGAGTCCGCCGCCGCCTCCGCGGCCGGCTTCGCGGTGGGCTCCGTCGTCTGCGCGACCTCGGCTTCCGCCGGCTCGTCGATCAGCGGTGGCGCGTCCGGGGTCGTCGTACTGGAGGCCTCGTACTGCTGCCGCGGCGAGCAGACGTCCGCCCGGCTGCAGGCACACCGCCGGCCCGACGCGGCCAACCGCACCACCACGGTGTCGCTCGGCACATTGTGTCCGACCACCACTCCATCACCTGCGGGGGTCTCCACCGGCGTCCCGGTCGGCGGGGCCTTGGCGTTGAACTCCTGGTACAGCGGGTGCTCGTATTTCAGGCAGCACATCAGCCGCCCACACGCGCCGGAGATCTTCAGCGGGTTCAGCGGCAGATCCTGGTCCTTCGCCATCCGCACGCTGACCGGCTCGAAGTCCTTCAGGAACGTCGCGCAGCACAGGTCCCGCCCACACGGCCCGATCCCGCCCTGCAACCGCGCCTCGTCCCGCGCACCGACCTGCCGCAACTCGATCCGCGCCCGCAGCCCCCGGGCGAGATCCCGGACGAGCTCGCGGAAGTCCACCCGCTGCGGCGCGGAGAAGTACACGATGACCAACTGGTCCACGTCCGGCCGCCGGTCGACGAAGTCGATCCCGACCACCTTCATCGGCAACCCGTGCTGCCGGATCAACCGCTTCGCAATCACCCGCGCGTCCGCCCGCCGCTGCCGGTTCTGCTCGTCCCGATCCAGGTCCGACGCGGTCGCGATCCCCTCACACAGCGGCAACCCGCCGATCTCCTCGGTGACGTACTGCGGCGCCCACACGCACTCCGCCACCTCCGGACCGTCATCTGTCGGAACCAGCACTTTGTCCCCGACGCGCGGACGATGCGGGCCGGGGTCCAGGTAGTAGAGCCGCCCGTACCGCTCGAACGACACAGCCATCACCATGCCCACGCGGCCAGAGTACTTGCTGCCCCCGTACAAGGTTCTGGCGACAGCTGGGCTAGGACGGAGCCGGGTCGATTCGAGCGCGCGGAGCGGCCGTGACGCCCGGCCGAGTTGGCCTAACGACGAGTGTTCTTCACGGAGTCTGTGAGTCGGTCGAAGTCGGGACCGTACGCCGCGCAGACGACCAGGCGGTCGTCGGCGTTCCAGAGTTGTCTGGTGGGGGTCCAGTAGTCCCACTCGAGCTCGGTGGTCTTCACGGTCGAGCCGACGTACTCGGCGAACGCTGTGGCGCAGGCGTCCTCGCCGGACTTGTCGACCTCACGGTCGCCGGGCCAGGGGCCGTCGGGGAGGGCGACCCCGGCGATGATCTCGCCGTCGTGGGCTTCGGTGCAGGGTCGCCGGACGACCTCGTCCTCCTCGTCGCCGTCGTCGAAGCATTCGCCGACGGCCAGGTCGTCGACGTACGTCGACGGCGCGGAGTACGACGAGGCCGGCTCGGAGGCGTCGTAGTCGTCGGCGGAGCTGAAGCCGATCGCGAACATCACGATGAGGTAGATCAGCCAGCCGACCGTGCCGAGTCCGCCGAGCACGATGCCGGTGATCGCCATGGGTTTGCCACCGTCGTGGCGCTTCCTGATCTGCACCAGGGCACCGATGCCGAGGCCGACCGCCACCGGTGCGGCGATGCCGATGCAGAAACCGCCGATCCCGGTCGCCAGCGCGGCGATCGCGAGCCCGTTGGTGCCGCTGCCGGCCGCCGCCGGGTAGCCGTAGCCGTACGGCGCCGGCCAGGTCCCCGGATACCCCGGCTGACCGTACCGCGCCTGCCCACCAGGCTGACCGTAGGGCGCCTGACCGTAGGGCGCCTGACCGTAGGGCGCCTGACCGTAGGGCGCCTGACCGTAGGGCGCCTGACCGTAGGGCGCCTGACCGTAGGGCGCCTGACCGTAGGTCGACTGCCCGTACGGTGTCTGCCTGGTCGGCTGAGTCTGCCCCGGCGCCGCCCACTGGGTCGATCCCGCCGTCTGTCCGTAGAGGGTCTGTCCGGCGGACGGCTCGGCAGGCGGTTGCTCAGGGCGCACGTACGCCGGGAACGACCTCGGCACGTCCTGGGGCCGTTCCGGCTCCGGTCCGTAGGGTGGCTGACTCAATCGATCCCCCAGTGTTCCCCGCGGGTGCTACCGCTGCGACCCGCGCATGCTACCCGTCAGGTGGTTCCCCGGCATGCCGACCAAACACAGGACGTTGCCGTCAGCAATGGCACGATCCTCCAGCACGACGTAGTACATGTCCAGGTCCGACTGCTCGTACGGCTTGCCGACGAAATCGCCGAACGCGGTCGCGCACTGCTGGGTGGCGACCGTCTCCTTGTCCTCGGCCGACAGCCCGGCCAGGTTGGCACGCACCTTTGCGTACGCCTCACCGGTGTGAGCGACCGCACAGTCGGCGATCCGGACGACCAGCAGCGTGTCCGCGTCCAGGTCGGCGTCGAAACACTGCTGTACGGCGACCTCGGAGATGGCGACCGTCCGTCCGATCCCGGCCCGGCGTTCGCCGTACAGGCCGAGGGCGACCGCGACCCCGATCGCGATCATCCAGCACAGGCTGATCACGAAGGCGCCGTACGCCAGCCGCTTGCCGCGGCTCCCGGTCCGCTTGATCCGGCGCAGCGCGATCCCCGCCAGCACCACGGCGACCGGCACCAGCCCGGGCAGGCTCGTCACCAGAGCCGCGATGGCATACCGGTCCTGGCGCTGCTGCGCCGGTGTCGGAACGCCCGCGAGCCAGGACTCGGCCGGCGGCAAGGATGGCCGGGCAGGCTGGATCGGGGGCGGTTGCGTCATTCAGGTCCGTTCGGGCAGTACGCCGAGCCTTCTGCCCGGACACCCAGACATCGGACCGGCCGGTCTCGGTGTTACAGCCCCTGCCCGCTCAGCGGACGTGGATCTCAGCCTTCGAACAGCGCGATCGTCATCGCCTCGAGAGCCAGCAAAGGCGCCACGTTGGTCTCGATCGCCTCTCTGCAGGCGGCGATGGCGTCGATCCTTCGAATCGTCTGCTCGGGGGTCGTCCGGCCCGCGAGTTGCTCGATGTTCGGGCCCAGTTCGGCGTTGATCAACTCGGCGCCCGCGCGGGTCTGAACCATCAGCACGTCGCGGTAGAGCGCCATCAGGTCGACGAGTGACCGGTCGAGCACGTCGCGTTCCCAGCGTTTGGCCCGGGCCTTCTGCTGGTCCTCGAGCTCCTTCAGCGCGGCGTTCGCCTCGCGTGGCTTGGCGCCCTTGGTGCCGACGCCGAGTGCCTGCTCGAGCGCGGACCGTTCCTTCTCGTCGACCTTCTCCGCGCTGGCCCCGGCCTCTTCCTTGGCCGCCTCGACCAGTTGCTGGGCCGCCTTGAGGCAGGCGCCGAGGTCGCGGAGCGCGAACGGGACATCGAGCACCCTGTTCCGGCGGTCGCGGACCTCCTCGTCGCGGGCCAGCGCCCGCGCGCGGCCGATGTGGCCCTGAGCGGCCCGGGCGGCGAACCCGGCAAGCTCCGGATCGACACCCAGCTTGCCGACCAGCATGTGCGCGACCGCGTCCACCGGCGGGGTGCGCAACACCAGCAGCCGGCAGCGCGACCGGATCGTGGGTACGACGTCCTCGACGGTCGGCGCGCACAGCACCCAGACGGTCCGCGGCGCCGGCTCCTCGATGCTCTTCAGCAGCGCGTCGGCGGCCTGCTCGGTCAGCCGGTCCGCGTCCTCGACGACCATCACCTGCCAGCGGCCCTGCGTCGGGCTCATCGCGGCCCGGCGGACCAGTTCGCGGATCTCGCTGACCCGGATCGACAGCAGCTCGGTGCGGATCAGCGAAACGTCGGGGTGGGCGCCGCTCAGCGACGTCCGGCACTCGTTGCACTCGCCGCAGCCGTGGTTGGCGCACTGCAGGGCGGCCGCGAACGCCCGGCCCGCGTTCGACCGGCCGGACCCCGGCGGCCCGGTGATGAGCCAGGCATGCGTCATCCCGGCCACCGCGGCCCCGGACTCACCCCGCATCCCCGCTTCCGCGCCGGCCACAGCCTTCTGCAACACGGCAACCGCCGGCTCCTGCCCGACCAGGTCGTCCCACACGCTCATCAGTTCACCTTCGGAAGCATCGGCTGGAGTCGCGCCCGGATCTGGGCGGCGAGCTCTTCGCGGTCCTGGGTGGCGTCGAGGATCAGGTAGTGCTGCGGCTCGGCGGCGGCGAGCTCGAGGAACGCGTTCCTCACCCGGACGTGGAAGTCGTGCGACTGCGCCTCGATCCGGTCGCGTCCGGCGAACCGGTCGAGCCCGCTCTTCGGCGGGAGGTCGAGCAGGATGGTCAGGTTCGGCCGGAGGTCGTCGGTGGCCCAGCGGTTGACGCGTTCCACGTCGGACAGGTCCAGGTCGCGCCCGGAACCCTGGTAGGCCAGCGCGGAGTCGACGTACCGGTCGGTGATGACGACCGCGCCGGCCTTCAGCGCGGGTTTGATCACCGAGTCCACGTGCTCGGCCTTGTCGGCGGCGTACAGCAACGCCTCGGCGCGGTGGGAGATGTCGCCGGTGGCGGGATCGAGGACGATGCCCCGCAGGGTCTTCCCCAGCTCGGTGGCGCCCGGCTCGCGGGTCAGCAGGACCTGCTGCCCCTGCTCCTTCAGCCACTCCACCAGCAGCGCGGACTGCGTCGACTTGCCGGCACCGTCCCCGCCTTCCATCGCGATGAACAGGCCGGTGGTCGGGTACACACCCGGGGTCTTGCCGAAGCTGCGCCGTACGTCGCGCCAGAACGGGACACCTGGCCGGTCGTCCATCTGCCGCCAGGCGATCACGCCGATCACACCGGCCAGCACAGCCGCGATCAGCATCGTCGTCGCGGCACCGTTGTAGCTGACCGACCGGCCGCCGATCGTCCAGGTGTTCCGGCCGATCGCACCGGCGGCGAACGGCGCGATCGCGAGCGTGACGGCGAGCACGGTCCGGACCGCGGACTGGACGAAGGCGAAGGTCCGGCCGCGGACCGCGTCCGGCACCTCGAGGCCCAGCAGGGTGTAACCGCAGACCCAGGAGGCGCCGGCGCAGAAGCCGAGCAGGATCGCGATCATGGTGGCGATCTCGATCTGCTGGATCAGCGCGAGGGCGGCCAGGCAGATGCCGGAGCCGACCAGGCCGGCCGCGAACAAGCGCCGCCGGGACAGCCCGGAGAACAGCCGCGGCGCGAACCCCATGCCGAGCGCGAGACCGCCGAAGACGGCACCGAACAGGACGCCGTACCCGGGGTCGCCGGCCTTCAGATCCTCGACGTAGGTGCGGCCGAGGCCGATCACGACCGCACCGGCCGCGAACGCCCCGGAGATTCCGACCACCAGGCCGCGGACGAGCGGCGTGCTGGTCACGTACGACCAGCCCTCGACCATCGTCCGCCAGAGCGTCGGGTGCTCCTCGTGGTCGTGCACGGCCCGGCCGATCTCGGCCACCGACACGATCGCCAGCGCGGACACCACGAACGTCGCCGCGTTGACGTAGACCGCCAGGTCGATGGCGAAGTCGCCCGCCCAGCGGGAGACCAGGGTGATCGCGGTGAAGATGACGGCGGCCGGCAGCGCCGTCCCGTACGTGGTGATCAGGCTGAGCTGGTTGGCGGCCTCGAGCCGGTGCCGGGGCACCAGGTTCGGCACGCTGGCGTCCTTGGCCGGGCCCCAGACCAGGCTGACGATCTCGATCAGCACGGTCGCGACCAGCACCCAGGTGAGCGTGCCGACGATCGGGATGCTGACGAAGAACGCGGCCCGGATCAGGTCGCCGAGGATCATCGTCCAGCGCCGGTCCAGCCGGTCCGCGACCCAGCCGGCCACCGGGCCCATCACCAGCGCGGGCAGCACCCGGAGGAACAGCACGCCGCCGATGGCGAAGTTCGCCGCCTGGTAGTCGTCACCGGCGAGCGACTTCGCCATCGCGGTCAGTGCGAGCAGGCCGATCCAGTCGCCCAGGCTGGACAGCCCGAACGCGATCCAGAGCCGCCGGAACGCCCGGATCCGCAACACCGCGCGCAGGTCATGCGCCGGTGCAGGGTCAGTCAACGGGTCATGAACCTCCGGCACACCGCAAGACTAGGGCATGGCTGACGGTCACCCGCCGTCGCGAGCGAGATGCCGTGCCGAGTGCCGCGCAGTCGGCGGGGACCGTCAGCCAAGCCCTTGGCCGGCCGCGGGGACAGCTCGGCGCAGCGCTGCGGTCAGGGCCTCCAGGGCGGCTTTCAGCTCGGCCGGCGGCAGGAATCCGAACCCGAGCCGGAAGATCCGCCGCTCGTCCCCGAACCAGTCGCCGTCGGCGACGCGCACGCTCAGCTCCGCGGCCGCCTGCTTGAACCGGTCGAGCGGGACCACTGGCCCCAGGCGGACACAGCAGAGTGCACCGGCGTCCGGACGGACCCACTCGACCAGTTCGCTGTTCGCCCCGACCCAGTCCTCGGTCGAGGACAACGCTTCGGCCAGCCACCGACGCCGTACGCCGAGGATCTCGTCCTCCTGCTCGAAGACACGGACGGCGAGTGCCTCGGTCAGCGGGGCGGCGGTCACGACCGTGTTGAACTTGGCCGTCACCACCCGGTCGACCAAGTCCGCGTCCGTGCTGACGAGCCAGCCGATCCGCAGCCCGGCGGCGCCGTGGCACTTCGACAGCGAGGCGACCGACACCACCTTCGGGCCGAGTCGGACGGCGGTGTCCGCGATCGGATCGTCGCCGTAGGCCGCGGTCCGGTAGGTCTCGTCAACCATCAGGTACGCGTCCGGGCAGACGTCGTTCATCACGTCGACGATGTCCCGGAGCGTGCTGGCCGGAATCGCCACACCGGAAGGGTTCTGCGGAGTCGCCAGGCTGACCAGCTTGGTCTCCGGCGTCAGCTGCGCGCGGACGGCGTCAGCGGTCAACTGGTAGCCGTCGTCGAAGGACAGCGGGATCACCCGGACGTCGGCGCCCACGGTGTCGAAGCAGTTGCGGGCCAGCGGGAACAGCGGTGCGGTCGTGACCACCTGGCCGTTCCCGTCCGGAACCAGGTAGGCGAGCAGGAAGATCGCGTGCATGCCGCCCACCGTGACGACGACCTGTTCCGGCCGTACGCCGTGCCGCTCGGCGATCGCGGTTCGCAGCCGCAGGTCGCCGTACGCGGTGCCGTAGCCGAGCTCGAGGCCGGCCAACTCCGGAGTGAGCAGATCGGCGAGCCGCAGGTCCGGCCCGTAGCTCTCGCCCAGCTCGTGCGTGGGCTGTACGTCGGTCAGGGACACGATCTCGTTGCGGGGAAAGGTGGCCATACCGCCATGGTCCGGGCCGTGGTCTGGTCACCCCAGAGCCAATCCGGCACAATTGGTTTGCGAATGAGACCAATCGAGCTGAGTGAGCGTCTGGGCCGCTGGTCGTCCGGCCGCGGCCCTTTGTACGTGCTGCTCGCGGCCCGGATGCGCCGGCTGATCGACGACGGCGACCTGCCGCCGGGCGCGCTGCTGCCCCCGGACCGGGCGCTGGCGGCCGCGCTCGCGGTCGGACGCACCACTGTGGTCGCCGCGTACGAGTTGCTGCGGTCGGAAGGCCGCATCGTTCGTCGCCGAGGCAGCGGGACACGCGTGGCCGGCATCTCGTCGTCCGGAGCGGTCGAGGACGCACCGGTCGACCCGATCTTCCTCGACTCGCTGGAGTCGCGGGACGACGACGTCCTGCTGGCCATCTGCGCGGCGCCCGGCGATCCGCCGCCGCAGGTGGCGGAGGCCTACGCACGCATCCTCCCGCTGCTGGGCGAGATCAGCGGCGACATCGGGTACTACCCGTACGGCCACCCGGCCCTGCGCGAGGCGATCGCGACCCGGTACGCCGGTCAGGGCGTACCGACGACGCCGGACCAGATCCTGGTGACGAACGGCGGTCAGCAGGCGCTCTCGCTGCTGGCCCACGCGCTGCTCTCGCCCGGGGACCAGGTGCTGGTCGAGGCGCCGACGTATCCGGGTGCGCTGGAGGCGTTCCGGGAGGAGGCCGCCGTACTGCGGGGTCTGCCGGTGGGCCTGGACGGGTTCGAGGCGGCCGTCCGTGAACGACGGCCGGGGTTGGCCTACGTGATCCCGACGTACCAGAACCCGACCGGGTCGGTGCTGCCGGCGCTGGTCCGGGAACGGCTCGCCCGGGCTGCGGCGGCAGCCGGCGTACCGCTGATCGAGGACGAGGTGCCGGCGGATCTCGGCTTTCCCGGTACGACGAGGCCCGTGCCGATGGCGACGTTCGGCGATGCCGTGATCTCGCTCGGCTCGCTGAGCAAGAGCGTCTGGGGCGGCCTCCGGATCGGCTGGATCCGTTCACCCGCACCCCTGACCAACCGCCTGGCTCGGATCCGCGCAGTCCACGATCTCGGCGGCAACGTGCCGGCCCAGCTGGCCGCGGCTCACCTGATCGCCGAGCTGGACGATCTGGATCTTCCGACCGAGCTGAAATCCCGCCACGACCACCTGCAGGCTCAGCTGGCCGAGCACCTGCCGAGCTGGCACGTCCCGACCGTCCAGGGCGGCCAGACACTCTGGGTCAGACTCCCAGAGGGCGACGGCAACTCGTTCGCCCAGACGGCGATGCGCCACGGCATCGCCGTCCTCCCGGGCTCAGGCCTGGACGTGACCGGCTCCAGCGAGTCCTACGTCCGTCTCCACTTCCGAGCCCGGCCGGACGAACTCACCGAAGCCGTCGACCGTCTGACTGCCGCCTGGCAGGCCTACCACCCCCCAACCGACCGAGTTCCACCTCGGCCGGCCATCGCGATCTGACCAACTCGCGGTGTAGAACGTAACGTTCTACACTGGATCGCATGGACAGCATCCCAGTGCGTGAGCTCAACCAGCACACCAGCGCCGTGCTGGCCCGGGTGGCCGGCGGTGAGTCCCTCGAGATCACCGTCAGCGGCCGGCCCGCGGCTCGGCTGATTCCGATTGACGACAGCACCAGCGGCCTCAGCGATCTCGTTCGCCGTGGCCGGCTGATCCCGGCCAGCGATCCGGCGCCACCGGCGCTGCCCCCGGGCGATCCGGACCTGTCGACCGACTCCACCGAGGTCATCTCGGACCTGCGCGAGGAACGCCTGTGATCTATCTGGACTCCGCCGCGATCGTGAAGCTGATCAGGCGTGAGAAGGAGAGTCAGGCACTCCACGAGTGGCTCACCGCGCAGGAGGACAAGATCCTGGTGGCGTCGGCGCTGGTGCTGACCGAGGTTCCCCGCGCCTTGCGGCGGACGGATCCCGGCCGGTTGTCCGCCGTTCCGACGGTGCTGGCGAAGCTCAACCGGGTTCCGATGGACGACACAGTTCTCGCGACGGCCGCGGCGTACGAGGACCCGATGCTCCGAACCCTCGACGCGATCCACCTGGCGAGCGCCGAGACCCTCGTCCTCGAGGGCCTGTCACTGACGGCACTGGTCACCTACGACAAGCGTCTGCTGTCGGCGGCCGCCGACACAGGCTTCGCCACGGCTGCGCCGGGAGCGAGGGAATGACACCGCCTTGCCCCCAACTGCATGAGCAAGGCGGTGTGGTTAACGGCCAGATCAGCCGAAGAACTTCACCGTCAGGTGTGCCGGGGCCGTCTTCAGCTTGTCGCGGTCGGGAAGCGCCGGGCCGCAGGCCGCTGTGCCTACGCCTGTCTGCGCGATGTCGAGGGTGACGTAGGTGGTGTCGCTCGGGGTCAGTTCGGCGGTGTGCGTGGCGCTCTCGAGGGCTTGGGTGGACCAGTCGCGGACCGTCAGGCCGAAGAGGGTGCCGCCGACCGCTTCGATGCGAAGGCCGTCGAGAGTGGCCCACCGGGTGTCGATGCGGTGGCCGTTCTCCTGCGGCCGGACGTACGGCGTCTGCAGCTCGGCGACCGTGGCCGAGTACTTGCCGACCGCGGCGGCCTCGCGGGTGTCGACGTACGCCTCGTTCGGGCCCGTGCCGAACCACTCGACCCGCTCGACCTTCGGCAGTTCGAAGGTGACGCCGAGCCGTGGGAGCACCTCGGGGAACCGGCCCTCCGGTACGACGTCCAGATCCAGGACGACCCCACCGTCGACAGGCGTCCAGCGCCAGGTGCTGACCAGACCCCACTGCAGTTGCGGCGGCGCCGTCCGGGTGACGACCTCCCAGGCGCCGTCGCGTTCGCCCTGCGAGACGATCCGGTGCTGCACGCGGTGCAGCCCCTGCTCACGCCAGGCGTCCGCGACCCCGGGAATCGCGTCGTTGTCGATCGGCGCCCGCCACACGTCGAGGCGTGCGTTCTTCACCACGCCGAAGCCGATCCCGTCCACGCCGGCGACCACGTTCGTGGCAGGTGCAGACCCCACCTCGGATCCGGGAGCCGGCCGGCCGGCCGGCTGATCGAGCCGGAGCTGGCCCCAGGCAATGCGGTGTCCGGCTTCCGCCCACGCAGTAGCCGCGGTGAGCGAAGCCGTCACGGTGACCCAGGTCTCGGGCTTCGAGGCGTCCACCGCGGGCAACGACACAGTAGCCGTCGCGCCGGGCGCGATCGCCGGCACCGACAGCTCACCGGCGTCGACCTGCGAGCCCTCGACCTCGACGACGTACGTGAAGGTCAGGCGGCTGGTGTCGAGGACCTCGTAGCGGTTCGCGATCGACACCGCGCCGTTGCCGTCAGCAACGATACGCAGCGGCTCGATCACCTTGACGTACTCGAGCATGCCCGGCGACGGCGTCCGGTCCGGGAACAGCAGACCGTCGCAGACGAAGTTGCCGTCGTGGATGGTCTCGCCGAAGTCGCCGCCGTACGCGTAGACCTCGCGGCCGTCGATCGTGGTCCGCAGCCCGTGGTCGATCCACTCCCAGATGAAACCGCCCTGGCAGCGCGGGTACTTGTCGAAGACCTCGCGATAGTCGAGCAGTCCGCCCGGGCCGTTGCCCATCGCGTGGCCGTACTCGCAGAGGATGAACGGCAGGTTCCGGTACAGCGAGGAGTCCGCGCCGATCTCCGCGCAGCCGGCCGGGTCGGTGTACATCCGCGAGTAGATGTCGACGAAATCGGCCTCGGTGTCGCGCTCGTAGTGCACCGGCCGGGACGGGTCGATCTCCTTGGCCAGGTCGTACATCGCCTTGAGGTTCTCACCCATCCCGCACTCGTTGCCGAGCGACCAGATGATGATCGACGGGTGGTTCTTGTCGCGGTGGACGGTCCGCGCCATCCGCGCCACCAGGTCGTCGCGGAACCGCGGGTCCATCACCGGGTTCGGCAGCTTCGGCGGCTGCGGCTCGTACCCGAACCCGTGGGTCTCCAGGTCGCACTCGTCGATCACGTACAGGCCGTACTCGTCGCACAGCGCCAGGAAGTGCGGGTGCGGCGGGTAGTGGCTGGTGCGGACCGCGTTGATCCCGGCCCGCTTCATCAGCAGGACGTCGTCCAGCATGTCCTGCTCGGTCAGCGCGCGACCGCGGTCGGGGTGGAACTCGTGCCGGTTGACCCCGTTGAACAGCACGCGGTTCCCGTTGACGGTGAGGACGCCGTCGGCGATCGCGACCGTGCGGAAGCCGATCCGCAGCCGGACGTCGCCGCCCTCGGTCCGGACCACACCGTCGTACAGCCGCGGGCTCTCGGCCGACCACGGCTCGACAGCCGCGGTGACCTCGTCACCGGTCGCGAACTCCAGGCCCAGCTCCGGTACGACGACAGTGCCCGCGACGTCGGAGTCGACCGACAGCGTGCCGGTGCCGTCGGCGTACGACGCGTGCACGAACACGTCGGTGGGAGCACCCGGCCTGAGCGCCAGCAGGTTGACCTCGCGAAAGATCCCGGACAGCCACCACATGTCCTGGTCCTCGACGTAGCTGCCGGCCGACCACTGGTGCACCCGGACCGCGATCCGGGCCTCCTTGCCCGGGGCAACCAGGTCGGTGACGTCGAACTCGGACGGCAGCCGGGATCCGGAGGACCAGCCGGCCAGCTCGCCGTTCACGTGCACCGCGAACCGGGAGTCGACGCCCTCGAACCGCAGCACCACCCGGGCGCCGGCCCAGTCCGCCGGGACCGTCACGGTCCGGACGTAGTCACCGGTCGGATTGTCGGTCGGCACGAACGGCGGCTCGAGCGGGAACGGGTAGACGACGTTCGTGTACGCCGGTGCGCCGTACCCGGACAGCTGCCAGTGACCCGGGACCGCGATGGTGTCCCAGCCGGACGTGTCCGGGTCCTTCAGGTCGTCGGGGGCGTCGGCCACGCTCGCGGACAGCCGGAAGCTCCAGTCGCCGGTCAGCGGGATTTCGGCCGAGTCGTCGTCCAGCCAGGCACGCGGGGGAAGCACGTTGGCGCCGGGAGCAAAGTCCTCGACATAGCTGTGGTCTTGGGTCACAGGCATCGAGCCTAAGCCCAAGTTCTTCACGAATCCACACTGATCAACAGATATGGACAACCTGACCCCATCCGGCCACCTACCACCGCCCGTTCCCCCCGCCCTACCTCCGCACCCGCCACCGACCACAGCAGCGGATATCCCGTCGAAACGCTCCTTCTCCCCTCGTATCAAGAGCGCACAAGGGGCAACTTCAGCGGATATCCACTCGGATTGCCGCTGGCGCGAGGGCGTGGGTCAGGGGCGGCAGTCCTTGCACACGCCGATCAGGGCGACCTGCTCCGGCGCCAGCTGGAAGCCGAGCTCGCGCTGGACCTTCCGGCGGGCCGCCTCCAGGATGTCGCCCGGGGCGTCGTACACCGTCCCGCAGTTCGAGCAGCGCAGGTGCAGGTGGCGTGGGGCCAGGTCACCGGCCAGGTGGTACGTCGTCCCGGCCCGGCCGAGGTGGACGTGCGTGACCAGGCCGAGCTCGCCGAGGGCGTCCAGGGCCCGGTAGACGGTGGCGCGGTGGATGCCGGGACGTACCTGCTCGGCCCGCTCGCCGATCTGCTCGGCGCTCAGGTGCTCCTCGGTGCCCGCGAGCACCTCCACCACCGCGAGCCGGGCCGGCGTGACCCGCTCGCCCCGGTCCCGCAGCCGCTGCGCGGTGACCTCGACAGCACTCGTCACGTCGCCCCCTCCCTCAGGTCTTCTTCGCCGCCGTCTTCTTGGCCGTGGTCTTCGCGGCGGTCTTCTTCGCAGCCGTCTTCTTGGTCGTGGTCTTCTTGGCCGCCGTCTTCTTGGCGGCGGACTTCTTGGCCGATTTCTTCACCGGGCCCCGGGAGCGCTTGTCCGCGAGCAGCTCGGCCGCGCGCAGCAGCGAGATGGTCTCGACCGAGTCGTCCTTGCGCAGGGTCGCGTTCGTCTCGCCGTCGGTCACGTACGGACCGAACCGGCCCTCCTTCACCACCACCGGCTTGCCGGACTCCGGGTCCTCGCCGAGCTCCTTCAGCGGCGGCGCCGCGGCCCGCCGGCCGCGCTGCTTCGGCTCCGAGTAGATCTTCAGCGCCTCTTCGAGGGTGATGTCGAACATCTGCTCCTCGGACGACAGCGAGCGCGAGTCCGTCCCCTTCTTCAGGTAGGGCCCGTAGCGGCCGTTCTGCGCGGTGATCTCCTCCCCGCTGTCCGGGTCCTTGCCGACCACCCGCGGCAGCGAGAGCAGCTTCATCGCGTCGTCGAGGCTGACGCTGTCCAGCGTCATCGACTTCAGCAGCGAGCCGGTCCGCGGCTTGGCACTCTTCGGCGCGTCGTCGGGCAGCACCTCGGTCACGTACGGACCGAAGCGGCCGGCCTTCGCGACCACCTTCAGCCCGGTGTCCGGCGCCGTACCGAGCTCGTGCTCGATCCCCGAGGGCTGCGCCAGCAGCTCCTGGGCCCTGTCGACGGTGAGCTCGTCCGGCGGCAGGTCCTCGGGCACGTTGGCGCGCCGCTCGTCCTTGTCCTCGACGTACGGCCCGTAGCGGCCCACCCGGACGACGATGCCGGTGTCGTCACCACCGACCGGGAACGTCGACATCTCCCGGGCGTCGATGTCGCCCAGGTCGTTCACCATCGAGTGCAGGCCCTCGAGATCGTCGTCGCCGAAGTAGAACCGGGACAGCACGCCCTCGCGCTGCAGTTCCCCGGCGGCGACCTCGTCGAGCACGTCCTCCATGGTCGCGGTGAACGCGTAGTCGACCAGCCGGGTGAAGTGCTCCTCCAGCAGCCGGACCACGGCGAACGCCAGCCAGGCCGGCACCAGCGCGGTGCCCTTCTTGTAGACGTACCCGCGCGCCTGGATCGTGCCGATGATGGATGCGTACGTCGACGGCCGGCCGATCTCCCGCTCTTCCAGCTCGCGGATCAGCGTCGCCTCGGTGTAGCGGGCCGGCGGCTTCGTCTCGTGACCCGAGGCCAGCACCTCGATCGCAGGCAGGACGTCGCCCTCGGCCACGTCGGGCAGCCGGGTCTCCTGGTCGTCGGTGCCGGCGGACGGATCGTCCGCGCCTTCGACGTACGCCTTGAGGAAGCCGTGGAAGGTGATCACCCGGCCGGACGAGGTGAACTCGCACAGCTGGCCGGTCGAGGCCTTCGCGTCGATCTTGATCGAGACGCTGCGGCCCTCGGCGTCCTTCATCTGGGACGCGATGGTGCGCATCCAGATCAGCTCGTAGAGCCGGTACTCCGCGCCGCTCAGCCCGGTCTGCGCCGGGGTCTGGAAGACCTCGCCGGCCGGCCGGATCGCCTCGTGCGCCTCCTGCGCGTTCTTCACCTTGGAGGTGTAGACCCGCGGCTTGTCCGGCAGGTACGACGCGCCGTACAGCTCGCGGACCTGGGCCCGGGCGGCGCTGATCGCGGTGTCGGACAGCGTCACGCTGTCCGTACGCATGTAGGTGATGTTGCCGTTCTCGTACAGCCGCTGGGCGATCTGCATCGTCTGCGAGGCGGACATGCCGAGCTTGCGGCCGGCCTCCTGCTGCAGCGTCGTGGTCCGGAACGGCGCGTACGGCTTGCGGGTGTACGGCTTGGACTCGATCGACCGGACGGTGAACTGCGAGTCCCGCAGCGCCGCGGCCAGCGCGGTCGCGGTCTCCTCGTTCAGATGGACCGTGTTCTGGCTCTTCAGCTCGCCGGTCGCGTTGAAGTCGCGGCCCTGCGCCACCCGCCGGCTGTCCACCGAGACGAGCCGGGAGGGGAACTGCCGCGGCTGCCTGCCCTCACCGGCGTCGAGCGTGGCGTCCAGGTCCCAGTACGACGCGCTGCGGAAGGCGATCCGCTCACGCTCGCGGTCGACCACCATCCGGATCGCGACCGACTGCACCCGGCCCGCCGACAGCTTCGGCATGACCTTCTTCCAGAGCACCGGCGAGACCTCGTAGCCGTACAGCCGGTCGAGGATCCGGCGCGCCTCCTGGGCGTCGACGAGCGCGTCGTTGATGTCGCGGGCGCTGCCGACCGCTTCCTGGATCGCCTTCGGCGTGATCTCGTGGAAGACCATCCGCTTGACCGGGACCTTCGGCTTCAGTTCGTCCAGCAGGTGCCAGGCGATGGCTTCGCCCTCGCGGTCCTCGTCTGTCGCCAGGTACAGCTCGTCGGCGTCCTTGAGCAGGTCCCTCAGCTTGCGGATCTGGGCCTTCTTGTCGGCCGGGACGACGTACAGCGGGTCGAAGTGGTCCTCGATGTTGACGCCGAGCCGGGCCCAGGGCAGTCCCTTGTACTTCGCTGGAATCTCGTCCGCGCCCTTCGGCAGGTCGCGGATGTGACCGAAGCTGGACTCCACCACGTACCCCGACCCCAGGAAACCGGCGATCATCCGCGCCTTCTTCGGCGACTCGACGATCACCAGACGGCGTGCCGCCGCTGTTGCTGTCTTCGTCCCTGATGCCCCTGCCACCGCGCTCCTTGCCCTAGCACTCACTCGTCCTGCCGACAACGTCCGTGACCGGACGTCTGTTCCCCGAGCACAGATCGACCCCGTCCGAGGACAGGGTACGGCCGACGGCAACGCATTTCTCAACGCACGGTAACCGGTCCCGGCGTGCCTACACGTCACAGGGTTTCAGAAAGTGTCCGACAACCCCGCTCACCGCGCGCGCCACAGCCACCGAGCGCGCGCCGGACCTCCGCCCCATCCCGCCCTCTGGATCCCGAGCGTACGCCGTCCGGGCAGTGGCAGGAGTGGGCAGTGTCACACCCGGGGCTCAGCGGATCGGAACCGGCGTCAGCGGGCGAAGCGCACCTCCGGGAACCTCGGCGACTCGCCGCGGAGCAGCAACTCGGGGCGGTGGCGCAGGTTCTGGTCGAAGAACGCGGTCAGGTACTGCCGCTGGGCGAGCACGCTCCGGGCCGGGTCGACCGAGCCGACCAGTGCGGTCATCACCGAGGTGATGATCTCGTCCTCGCCATAGATCGCGCGGAACAACTGGTCGAAGACGAACTGGTAGTCGGTGAACGCCTTCTGCTTGGCGCCGGCCAGGCCGAGGTTCAGCTTCCAGCCGCGCTGCGCGTCCCAGAAGCCGGCCCACGACTTGTCGTAGTGCTCCTTCCCCTCGTCGGTCCGCTGGGTGGTGTCCGACCCGAAGAGCAGGAACGGCTGGTCGAGCCCCTTCCGGGCGACCTCGCCGAGCGGGCCCTTCGACGGGTCGTCCTGGAGCGTGCCGTCCAGGTCCAGGCCGGCGCCGAACCGCCGGTCCACGAGCAGGGTGTTCGCGGTCGCGTAACCGCCGAGTCCGAAGCCGAACATGCCGACCTTCTCCAGGTCGAGACCGCCGCCGAGCCCGGACGGCAGGGGCTTCCCGTCCGTGTCCTGGTTCCGGCCGCCGGCGATCCGCTCGAGCTGGTCCAGCACGAACCGCGCGTCGGCCGTCCGGGTCTCGACGGCCGCGCGGGTGAACGCCGGATCCGGCAGTTGGTCGGCCGGTACGCCGGGGAGGAACCGGCCGCCCGGGAACTCGGTGGGCGTCTCATGGGTGTGGTCCATGGTGACGACGACGTACCCGCGGCTGGCCAGGTCCTCGACCTGGGCGGTGTTCACGAACCGGCTGTACTGGTAGCCGGGAGAGAACAGCACGACGGGGTGCGGGACCGGCTGCATCGCCGCGTCCACCCGGGAGTGCGTCTCGGTGTTCGCGAAGTCGAACGAGCCGGTCGGCAGGGCCAGCCCGTACTCCCCGGTCCAGGCCGAGTCGACCTCGGTCGCGGTCCGCTTCGGCATGTACTTCGCGAACGGCGCACCGGAGGTCACCGAGGCCGGGTACCACAGGCTGACCATCAGCTCGCGGTGGCCGGAGGGCATCCGCGGGTCCGGACGGGACCGGTCGACCAGGTGCAGGGCGGTCGTGCCGAGCGCCTTCCTCCCGGTCGGCGCCGGCAGACGGAACGTCACCGGGCGGAAGTCGGGGTCGGTCCGCACGGTCGAGCGATGAGGGTCGAAGGGCACGGCCCGGGCGACGGCCGGAGAGGCCAGCGCGACGCCGAGCGTGAGGCCACCGGCCAGGATCCCGCGCCGGCTGACCGAGCGCCCGGCTGTTGGTCGACTGTTCGCCATGCGAAACATCGTCACGGCCCGGCTTCACCCCCTGATCCCGGCGGCGTCTCAACTTGGTGACGGCCGACCTGATGACAAGCCGACGCCCGTGCGGTTCAATGAGCGCATTCTTGTTCATTGATGCGTGAAGTGAGGCACTCGTGAGCATCTTTGTCCGCATGAAACGTTCAGTCACCGTTCTAGCGTTGATCGGCGGCGCGCTGGGTGCCATGAGCGCTCAGGCACAGGCCCAGCCCGCCGCCGACACCACGCTCGGTGACGTCACCGGGTTCTCCGCCGACAAGGCGGCGTACACCCTCAGCGCCGGTGAGGCGAAGGTGCGGGTGGCCTTCCTGAAGGACGACGTGTTCCGGCTCTGGCTGGCACCGGACGGCAACTTCACGGATCCCGCCAACACCCCGCCGGCCGACCCGGCCGCACCCGCGTCGAACATCGTGGTCAAGACCGACTACGGCACACCGCGCACGTCCTGGCGGGACCGCGGCAGCTACTACTCGCTGACGACCGGGAAGATCGAGGTCCGGGCGCAGAAGAAGCCGCTGACGTTCAGCGTGTACCGGAGCGACGGTCAGCTCGTCTGGGCGGAGAGTGCGCCGCTGGCGTGGAACGACACCGCCACCACCCAGTCGCTGGGCCGCGGGCCGAGCGAGCAGTTCTTCGGCGGCGGCATGCAGAACGGCCGGTTCTCGCACCGCGACCAGACCATCAGGATCTCCCGCGACTTCAACTGGGAGGACGGCGGCAACCCGAACGCCTCGCCGTACTACATGAGCACCGCGGGGTACGGCGTACTGCGGAACACGTTCAGCCCCGGCAACTACAGCTTCACCGAACCGGTCGTCACCAGGCACGACGAGAAGCGCTTCGACGCGTACTACTTCGTCGGCGACCTCAAGACCTCGCTCGACCGCTACACCGAGCTCACCGGCCGGCCGTTCATGCCACCGATCTACGGTCTCGAGTACGGCGACTCCGACTGTTACAACCGCGGTCACTACGCGAAGGACCCGGACCCGAGCAACGACTGGAAGGTGCACCCGGAGAAGGTCACCACCCTGGATGCGGTGAAGATCGCCCAGCGGTTCGAGGACGAGGACATGCCCGGCGGCTGGATGCTGGTCAACGACGACTACGGCTGCGGGTACTCCGACAACACCGAGTTCGAGCAGGTCGAGGGGACCTGGTGGGGCAAGCGCGACATCCCGGCACTCAAGCAGACCGGTGACGAGCTCCGGCAGCGCAACATCGAGATGGGCCTGTGGACGCAGTCGTCCCTGGACCGGCAGCCGGCCGAGGTCGGCGAGGCCGGGGTCCGGGTCCGCAAGCTGGACGTCGCCTGGGTCGGCCCGGGCTACCGGCACGCGCTCAGTGCCTGCGACACCGCACACGACGGCATAGAGGAGTACAGCAACGCCCGCGGCTTCGCCTGGATGGTGGAGGGCTGGGCCGGTGCGCAGCGGTGCGCGGTGCAGTGGACGGGTGACCACAGCGGCTCGCTGGACGCGATCAGGTGGCAGGTCCCGGCGATCCATGGCTCCGGCAACTCCGGTATCGCCTACACCGCCGGTGACGTCGACGGCATCTTCGGCGGCTCGCCCACGAGCTACGTGCGGGACATGCAGTGGAAGGTGTTCAACCCGGCGTTCATGACCATGTCCGGCTGGGCCACCCCGGCGTTCAAGCAGCCGTGGGCGTACGGCGACCCGTACACCTCGATCAACCGCAAGTACCTCAAGCTGCGTGAGCGCCTGCTGCCGTACTTCTACACGTACGCCGCCGAGGCCCACCGGACCGGGGCTCCGCTGAACCGGTCGCTGGTGCTGGAGTACCCGGACGACCCGAAGACGTGGGACGACAGCACGAAGTACGAGTTCCTGGCCGGCAAGGAGTTCCTGGTCGCGCCGATGTGGGGTGCCGACGAGGTGAAGAACGGCATCTACCTGCCCGAGGGCAACTGGGTCGACTACTGGACCGGCCGCGTCTACCAGGGCCCGGCCACGGTCAACGGCTACCACGCCCCGCTGGACACGCTGCCGCTGTTCGTGAAGGCGGGCGCCGTCGTGCCGATGTGGAAGGAAGGCATCAACCGCGCTGCCGAGCAGGCCTTCGGTGACCCGCTCACCCTCGACATCTACCCGCAGGGCGAGTCCTCGTTCAGCCTGTTCGAGGACGATCGGGTGACCAGGTCGCAGAGCTCGGCCCAGCAGCTCTTCACGGTCGACGCGCCCACGCAGGGCCGCGGGAACATTACCGTGACGATCGGTGCGAGCGTCGGCTCGTACGCCGGTAAGCCGGCCGCTCGACCGTACGAGTTGACCGTGCACACCGGCACCAAGCCACTGGTCGTCCTCGTGGACGGCCGGAAGGTGAACGACTGGAGTTACGACGACGGGGTGGTGCGGGTGAAGACCTCGCCGATCTCCACCGGGCGTTCGGCCGTCGTCCGGCTCCTCGGCACCTCCTCCGTCGGTGGACCGGATGTCGCGAACACCTTCGGCGCCGCGGAACTGTCCACTCCGTCGCTGTGGAACGCGCCCGGTCAGGCCACCGAGGTGACCGCCACCTTCCGCAACGACAGCCGGACCACGATGCGCAACGTGAACCTCGACCTGCAGGTCCCCGACGGCTGGACGGTCACCGGACAGCAGGTGTTCCCGCAGGTCGGCCGTGGCGAGTCCGTGACGACCACGCTGCAGGTCACGCCGGGCGCCGACGTCGAGCCCGCGTCGTTCACGCTGCAGCTGAAGGCCGACTATGTTGCCGAAGGCAAGATTTATGGTGCCGGCGCCGCGGCCACGGCGCAGTTGCCCTACGCCTCGTTGTCGCAGGCGGCCACCGTGGTCGGGATCAGCGACGCCTCGAGTTACGCCCACGGCAACTTCGACGGATCAGGCAACAGCTTCAACGGTGAGGCGCTGGCCGCGGCCGGATACACGCCGGGTGCGACGGTGACCGTGCAGGACGCGCAGTTCACCTGGCCTTCCGGTGCGCCGGGGACGCCCAACCTGGTGAAGAACCAGCCGGCGCCGATCCTGGTCTCCGGCAGCGGCTCGCACCTCGCCCTGCTGGGCGCCGGCGCCAGCCTGAACGCTCGGGGAGCGGTGACGATCATCTACACCGACGGCTCGGAGTCCCAGGGCACGTTCCAGCTGCCGAACTGGTGTTGCCAGGACCCGACGACCGGCGGCGCGAAGGTGGCGGTGTCGGTGAAGGGTCGTTACACGCCGGCGGGGTTGAGCAACACGACGACCGACTACCGGGTCTTCTACACCGCCGTACCGCTGGATCCGGGCAAGACGGTCAAGGCGATCAAGCTGCCGGGCGGCGGTCTGGGGTTCTTCGCGGCCACCATCGCGGACAAGCCGTTGCCGCCGGCACCCACCGGCGACACCTGGGTGAGCGACCTGGAGTTCCTCGACTCGACCAACGGCTGGGGCCCGGTCGAGCGGGATCGCAGCAATGGTGAGGACGGCGCCGCCGACGGCAACCCGATCACGCTCGACGGGGTGCGGTACGCGAAGGGTCTGGGGACCCACGCGCCGTCGGTGGTCAGCGTCCGGATCGGCGGGAACTGCAGCACCTTCACCGCGAAGGTCGGCGTGGACGACGAGATGGACGATCGCGGCAAGGTCAGCTTCAAGGTCCTGGTCGACGGGGTCGCGAAGTACACCTCGGACCTGCTCACCGGTACGTCGCCGACCGCGAACGTCTCGGTGGACGTCTCGGGCGGCCAGACGCTGACCCTGCAGGTCACCGACGGCGGTGACGGCATCACCAGCGATCACGGCGACTGGGCGGAGGCGAAGGTGAGCTGCAACCCATAATGGCTGCATGACCGAACTCACGGGCACCGAGGTGGACGCGCTCCGGCAGGCGTTCACCGCCGCCGGCTACACGGTCGACGGTGTGGCCGACCGGCTGGGTGCCCAGGCCAACGGTGCGCTGGCCCGCAACGAGACGACTCTGGCGGGCCGGCGGACCGGGTCCGGCGACGCGCTGGACACGTTCATCCGGTTGTTCCTGCTGCAGCACGCCGTACCGGAGTTCCAGCTGCGAGCCGCCGTTCCGGAGCCGGACTTGGTTGCCCTGGGCATCGTTGTGGTCGAGGGCGGCGAAGCCCGGGCGGTGCTCGACATCCGGCCGTTCGCCGAGGACGACCGGGAGTGGTGGGTGGTCGCGGACCTCACCCCGGGGCTGGACGGGCGGCGCGAGCCGATGCGGTCCGACTACGTGCTTGGGATTGCGCCGGCCAGTCTGAGCCTCATCCAGCTGACCGTGCCGATCAAGGCCGAGCGAGCCCTGGACATCGGCACCGGGTGCGGCATCCAGTCGCTGCACCTGGCCGACCGGGTCAACCAGGTCGTGGCCACCGACGTGAACCCGCGGGCGCTCCAGCTGGCCCGGTGGACGGCCGCGCTGAACCGGGCGGACCTCGACGTCCGCTCCGGCAGTCTGTTCGAGCCGGTCCGTGGTGAGCGATTCGACCTGATCGTGAGCAATCCGCCGTACGTGATCTCGCCCGGGGACGGGCGGCTGACGTACCGGGAGACCGGGTTCGCCGGTGACTCTGTGGTCGAGCAACTGGTGCGTCAGGCGCCGGACCACCTGACCGAGGGCGGCTGGTGTCAACTGCTTGCGAACTGGACGTGCGTCCGCGGTGAGGACTGGCGCGACCGGCTCGCCGGATGGATGGGTGACCGGTCCGCGTGGGCAGTGCAGCGCGAGCAGCTCGACCCGTCGGAGTACGTCGAGCTGTGGTTGCGGGACGCCGGTTTACACGGGTCCACGGAGTACAGCTCGCGGTACGACGCTTGGCTGCGCTGGCTGGACGACCAGGGTGTCGAGACGATCGGGATGGGCTGGATCACCCTGCACAACGTGCCCGGGACGCTCGCGGCCGAGGAGTGGCCGTACGAGATCGAGCGACCGATCGGTCCGCACGTACTGCGGCGGTTCGAACGGACGGAGGGTTTACCGGACGACCTGACCGGGCTGCACCTCGTGGTCGCCGACGACGTCATCCAGGAGACCAGCGGGCCGCCGGGCGCCGAGGACCCGGCGACGATCGTCCTCCGGCAGCAGCGCGGGATGCGGCGGGCGGAGCAGGCGGACACGGTGCTGGCCGGCTTCGTCGGTGCGTGTGACGGCGACTTGAGCGTCGGTCAGATCCTCGGAGCCCTCGCCGACCTGCTGGAGCGGCCGCTGGCGGACGTGCTCCGGGACTACCTCCCGCAGGTCAGACGCCTTGTCGTAGAAGGCTTCCTGAACTACTGAGGCCGGCGTCGGCGTTTGTCGGCGTACATGCGCCGGTCCGCCTCGGTGAGCAGGTCGTCGACCGGCGTACCGTCGGTGCTGCTCGCCTGGCCGATGCTCAGCCGCAGCATCGCGAACCACGGCTCCGCCGCGGTCGCCGCGACCCGGTCCGCCGCCAGCCTGATCCGCTCGACCAGCTCCCGCGAACCACGCTCGTCCGGCTTGTCCAGGACGACGACGAACTCGTCACCACCGGCCCGGGCGACCACGTCCTCGGCCCGGCACTGCTCGGTCAGCAGCTGCCCGACCCGTTGCAGTACCTCGTCTCCGCAGGCATGGCCGTAGCTGTCGTTGATCACCTTGAGGTTGTCCACGTCGATGGCGATCACCGCGACCGACCGGCCGGCGTCGTGCGCCACCGACATCCGCTCGTCCAGCGCACGGCGGTTGCCCACACCGGTCAGCGGATCCTCCCGGGCGGCCCGCCACTCCGCGTCGTGGCGGATCGAGAGCTCGTGGTTGGCCAGCGCCGACCGTACGGCGTACAGGCCGCGCAACCGCTCGGCCCACCAGCCCCTGGTGATCGCCCGCGCGTACTGCAGGCCTGTCTCGGCTCCCGCGTCGCCCGACTCCGCCACGATCTGCACAGCCGTGTGGCGGATCAGTGCCTCCACCGGCGGATCGGAGGTCGGGGGCAGGTCACTCCCGGCCCGGTGCGCGGCCTCGGTCGCGTCGTCGAGCCGGCCCAGTGTCGCGTACGCCTTGGCCAGGTAGGCGCCGCCGATCGCGGCCAGCTCCAGGTCGCCGAGCTTGGCCAGCTGGTCGCGGCAGTCCTTGAGGACCACCACGGCCTCGGCGGCGTCGCCCTCGTCGTTGCTGGCGGCCAGCCACAGCCGCCCGGCGATCGGCCAGTACCCGAGCAGGTCGTCGCGGACGATCACCTTGACCGCCTCGGCCGCCCACCGGTGCGCTTCCCGCCGGCGCTCGCGGATCTCGCCGTCGTACGACGGGTCGCCCAGCCGCTCGAGCTCGTGCGCCCAGCGCAGGTTCGACTCGGCCAGGTTGAGCCGGTTGATCGCCGGGGCCTCGGGCAGGCCGAGCGGATCGTGGTCACCCTCGGCCGCGAGCTCGAAGTGCGGGATGCACAGCTCGTACAGCCGGAGCAGGTCGTAGGCGTATCCGAGGCCGGTGTGTGCCCAGCCCGCCAGGCCCAGGTCGCGCGTCCGCGACAGCGCGTTCTCGGCAGCGACCAGGTCGGCGACCGAGTCACCGCCCTCGCCGGTCCGGATCAAGGTGACGATCCGGATCGCGATCGCGTTCGCCTCCCAGCCGGGCTCGTCGATCGCACGGGCCGCCCGGATGCAGGCGTCGACCGCGTCCAGGGCCTCGACCGCGTCGGTGGCGTGGTGGGCCGCGACGGCGCGCACGTACTCGGCGGCGGCCCGCTCGGCGCTCGGCTCGTGACCCAGCTCGGCCAGCAGCCGGTTCAGGTCGGTCGCGGCCTCGGCCGGATTGCCCGACTGGGCCCGCGTCATCGCCGCCGCGATCCGTGCGGTCACCCCCGACGTGTCGCGCACCTCTCAACCCCCTGTCGCCTCACCGCCTGCGGCGCTTGTCGTCGTACAACCGGCGGTCCGCCGTGGCGATCAGCTGCTCCACGTCGACGCCCTCGGCCGTCGCGGCGTAGCCGATGCTCAACCCGAGCCGACCGAGCCACGGCTTCGGAGTCGACGCCGCGATCGCCGTGACCGCGGCCCGGATCCGCAGCGCCAGCTGCGCACCGCCCTTCGCGTCCGGCTGGTCGAGCACCACGATGAACTCGTCGCCACCCGATCGAACCACGGCATCGGTCGCTCGCGCCTGTTCTACCAGGAGATTTGCCACAATTTGCAGCAATTCGTCCCCGCAGGCGTGCCCGTAGGTGTCGTTCACCGCCTTGAGGTCGTCCACGTCGATGGCCAGCACGGTCACCGCGCGCCCCGAGTCCCGGGCGGCGGTCAGTCGCTCCTCCAGCGCCCGCCGGTTGCCGACCCCGGTCAGCGGATCCTGTCGCGCCGCATGCCACTCGGCGTCGTGCCGGGCCGAGAGATCGTGCGTAACAAGTGCATGCCGTACGGCGTTCAGCGCCCGCTGGCGCTCCTTCCACCAGCCGCGGGCCACCGACCGCGCATAATCCACGCCTGCCAGGGCTCCCGGCCCACCGTCGGCCGCCACGATCTCCGACCGGGTCTGCAGCACCAGCACGTGCGTGGCCGGATCCGCCAACGGAATCAGGTCGTCCGCCGCCCGGTCCGCCGCCGCGCGTGCCTCCTCCGACCTGCCCTGCGCCTGCAACGCCCTGGCCAGGTAGGCACCCGCGATCGCGAGCCGCTCGGTCTCGCCCAGCTTGGAGATCTCGTCCCGGCAATCGGTCAGCTCGGTGACCGCCTTGCCCGGATCCTCGGACGTTGCCGCGGCAGCGAGCCACAGCCGGGCACTCAGCCGCCAGAACTCCTGGCTCTCGTCCTCGACGATGACCCGCTCCGCCTCCCGCGCCCAGTACGCCGCCGCCGCCAGCCGCTCCTGGATCTCCTGATCGTACGACGGATCACCGAGCCGCTCGAGCTCGTGCGCCCAGCGCAGGTACGTCTCGGCGAGATTCAGCCGGTCGATCGCCAGTGACTCGGCCAACTCGAACACGTCCGCGTCCAGCCGGGTCGCCAGCTCGTAATGCGGAATGCACAGTTCATAAAGTCGGAGAACGTCGTACGCGTAGCCGAGGCCGGTGTGCGCCCACGCGGTCAGCCCGGCGTCCTTGGTCCGGCTCAGCGCGTGTTCGGCGGTGACCAGGTCCTTGACGGTGTCGCCGCCGCGGCCGCTGCGCGCGAGGTTGATGATCCGGATCGGCAGCGCGTTCGCTTCCCACCCCGGCTCGTGTATCGCCTTCGCCACCGCGATGCAGTCGTCCACGGCCTTCAGCGCCTCGTCCGCGTCGCTGGCATGGTGCGCCGTCACTCCACGGACGTACTCCGCCGCCGCCAACTGGTAACTCGGCACCCCACCGAGCTCCGCCCGGATCGCCTCGATCTCGGCAGCCGCGGTCGCATGCCCACCCGACTGCGCCGACGTCATCGCGGCGGCGATCCGGGCCGTCAGCGCATCGCCCGTCCCCATCTCGCCACTTCCCATACCCCGCCGGCGGCCTTCCCTGATCCACACCCGCACCTCGGGCCGGACCGCCTATTGTGACCACCCACCCCCACATCTGTCACGACCCGAACAAGCCACCGACCACCTAGTGCCACCCAAACAAGCGAAAAGAAGGTGATCCACCCACCCGCTGCCACGCAGCACCTCCGCCGCCACCGTCGAGCTAGGGGCTGGCTGTCCCACGGTGCACCGATCGGCTTGGCAGCTCGTCCGACCAGCCTGGAATCACTTGCTCGGCCGGGATGAAATCGTCGTCCCGTCCCTCGCGAGCCGCCTCCATTGCCTGCTCGTACCCGGGATCGGAATACGCGACCGCTCGCAGTCGCCAGAGGTGGAGAACCTCACGCAAGTGCTGGAAACGCCAGAGCTCGTGAGCAGCGGCCGCGATCTCGCATGGTGCCGGTGCGTCCGGTGTCCTCTCGGTACTGCGACGCGACCTTCCCAACCCGCCATGTCGAGGTGCTGCGTCGGTCGTCCTGGTGCCTCACCCGGAAACGTTGGGGCCGTAACTGTTGACGAGCGTGGTCGCGTGGTGGATGCCTGCGCCGATCCTCCGCCACCCGATGGGGACTGGGGCATCTGGTCAGCTGTCCCCAGTCCCCATTGCCGTCCACGGTTGGGGGATCCGGGCTGGTGTCTGCAGTTCGACAGGAGGTGTCCGGCGATCGAGCCGGATTGCTGGTCTGCTCAGGCGTGCGTCGTGGGCAGTGGGCGCATACGTCCTGTCGAACTGCAGCCAACGGCGTTTCTGACGCGGCACTAGCAAGCGGTAAACAGCAGCTCTTTGGGCTCGGCAGTCCTCCGAACGACGGACCGAGCCGATCCGCGCACCGCCGAAGGCGGCAAGGGAGCAGCCGCCGCGCAAGCGGGGTCCGTTGGCCGTCAGCCGGTCAGCCGGCGACCTGTTCGGCCGTGGCGGCGTGGAGTTGCACGGGGAGCGACTCCACGCCGTACACGATCGAGAAGTCGCGGAAGCGCAGCTGCTCCTCGCGGACCGCGAGGGCCAGGTCCGGGAAGCGGTGTGCGAGAGCGGTGAAGGCGGCGCGCAGTTCCATCCGGGCGAGTTCCGCGCCGACGCAGCGGTGCATGCCGTGGCCGAAGGCGAGGTGGGCGGCGGGGGCGTTGCGCCTGGGGTAGAAGTCCTCGGCGTCGAGGCCGAAGACCTGCTTGTCCCGGTCGGCGCCGGACAGCGAGACCGCGACCAGGTCGCCCTTCTTCACCTGCTGGCCGAACAGCTCGAGGTCGTGCCGCGCGAACCGCGGGAACGCGACCTGTACGACGGTCAGGTAGCGCAGCAGTTCCTCGACGATCACGTCGACCGCGCCGGGCTCCTCCCGGATCCGCTCGAAGTTCGACGGGTCGCGCAGCAGCACCAGCGTGCCGAGGGCGAGCATGCTCGCGGAGGTCTCGTACCCGCCGAGGAAGACGCCGTCGGCGAGCCCGCCGAGCTCGACGTCGTCGATCGCGTCGCCCTGGTCGCGGATGATCGAGCCGATCAGCCCGTCGCCGGGGTCGACCCGCTGCTTGCGGACGATCTCGAAGAGGAAGTCGCGGGACTCGCTCGCGGACCCGAAGACTCCGATGCCGCCGCCGGACAGGTCGAACCGGGCCGGCCCGAGCGCCCGAAAGCGGTCGCGGTCGGACTCCTCGACGCCGAGCAGGTCGGCGATCAGCAGGAACGGCACATTGAAGGCGAAGTCGGAGACGATGTCGACGACCGGGCCCTTGGCCTCCATCAGGTCGAGCTGGTCGTTGACGATCTTCTCGATCGCCGGTTCGAGCCGGGCGAGCCGGCGCTTGGTGAACTCCGGCGTGAGCAGCTTGCGCAGCCGGGTGTGGTCCGGCGGGTCGGTGAAGCCGAGTCCGCCGATGCCCTCGGACGGCTTGTTCGGGTCCGAGCCGACAAGCGGCCGGATGTCGTTGCTGAAGTTGGTGGTGTCGGTGAGCACAGCCTTCGCCTCGGCGTGACCGCTGACCACCCACACGGTGAGTCCGAACAGATGAGCCAGTTTGTGCACCGGCTCGGCTTCGCGTACCTGTCCCAGTTCCGGGACCGGGTCCACCCCGTTGCGGCGGAGCGGCATCGAAACCTGACGTGGGAACATCCGCATCTTCGACAGATCAAGACCACCCTTGCGGGTGGTCCTGTTCAAGATCCGGCTGCCGACCCATTTCTTCAGGTATGTCGCAACCATGACTTCCACGCGCCCTCTCTGCCCTACTGCCCCCGACGGCTTTGTCAGCAGAAAACTAACGTCGCCGGAGACCAGATCCGATGGTGTTGGCACTACTGCGGTAGTGGCGTTGGCACCACCGTGGGAGGGGGCCACGGTATTGCCAGCTCAGACGATCGCACGGGGACGGGTTCGCCTCCACCGGATACCACCTGTACCGTGCCCTGGATCACGGCACGCCGTACCTCGGGGTCACTTCAGGGAAACCCCACCCGAAAGTCGGATGCGCGGTCCACCGGCGGTCTGGTGCGCCCGAGGTTTCTCAGAGGTAGTACGGCGTGACCACGCGGATGACCTCGGCCAGCTTCGCCTTGACCTGGTCGCCGTACGGGACCCGGGCGAGCGTGCCACGGGGCAGCCGCACCCCATGGTCGATCAGCAGGTACGTCGCCCGCAGCGTGCGGATCGTGTTGGAGACCTCGGGCGCGAACCCGTCGACCGGCGGGCTCGCAAGCACCCGTACGGCGGGATCGAGCCACTCCACCGCATCGGTGTCGGCCAGGTCGTCGCGGGTCAGCGTGACAGCGAGGGCGTAGCCGAGACGGTCGTCCTCCAGGTCGCGCAGCACGTACGGCGTGGGCGTCAGCAGCCGGCCGATGCCGAGGCGCAGCATCTGCACCGGCTCGACCGCGGGATGCAGGCCGAAGGTGCCGAGCAGGTCGGCGCCGTGGGCGATCGCGTGCAACCAGCCGAGCTTGCCGTCGTACCCGCGCAGGTCCTCCTCGGCGACGTACCAGCGCTCGAACGGCGGCACCCAGGTCGGCTCGAAGACGCCGGTGGAGACGATCGAGTCGAGGATCAGCGGCGCGAAGGTCCGGGCCTGGATCTCCGGGTCGGCGAACCGGGTGACCATCTCGTTCCCGAGTGCGGTGAGCTGGTCCGTGGACAGGACCCCGCGGCCGATCCAGGTGGCGAGCACGGCGTACGCCTGGGTGTCCCGCACCGCCGGGTCGGGTGAGCGCAGCAGCCCGGACAGCTCGGCGACGAGATCGGTCAGCGGACGATCGGTCGGGACGGCGTAGTCGTCGGCGCGCACCCGCGCCCAGTCGTTCATGCGCGGCAGGCTAAACGCTTTCCAGCCCGACCCGCCAGCCCCGGCGACCGATTCCGGAACCAGCCGGTCCGGGTACGGCGACACCGCGAACGGCAACGGGGAACGGCCCGTGGTCCACCCGGTCCTCCCGGATGATCCACGGGCCGTAGCGGCCGGGACCCCTCAGCCCGGCCGGGCCTCGCGTCCCCGGCCAGGGCCCCTCAACCTCGGCCGGGGTCGACTTGTCAGGCGTCGCGCTTGCTGGCGGCCGCCAGGGCGATGATCAGCAGACCGATGCCCCAGGCGGCGAAGTACGCCAGCGCCCACCACGGCGACAGCGCGGTCGACGCGCCGGCCGCCTCCGCTCCGGCCAGGCCCATGTCCTGCTCGCCGTTGAGGAACTGGTTCGCGTTGGTGAACGGCGTCCACTTCTGCAGGTCGTCGCCGATCTTCGGGATCAGCGGCAGCAGGCTCTCCACCAGCAGCGGCCACAGGATCAGGATCGCGATCGCACCGGCGCTCTGCCGGATCAGGATGCCGACCGCGATCGCGAAGATCGCGGACAGCGCGTAGACGAACGCCTGGCCGAACATCAGCCGCCACTCGGCGTTGGTGTTGATCGCCATGTCGGCGCTCGGCGCCAGCAGGTTGCCGACGGCCCAGGAGCCCCAGGAGGCGGCCAGGCCGACGACCGCGGCCAGCGTGGCCACGACGACGGTCTTGTTCAGCAGCAGGGCCGCACGCTGCGGGACGGCCTGGAAGCTGGTCCGGATGGTGCCGAACCGGTACTCGGTGGTGACCGCGAGCGCGGCCATCACCATGATGACCATCTGCCCGAGGCCGACGCCGAACTGCGTCATCGCCGGCGTCACCCGGGCCTCGTCCGGGCCGGTCGCGAACCCGGTCGCCAGCGCGGCCAGGCCGATGGACAGGACGGCCGCGATGATCATGCACCACCACGGCGACCGGGTGGAGAAGAGCTTGATCCGCTCGACGGTGATCAGCGACATGTCAGTTGTCCTCCTTCGGACCAGAGACGACCTCGACGTTCGACGGCGCATCGAGGCGGACGTCGCCGACGTGGGCGAGCTCGTCGTGTGCGTGGTACTGGACCGAGTCGCCGGTCATCTGCATGAACGCCTGCTCCAGCGAGCCGCGCTGCAGGGTCAGCTCGTGCAGGACGATGCCGTGCGCGGCGGCCGCCTCACCGATCTGGTCGGTGGTCAGGTCGCCCTCGACGAACAGCGCCTTGCCCTGCTTGTCGACGTCCTCGATCCGGGTGACGAGCTGCTGCTGGTTGAGGACGCCGGCCAGCTGGTCCAGCTGCGGGCTGCGGACCTTGATCGTGGTGCCGCTGGCGCGGTCGACGAACTCCTGCGTGGAGCTCTGCGCGATCAGCTTGCCGCGGCCGATGACGATCAGTTCCTCGGCGGTCTGCGCCATCTCGGACAGCAGGTGGCTGGAGACCAGCACGGTCCTGCCCTCGGAGGCCAGCCGGTGCATGAAGTTCCGGATCCAGAGGATGCCCTCGGGGTCGAGGCCGTTGACCGGCTCGTCGAAGAGCAGGACCTCCGGGTCGCCGAGCAGGGCGCCGGCGATGCCGAGCCGCTGCGACATGCCCAGCGAGTAGGCACCGGCGCGCTTGTTCGCGACCGAGGTCAGGCCGACCATCTCCAGCGCCTTGTCCACACTCGACTTCGGCAGCTTGTTTGAGGCGGCCATCCAGGCCAGGTGGGCCCGGGCGGACCGGTTCGGGTGCACCCACTTCGCGTCCAGCAGCGCCCCGATCTTGGTCAGCGGCTGGTGCAGGTCGCGGTAGCGCTGGCCGTCGATCCGGACGTCGCCGGAGGTCGGGGTGTCCAGGCCGAGGATCATCCGCATGGTGGTGGACTTGCCGGCCCCGTTCGGGCCGAGGAAGCCGGTCACCTTGCCCGGTTTCACCTCGAAAGACAGGTTGTCAACGGCAACGGTTGCGCCGTATCGCTTGGTGAGGCCCTGTGCCTCGATCATCGCCGTACTCCTCGTTCGGTGGCGCGCTGGTCGGTCGTCGGACGGTCAGTGTCGCATTCAGTATCGAGGTCTGACCGGGCCAGAACATCGGCCCCGGGGCGGATCCGGTGTGTCCACCCGTGGGTTGATTCTGCCGCCCGGCCGGGCCGCGCAGCCATCGGTTAAAGCCCTGACCACCACCCCGACGATCCCTTATCCACCCCACCGGCCACATCAGCCGAAAGTCGACGCCCGGCGGTACTTCGGGATATCACCGGCCGACGTCCACCTGAGGTTTATCGCGAAATCACCAAGCGTCAATCCAGCGGTACGCCGTAAAGCACCAGGTTGTGGCTGTAACGGTGCGCCGCGCGGTCGTACGAACCGGTGCAGGTCACCAACGCCAGCCGGGGTCTCGCGGCACCGCGGAAGAGATCGGCCGGCAGTGCGCTCTGCCGGTAGGTCCGGCGAGCCACGATGCGGTACCAGTGCACGTCGCCGTCCCCCGACTTCACCGAGACCCTGGCCCCGACCGGCACCTTCGACAGCGCGGCGAACACCCCGCGCCCGCGGGCCGAGTCCACGTGGCCGGCCAGCAGCACCGTGCCGCCGGCCGAACCCGGCGCCGCGCCGGCCGCCCACCAGCCGACGTCGGCGGTCGACTTCGGCACCTGCAGGTGACCGTCCCGGGCGGTCGCGACCGGCATCACCGGCGCCTCCAGGTACCCGGGCAGGGTCAGCCGGACCGGCGGAATCGCCGCCTCCCGGTCCGATACCGCCGCTCCCGCCTCCGGCACCTGTCCGCCGTCACCAGGTCCGCCGAACACCATGACCAGCGCGGCGACGACCGCCGCGGCCCCGACCAGGCGTCGCCGTACCCGGACCTGCTTGCCGACGAGCAGGAGCAGTACGCCGATGCCGAGCAAGGCCAGCGCGGTCCGTGAACGGGTTCGCTCGGCGTCGGCGACCTGGCCGCCCTCGCCGGTGGACACGATCGGGGAACCGGTCTCGGCACGGCAGGAGCCGGACACCATCCGCAAATGCATCTCGACGACCGGCTGGGCGCCCCGAGCCACTGACTTGACGGTCTGGTCGGTCCCCTTCGCCAGCTCTTCCTCGATCAACTTCAGGAGCGCCTCGTGCTCCTGCCGCTGGAACGCCAGCCAGGCGGCGTCGTACCCGGAGGTCCCGGCCTTGGCGGCGAGGGCGTCCAGCCTCTCCCGCTGCGCCAGTGACGGGATGGTGACCAGCCCGACTCCGAGCTGGGTGGCAGCCTCGAGCTCCTGGGCGGCCAGCTTGCGATGGTCCCGTTCCATCACGGCGCCGGCGCGCCGTACGCACGCGGTCCGGCCCTTGGTCTTGGCCACCTCTCCGGCCTGGATGATCGTCAGGTTCGCCTGGTGGGCCGCGTTCAGGTAGCCGACGTCCGGCTGCGTCGGCGTCGCGCCGGCCGGCTGGACCACCGCCAGCATCCCCGCGACCACGATCAGCAGGAGCGCGGAGATCCGGGCAGTCCTCGCCCGCCAGGAAGGAACCGAGCCTCTGTCCTGTCGCCGGGGCACCGTCACCTCCCTGCCGCTCGGACGCCGGCCCACGAGCGTCCTCCGTCGTACGACGACAGTAGATGGGCGTCCTGTCCGGGTCCAGCCATCGGCGAGCCGCCCGAGGACGCGGAACGGCCCGCCGGAAGACCGGCGGGCCGTTGCGCTGCTTGCCCGGATCAGGCGGCGGCGTTCACCTCGGCCGGGGTGTCGGCGATGACCGACTCCCGGCGCTTGGAGACGATCACGGCCGCGACCAGGATCGCGACCGCCACGAGGGCGATGCCGATCCGCAGCGGGGTGTTGGTGTCCTCGCCGATCGCCGACATGCCGACGACGGCCGGGGCGATCAGCACCGAGACCAGGTTCATCACCTTGATCAGCGGGTTGATGGCCGGCCCGGCGGTGTCCTTGAACGGGTCACCGACGGTGTCACCGATGACGGTGGCCTCGTGCGCGGGCGAACCCTTGCCGCCGTGGTTACCGTCCTCGACCAGCTTCTTGGCGTTGTCCCAGGCACCACCGGAGTTGGCCAGGAAGACCGCCATCAGGGTGCCGGACGCGATCGCACCGGCCAGGTAACCGGCCAGCGCCGAGGCACCGAGGCCGAAGCCGACGGCGATCGGCGCCAGGATCGCGAGCAGCCCCGGGGTGGCCAGCTCACGCAGCGAGTCGCGGGTGCAGATGTCCACGACCTTGCCGTACTCCGGCTTGCCGGTGCCCTCCATGATCCCGGGGATGTCGCGGAACTGGCGACGGACCTCGTAGACGACCGCACCGGCGGCCCGGCCGACGGCGTTGATCGCGAGACCGGAGAACATGAACACCACGGCGGCACCGATGATGATGCCGACCAGGGTGGACGGGTCGAACACCAGTGCGTCCGCGTTGAACGCCGCGTCGCCCGCGTCGTTCAGCACCGCGTAGATCGAGTCCGTGTAGGAGCCGAACAGCGCGGTCGCGGCGAGCACGGCGGTCGCGATCGCGATGCCCTTGGTGATCGCCTTGGTGGTGTTGCCGACGGCGTCCAGCTCGGTCAGGATCTGGGCCGCCTCGCCGTCCACGTCACCGGACATCTCGGCGATGCCCTGGGCGTTGTCGGAGACCGGGCCGAAGGTGTCCATCGCGACGATGACGCCGACGGTGGTGAGCAGACCACAACCGGCCAGTGCGATCGCGAACAGTGCGACGACACCCGAGCCGCCGACCAGGAAGGCGCCGTACACGGCGGCCGCGATCACCAGCGCGGTGTACACGGCCGACTCGAAACCGACCGAGATACCGGACAGGATGACGGTCGCCGCTCCGGTCAGCGAGGTCTTGCCGACGTCCTTGACCGGCTTGTCCTCGGTGCCGGTGAAGTAGCCGGTCAGCGCCAGGATGACCGCGGCCAGCACGATGCCGATGAGCACCGAGACGGTCGCGATCAGCCGCGGGTCGCCGTCGTGGGCGGCGATCGCGTCGGTCGCACCGGTCAGTTCGCCGAAGCTGCTCGGCAGGTAGACGAACGCGGCCACGGCGCAGAGAACCGCGGAGATGATCGCCGAGATGTAGAACGCCCGGTTGATCGTCCGCAGACCGTTCTCGCCGGTGCGCGGGCGGGTCAGGAAGACCCCGATGACGGCGGTGACCGCACCGATGGCCGGCACGATCAGCGGGAAGATCAGGCCCTGCTCGCCGAAGGCGGCCTTGCCCAGGATCAGCGATGCCACCAGCATCACGGCGTACGACTCGAACAGGTCGGCCGCCATACCGGCGCAGTCTCCCACGTTGTCACCGACGTTGTCGGCGATGGTGGCCGCGTTGCGCGGGTCGTCCTCGGGGATGTTCTGCTCGACCTTGCCGACCAGGTCGGCACCGACATCGGCGGCCTTGGTGAAGATACCGCCGCCGACACGCATGAACATGGCGAGCATGGCGGCACCGAAACCGAAGCCCTCGAGCACGGTCGGGGCGTCACCCTTGAACAGCAGGACGACGAGCGCGGCGCCGAACAGGCCGAAGCCCACCGTCGCCATACCGACGGTGCCGCCGGTCCGGAACGCGACCCGCATCGCCGGGTCGCGGCCTTCGTCCCGGGCCGCCGCGGCGACCCGGACGTTGGCGCGCGTCGCGAGCCACATGCCCAGGTAGCCGATCAGGGCGGAGAAACCCGCACCGACCAGGAAGAAGACGGACCGGAAGATCTTCAGCGTGGTCTCGTTGCCGCCGTCACTGTGCGCAGGCAGCAGGAACAGCAACAGGAACGCGACCACGGCGAAGACCGACAGGGTGCGGAACTGCCGGTTCAGGTACGCCGATGCGCCTTCCTGGACCGCCGCGGCGATCGTCTTCATGTTCTCGGTGCCATCGTTCGCGGCAAGCACCTGGCCCCGGAAGACCATCGCAATGGCGACCGCGAGGAGCGCGATCACTCCGACGACGATCACCAGGGTGGTGTTGCTCGACGAAAGATCCACCGCTTGTGCAAGCAGCGCGGACATCCGTCCTCCTTGTAGGCAACCCTCCCGGGTCTGACGGCCCCCGTTTGCCGCAACCGAAGGGTTGGGGAAATACGACACAGCGCCGTGACTGGCGCGGTGGGTCACTCTAACGGGTATCCGACCAGACCTGACGAGTGGGTGGTCTACGCCATACCTTCGGTGTCAATCAAGAGGTTCACTCTTCGTAGTACCAGGGATACCTTTCGCGTGGATCAGATCGCTGAGGCGACGTCCGGATGGATGTCGAAGACCTTGGTCAGGCCGGTGATCCGGAAGATCTTCAGCAGCCGTTCCTGGGTGCAGACCAGGGACAGCGATCCGTCGTGGGTGCGCACCCGTTTCAGTCCGCCGACGAGAACGCCGAGGCCGGTGGAGTCCAGGAACTCCACGCGTTCCAGGTCGATCACCAGGTGGTGGACACCGTCGTCGACGAGCGCGGCGATCTTCTCGCGGAGCTTCGGTGCGGTGTAGACGTCGATCTCCCCCGCCACCTCGATGACGGTCCGCCCGCCCTCGGCGCGCGCGTTGAGCGACAGATCCACTTCGGCCTCCGATCCCGTGAACTGCTGCATTCAACCATGTACGGACCGTGAGTAGGGCCGTCTCCGAAAACTCTTTCATCTCGCGACACCTCGCGTCGACGTCCACCCCCAAAATGCCGCGTGCATCCGGCGCGTGCAGGTGACCCGTGCACCAGGACTGCTGCTGTCCGTGGCCGGCACTAGGCTCGCCGTATGCGTGCGGGTGGTGAGGCGGCGGCGGTGCTGAAGCGCCTTGCCGTCGGCCGTGACGACCGGCTGACCCACGTCGAGTCCGTGCCGTCGCGGCCCGGACGGACGTGCGACTGGCCGCGGTGGGTGCCGGCCGAGGTCCTCGGTCAGCTGGCGGACGCCGGGATCACCGCGCCCTGGACGCACCAGGCCGCCACCGCCGAGGCGGCGTACGCCGGGAAGCACGTAGTGGTCGCGACCGGAACGGCGTCGGGCAAGTCACTCGGGTACCTGCTGCCCGCGTTCGCCACGTTGAGCATCGCCCAGGCCGCCTCACCGCATCGCCGGACGGCCTCTGTTCTGTACTTGTCGCCGACGAAGGCCTTGGCGCACGACCAGCTCCGGGCAGTCTCGTCGTACACGGTGCCCGGCTTGCGAGCGGCCACGCTGGACGGCGACTCGGAACGCACCGAACGCGACTGGGCCCGCGACCACGCGACGTACGTGCTCAGCAACCCGGACATGCTGCACCGTTCGGTCCTGCCGAACCACCAGCGCTGGGCGCGCTTCCTCGGCTGCCTGCAGTACGTCGTGGTCGACGAGTGCCACCACTATCGCGGGGTCTTCGGTGCCCATGTGGCCGGCGTACTGCGGCGGCTCCGGCGGATCTGCGCGCAGTACGGCGCTCATCCGGTTTTCGTCTGCGCATCGGCGACAGTCGCCGAGCCGGCGGTGTCCGGTGAGCGGCTGACCGGCCTGCCGATGGTGGAGGTCGTGGACGACGGCTCGCCGCGTGGCGGTATCTCGTTCGGTCTGTGGGAGCCGCCGATGACCTCCCTGCGCGGCGAGAACGGCGCTCCGGTACGCCGCTCGGCCACTGCCGAGGTGGCCGACCTGCTGACCGACCTCGTGGTCACCGGGGTCAGGACGGTGGCGTTCGTCCGGTCGAGGCGCGGGGCCGAGTCGGTCGCCATGACAGCGCGGGAGAACCTCATCGAGCTCGACCCCGGGCTGGCCGACCAGGTGTCGGCGTACCGGGCCGGCTACCTGCCGGAGGAACGCCGTCGCCTCGAGGGCATGCTGCAGAGCGGTGGACTCACCGGTGTCGCCGCCACGAACGCTCTCGAGCTGGGCATCGACATCGCCGGGCTGGACGCCGTACTGCTGTCCGGCTGGCCAGGGACGCGCGCATCGCTCTGGCAGCAGGCCGGACGCGCCGGCCGCGCCGGCGGTGACGCGCTCGCCCTCCTGGTCGCCCGCGACGATCCACTCGACACCTATCTGGTGCGGCATCCGGTGGCGATCTTCGGACGTCCGGTCGAGGCGACGGTGTTCGACCCGGAGAACCCGTACGTGCTCGGCCCCCAACTCTGCGCCGCCGCCCAGGAGCTGCCGCTGACCGCCGCGGACCACGAGATCTTCGGCAGTACGACGCCCGCCGTGATCGCCCAACTGGTCCGCCAGGGCCTGCTGCGGGAGCGGCCGCACGGCTGGTTCTGGACCCGGCGCGAGCGGGCGGTGGACGCGATCGACATCCGCTCGGCCGGCGGCAAGACGGTGCAGATCGTCGAGGACCAGACCGGTCGCCTGCTCGGCACGGTCGACGGCGGCTCGGCCCACTCGTCGGTGCACGAGGGCGCGGTCTACGTGCACGCCGGTGAGTCCTACCTGGTCAAGACCCTCGACCTCGAGGGGTACGCCGCCGTCGTCGAGCCGGCCGCACCGGACTACACCACCTTCGCCCGGGACGTGACCGAGATCAGCATCCTGGCGACCGAGGAGACCTGCACCTGGGGTACGGCGGAGCTGTCCCGCGGCTGGGTCCAGGTGACGAGCCAGGTGATCTCGTTCCAGCGGAAGCTGATCGCGACCGGCGACGTACTCGACGAACAGCCGCTCGACCTGCCCGAACGCACCCTGCGGACCAAGGCGGTCTGGTGGAGCGTGCCCGACTCGTGCGTGGCCACCCTCGGCCTGGACGACGTACCAGGGGCGGCCCACGCGGCCGAGCACGCGTCGATCGGGCTGCTCCCGCTGTTCGCCACCTGCGACCGCTGGGACATCGGCGGCGTCTCCACCGCCCGGCACGCCGACACCGGCTGCCTCACGGTCTTCGTGTACGACGGCCATCCGGGCGGCGCCGGATTCGCCGAGCACGGGTACGCCGCGGCGCGCGAGTGGTTGACCGCGACACGTGCGGCGATTGCACACTGTGAGTGCGCGGACGGGTGCCCGTCCTGCGTACAGTCGCCGAAATGTGGGAACCAGAACACCCCACTCGACAAGAGCGGCGCGGTCGCGCTGCTCACCGCATTGCTCAGCAGTGAGGCCTGAACAGCCAGCCGCGGCTGGCAGAGAGGCAGCCCGTGATGGCCGTTCTCGGAATCGTCCTCATCATCCTTGCCGTCCTGTTCGGTCTCGGAGTCGTCGCGACGTCGACCCTGTCGACCACGATGGAGGTCTTCGGCGTCGACTTCGGCGTGTCGGTCGCGACCGTGTTCGTCCTCGGCGGGCTGGCCGGCGCGACACTGATCCTCGGCCTGTGGCTGACGAAGAAGGGACTCGGCCGCGGCTACCGCCGCCGCAAGGAGATCCGCGAGCTCCGCGCCCAGGCAGAGACCACGGAGACCACCGAGGACACCAAGACCGCCGCAGTCACCGAGAGTGACGTCGACCGCGACGCCGCTCCCGAGCTCAGCACCGACCGAGACCAGCCGCCGGCGGACGACCACCTGGCCACCGAGCGGCCCACCGCCGACGGCTCCACCGAGACCAAACAGCCGCACTGAGACTCTGTTGCCGACGGCATCGAACAACGCCCGGAGCTACCGGATCTCCACAGATTGCCGTAAGGTTTCGATCGGCGCACAGCCACCGCTCGGCCGCGGCACGGCGATCCTGCGGCCCGATTTCGATGCCCTGCGCAACGATTTCATGCTGGCAGTTAGTTGCCATTGGCATCAAGTTTCCCAGTTCAGCCATAACCACCCGGCAGCCTCCTGTGCCTTACTGGTTGTGGCGTCAACGTAGCGTTGAGTCACCATCGGCCGTCCGGGCCATACCGCCTCCTCACGGGGGACCGACCCGCAGCTCACCCTGAGCGCACAGGGTGTCGCCGCGGTACCGGAGCCGGAGCCGGGCGGACTCGCGCGATCGGGGTCCCGACGACCTGACGCCGCGAGATGGTACGACCTCTGGAGGTTGTCTTGATCATCCGTAAGTTGTTGAGCCGTACCGGCGTGACGGTTCTCGCCGTCAGCGTCGCGCTGGCCACCGCCGTACCGGCGCAGGCCGCGAACCCGGAGCCGGCCCCATCGGCATCTCCGGGGGTCGAGGTCGGCGTGGCGAAACAGATCGCCACCCGCTCCGACACGCGGTACTGCCTCACCTTCGTCGCGGCCGCCAAGGTCCCGATGGCGGTCATGATGGCCTGCGCCCCGGGCAAGGAGGGCAAGACCCAGGAGTGGATCTACACCGACTCCGGCCAGCTGCAGGTGGCGATGAGCAAGAGCGTCGGTGGCGCCCTTGCCTCGACCGGCGCCTGCCTGGACAGCGGGGCGGATCTGGCCAAGGTTCCGGCCGACGCGCCGCTGCTGGTGCTGCCCTGCCGTGACGGCGACGGGCAAAAGTGGAGCTACGACGAGAGCGCCGGCACGTTCGTGAACGCCGCCAGTGGTCTCGCCCTGACGTCCTTGCTCGGCCAGGGGAAAGCCAAGCAGGCACAGCCGACCGGCAGCATGTCCGCGTCGGGCTCACCGGTCCAGGGCTGGAGCGCGCTGCCGCTCCCGGGTCTGGACATCCTGGGTGCGGTGCTGGCACTCGTGAACGCGCTGCTGGCTTCCCTGGGCCTGGCCCTGCCACTGCCGATCGCGAACGCCGCATCCAGTCTGCTCGAGCTGGTGCGGCCGAAGACGCCGATCCCGGCTCAGATGTCGGTGCTGCCGAAGCAGATGATGCAGCTGGCTCAGCGCTGATCCGCGAGGAGGATTCTCAGCCACACAGAGGACAGCCGGCCCCGACGTCGTCGGGGCCGGCTGTCGTTCTCACTCCTTCGGATCGACACCTCCTTCAGTTGTGGTCTGGTGATGATGCGGTCCGGAACCGGTGCTCGGGTTCGGCCTGTGGATCCCCGCTGCTTGCGCGTCAGCGGGAGCCTCGGGTCGTGGTCACCGTCCGCCCGTCTCGTCTGCGTCCGTCACCAGTCGGCCGGGCCTGTCACCACCAGCAGTGATGGTGGCAGTGCCAGAGCAGGTCCTCGAGAAGGCAAGCCAGTCCGTGCAACAGCATGTCTTTCACCTCCGATCCACTGAACCGATCGGCAAGGACGCTACAGGTTGTTGTTACTTTGTGTATCTAGTCAGCTACCTGTTGCCATAGAACCTTGAGGACTCTTTAACCCTTCCGCAACGCACGCCGCGAGCGCGCGATTTGACGTGGGCCCCGCATCCCCGATAACCGGCCGTCACCCGCCGTACGCCGGGCCGAAAGGTTGCCGGCGGCATCCGGGCAATGATTGACAACGTTTTCTCCGGCGTCTGGTAAAAGTCTTCACATCGTCGCGGACGAGTGTCACTGTTTGACCGGCACTTCGCAGCACCGAACCTCGCAAGGAGACCCCCTGATGCGATCACTGAGGCCCTACTCCCCGGCCGTCCTGGGCGCCGCGGCTCTCGCCCTGCTCACCGGTTGCCTCGGCTCGTCCGAGTCCGGCAGCGGCGACCAGGACGCCAACCGCAACGCCGACGCCACCAAGGTCGAGCTCACCATCGGCTCGAACTCGGTCAAGGGCGGCAAGAACAGCGCCGGCGCGACGTTCGTGCAGGACGTGCTGATCCCGAAGTTCGTCGCCGAGCAGAAGGGCAAGGGCGTCGACGTCACGGTCAGGTTCCAGGGAGACGGCTCCGACGACGAGGTCTACAAGCAGAAGCTGTCGCTCGACCTGTCCAACAAGTCCGGCCCGGACCTGTTCAACATCGACGGCATCTGGGTCGGCGAGTTCGCCCAGGCCGGCTACATCAAGCCGCTCACCGACACCGTCGGCGACGCCGCCAAGGTGGACGACTGGGACGGCTGGAAGCAGATCCCGGAGGCGGTCCAGCAGCTCGGCAGTTTCGAGGGCAAGCGGTACGGCGTCCCCGGCGGCACCGACGGCCGGGTGCTCTACTTCAACAAGAAGCTCTTCCAGCAGGCCGGACTGCCCGCCGACTGGCAGCCGAAGTCGTGGGACGAGATCATCGCGGCCGGCGAGGCGCTGAAGAAGCTCCCCGGGGTCACGCCGATCCAGCTCAACGCCGGTACGGCGATGGGCGAGGCGACCACGATGCAAGGCGTGCTGCCGCTGCTGGTCGGCACCGGCACCGGCATCAACCCCGACGGCAAGTGGCTGGGCGACACCCCGAAGCTGCGCCAGGTGCTCGACTTCTACCGGAAGATCTACACCACCGGTCTCGGTGACCCGGTGCTGCAGCGCGAGGCCAAGGGCCGGGACAAGTCCTTCGCCCAGTTCGCCGCGAACAAGATCGGCATCCTGCTCGAGGGCGACTACTTCTGGCGCAGCGTGGTCGAGCCGAAGGAGGGCGTGGCCAAGATGGCCGACCGCGACACCGCCGTGGGCTACGCGCTGGTCCCGGCCGCCCTGCCGGGCGCCGGCGTCGACGGCCAGGACTTCGTCTCGATGTCCGGCGGCGGCGCGACCGCGATCAACCCGAACACCAAGTTCCCGCAGCAGGCCTGGGAGCTGCTCCAGTTCATGAACTCGGCCGAGATGGTGAAGGCGTCCCTGGACGGCGCGGCCAAGATCACCCAGCGCAACGACGTCAACGCCGAGGTGCTGGCCGGCGACCCGATGCTGAACTTCGTCGCCACCAGGGTGCTGCCGATCACGCAGTACCGGCCCGGCCTGGCGGAATACCCGAAGATCTCGGCCGCGCTGCAGCAGGCGACCGCGGACGTGGTCGGCGGCAAGACGACCGAGGCCGCGGCGATGGCGTACCAGAAGGCGGTCGAGGCGGCGGCCGGCGGCAAGGACAAGGTCGCCGGCAACTGATGACGTCGGCTTCCGCACCTGTACCGGTCGAACCGGTCCAGGATCGCGGTCCGGCCGGGCCGGGAGGCTCGGCCGGACCAGGACCGGAGCGGCGCGGTCCGGCCGTCGACGTCGCGGGGCTCGGCGTCGGCCGGGCCCTCGGCTTCGTCGCGCCGGCCCTGCTGCTGATCGGCGCGTTCCTGGTCTTCCCGGCGATCTGGACGATCTACATCGGCATCACCAACTACCGGCTGACCGGTGTCGAGGCGGTGGCGCCGTCGATCGTCGGCCTGTCGAACTACACCAAGGCCCTCGACGACGCGCTCTTCCACAACGCGCTCTGGCTGACGCTGCTGTTCGTCCTCGGCTCCGCGATCATCGGCCAGAACATCCTCGGCTTCACGCTGGCCTGGGTGATGCGGCGTACGCGGCCCGCCGTCCGCCGGACCGTCGAGGCCTTCGTGCTGCTGGCCTGGATCCTGCCGTCGACGGTGGTCGCCTACCTGTGGGTGGCCTTCTTCGACCGTGACGGCGGCACCCTCAACGGCATCCTCGGTACGCCGGGGACCGCGTGGCTGATCGACTACCCGATGGCGTGCCTGGTGATCTTCAACACCTGGCGCGGTACGGCGTTCTCGATGATGCTCTACTCCTCCGCGCTGCAGGCGGTCCCGCCGTCCCAGCTGGAGTCGGCGCGGATGGTGGGAGCGTCGGGCTGGCAGACGTTGCGGGACGTGGTGTTCCCGCACATCCGCGGCCACGTGCTCACCAACACGCTGCTGATCTCGCTGTGGACCGCGAACGACTTCTCGCCGTTCCTGCTCACCAAGGGCGGGCCGAACCACGAGTCCGAGACGGTGCCGGTCTACATCTACAACGTCGCGCTGCAGGGCGGTGAGCTCGGCTACTCCTCGGCGATCTCGTTCCTGCTGCTGATCGCGAACCTGCTGGTCTCGCTGATCTACCTGCGGCTGCTGAGGAGGCGCTCGTGACCACGTTCGTGGTGCGCCGGATCGGCTTCTACGTCCTGATCTGCGCGATCACACTGTTCTTCGCCGTACCGATGCTGTGGATCGCGTCGGCGCCGTTCGACGCCTCGCCCGGGCTCGGTGTGCACTGGCCGGACTGGACGTTCGAGAACGTTCGCAAGACGCTCGAGCACCCGTACGCGATGCGCTCGATGGTGAACTCGCTCGTCATCTGCGTGACCACCGCGGTCGCCGTGACCGCGTTCGCCGCGTTGGCGTCGTACGCGTTGTCGCGGGTGCGGATCCCCGGCCGGGACGCGTTGCTGTACGGACTGCTGCTGCTGTCGTCGGTCGTCACCGGGACCGCGGCGATGGTGCCGATCTTCGTGATGATGTTCCAGCTCGGCCTGATCGACTCCCGGTTCGGGGTCGCGCTCGTGATGACCGGCGGGCTGTTGCCAGCGGCAATCTTCATTCTGAAGGACTTCGTCGACGCGGTGCCGAAGTCGTACGAGGAGTCCGCGCGGGTCTTCGGCGCGTCCACCGGCCAGATCCTGCGGGACGTCGTCCTGCCGGTGGCGCGGCCCGGCCTGGCCACCATCATGGTCTGGGCGTTCGTCAACTCCTGGGGCAACTTCCTGGTGCCCTTCCTGCTCATCCGGTCGATCGAGCTGCAGCCCGGTGCGGTGCTCATGCAGACCCTCACCGACGAGGGCGGCAGCGTGAACCTGCAGGTGCTGCCGGTGTTCTCGCTGCTGTTCTCGATCCCGGTCGTCGTGCTGTACCTGCTGGTGAACTCGCGGTACGGGTTCCGCTTCCATGGAGGGATCAAGAGCTGATGGCGGGCATCGACATCGAGGGCCTCGCGACCGTCTACCCGAACGGCGTCCGCGCCGTCGACGGGCTGGACCTGCACGTCGAGGACGGCGAGTTCTTCGCCCTGCTCGGCCCGTCCGGGTGCGGCAAGACCACCCTGCTGCGGACGATCGCGGGCCTCGAACAGGCCACCGAGGGCACGGTCCGGATCGACGCGACGGACGTGACACGGACCGAGCCGGGCAAGCGCGGCGTGGCGATGGTCTTCCAGGACTACGCCCTGTTCCCGCACATGAACGTGTCCGAGAACATCACCTACCCGCTCAAGGTACGACGGGTCGCCGCGTCGACTCGCGCGGAGACGGCGGAGCGGACTGCTGGTGAGCTGTCGCTGCAGGGTCTGCTGGAACGCAAGCCCGGGCAACTGTCGGGCGGTCAGCAGCAGCGGGTCGCGCTGGCGCGGGCCATCGCGTCCCAGGGCAAGGTGCTGCTGCTGGACGAGCCGCTGTCGAACCTGGACGCCCGGCTGCGGCTCGAGGCGCGGACGTTCCTGAAGAAACTGCAGCGGGACCTGGGAATCACCACGGTGTTCGTCACCCACGACCAGGCCGAGGCGCTGGCGCTCGCGGACCGGATCGCGGTGATGGAATCCGGCAAGCTCCGGCAACTCGGCTCACCACGGGAGGTCTTCGCCCGGCCCAGCAACACCTTCGTGGCGAACTTCATCGGCTCCACCCCGATGAACCTGCTCCCCGGCACCGTCGCAGCCACGGCCACCCCGACCCCGGCAACCACCCACGCCTCCGCCGGCTCCGCCTCCGCCTCCGGCGGGACAGCCGGGGTTGCGGGGGGCAACGGATCGCGTCCGGACTCGGGGCCCGCCGGCACGGTCTCGATCGCCGGGGGTTCGTTGCCCGCAGCAACCTATTCGGCACCCGCGGGGGCGGAGGTGACGGTCGGCATCCGCCCCGAGTACCTGACCCTCGCCATCGGTGACGTCACCGGCCCGGCGCTGCGCGGCCAGGTCGTGGTGGCCGAGAACCTCGGCACCCAGTCCCTGGTGAGCGTCGACTGCGACGGCTCCTTGATCGGGGTGACGGTTCCGGAGGAGCAAGAACCAGAGCCCGGCGCCACCGTCGTACTGACCGCACCGGCATCACGGGTGCTCTTGTACGACCGGGAGTCCGGCGAACTGCTCGCCCGGCAGCCGGCCACGCTCGCCTGATGGCACTCACGTCGTACCGCCGTCGCTGGACGCTCGACGACCGCGCCGAGTCCATCTGGCACTCGCTGCCCGTCGACATCCCGGTGGACTGCCCCGGTCTGCTTGTCACGCTGACCGTCCCCGACATCGAGAGAACGGTCATCGACATCGGCTGCGAGGGCGCCGGCGGCTGGCGAGGATGGTCCGGCGGAGCACGGCGTACGTTCGCCATCACTCCGGCCGCGGCGACCCCGGGATACCTGCCCGGCGACCTCGAGCCGGGCACGTGGTGGGTGGTCATCGGGTTGCACCGTCTCCCCGTGGAGGGTGTCGAACTCGTCGTCGAGGCGGTGACCGGTTCGGTCTCCGTGGTGCCTGGTCTCGCGGAGTACGCCGACGCGACCGCGGCAATCGCCGTACCTCCTCGGCCTCCGCGTCGTACGCTGCCCGCTGCTCCTGGACTGAAGTGGGTGGCCGGCGACTTCCACGCGCACTCGCTCCACTCCGACGGCTCCACGCCGATCGCCAACCTCGCGGCTCTCGGTGTGGCGGCCGGTCTCGACGTCCTGGCGGTCACCGACCACAACACGATCGCCCACCACGCCGAGCTGCCGGCGCTCGGGAAGACCTTCGGCATCGGGCTGGTCCCGGGCCAGGAGGTGACGACCGACTCCGGCCACGCGAACGCGTTCGGCGACATCGGCGTGATCGACTTCCGCCGTCCGGCCGCCACCTGGGTCTCCGAGGTCGCCCGCCGTGGCGGACTGCTCTCGATCAACCACCCACTCGGCGGCGACGACTCCTGGCGTCAACCACTCCCCGAGCACCCACCACTCGCCGAGGTCTGGCACTCCAGCTGGCTCGACCATCGCTGGGGCGGCCCCATCGCCTGGTGGCAGGCCTGGGGCCTGACCGACACGACCCCCATCGGCGGCAGCGACTGGCACAACCACACCTCCCTCACCCCACCCGGCACTCCCACCACCTGGGTAGCCGTTGACGCCTCCGCCGAAGGCCCCGACGAACTACCCACCGCCGTTCTCGAGGGCCTCGCCGCCGGCCGAACCGCCATCTCCACCTCCTACACGGCCCCCGTCGTGGTCCGCACCGGCGAACACCTGGTAGCCCTCGACGCCCCCAACACCCTCGTCGTCAGCCCCGACGGCACCCGCCGCCCCATCCGCACCGCCCATAC